>CAYRNM010000008.1:8845-30484 GCA_964425465.1 uncultured Anaerolineae bacterium | reverse complement strand
TTTCGAGTGATTGAACGATTCTGCCTCTGATTGCGCAAAAGTTACGCTAGGTGTGGAGCCAATTGCGCCCATCTTCATCTTGGTCTCATGGTCCTGCTCACGCCCTGACCAATCCCACGTTCTCCAGTATAACCTGGCGCAGGGCCTGTGGATCACCGAAGCGCTTCAGTGCATCCAGAATCTCGATGCCAGCTAGCCGTCCTTCTGCATCGTAGTCAACTGCAATTCCCTCTGCTAGATGTTCGGTTGTCACCGTCGTGTCCAAGAACTGGATATAGAGTGCATCCACTTCTGGATCATAGGTAATCTTCACCTCCAGCCTCCATTCAGAAATAGTACGAATAAACAGTGACCACCACGATTTCTTCCGCTTCTTCTACGAAGATAGGGCGAACTTGTTTAGTTTCATAGAACTTACCGTTCCACTCACGCCCATAGAGGAAATTCTTACGGCATTCCAGCCGGCCAAGTTCGGCAGGTTGCCAGGATGATGTGCGAATCACCTCGATCACCTCGTCCTCACTGACTCCTCTACGCGTCAACTGGACACGAGCGTGTCCCGAAAGGCGAACCGGCTTGGTCACCATCTCTCTCAGCGCGTTTGCCCAGTTGATTTCGTTTACCGGCGCTTCAGGGCTGGCTTTGCCCCCTGTGAGACGTTCGTAGTCGGCTTTCTGGAGAGTCACGCGATGGTGGGTCTCTCCTCTTCCTTCCCTCACAGTGACTTGAAACTCGTACCTGTCATCGTGGTCTGTTTTCTCCGCTTCAATATTGGCTTTCATTCGCCCAAGCCTCCTGTGCAAGTGAAGTTCAATTCCTCTGCGCTATGCCCTCATCCAAAGTCGTCGCCCACGCTGGGCAAATTCATCGCGATGTTGGATATGGGCGAGCTGTTTATCACAACTCCCCCCGAAACGCTCTGTCCAACATCGCCCCCGTCATTGCCTCGATCTCCTCCCACGTCTCCGCCTGATAGCGGCGGATCGCTTCGGCCTTGGCTTGCGGGGCGTCGAGGTATTCCACGCTCTCGATATCCTTGCCGATGTTATGTACGGGGGTTCTCTTATTCATCTCCATAGAGAAAGGCTTCCAATTCCAGTAAGAGGTCTTCTAGCTCCTGGGCTGACATGTCTGTCTTCTCTAGCTTCGCGTAGATGAACAGCAAATGACAAGCTTGCTCTTCCCGATCAACAGCGTAGATAACGCGGTAGCCACCTCGCTTCCCGACCTGCATGTCAGTGCTGGCCAGCCGTACCTTCCAAATCCGGTGCCCGAAGCCTGGAATAGCCATGCCGCAAAGGGATTGGCTTGCAGAGTTTCTATTTGCTTCAGTCCCTGCTCGACAAGCCGCTGGAAGGTGGGGGATTCCGCCAGATAAGCTGTTTCGGTCACCTCGTCTTCAGTGCGGACTGCCTCGCGCAGCACTGTGGCGATGTCGGCCACCAACGCCAGTTGTTCTTCCAGGCTGAGACGACGAACACCATCCAGCACTTCTTGATATGTTGCAGATACCGCGACACTTGTCCTCATCGTTCTCAGACCTCCCTCTCGATTCATGTTTTCGTGTCTATTATACCGCACCATTCGGGGAGAAGCAAAGCTTCTCCCCCGCAACGCCCTCTCCAGCACCGCCCCCGTCATCGCCTCGATCTCCGCTCGCGTCTCCTCCTGATAGCGGCGGATCGCTTCGACCTTGGCTTGAACCGCGTCGAGGTATTCGACGATGCGGTGCTGTTCATCGAGTGAAGGCAATGGCATGTCCAGGTCGGCAACGTCTGACTGTCGAATCGAAGGCATGATAGTCGCCCTCGCTAACGTCATTAGATCGATGCTCATCAAGTAGTAATAGAGCCATTTTGTATCCAGCAGCGGACTTGGGATGACACCCATCACATTGTTGTCGAAGGTTGCCTCAGTTGCGAGAATTCGTTTCTCGTTAGTCGCAACCGCACCACCAATCTTTGGGAAGATGACTGTTCCAGCAGGGTAAGTCTTAGCGCGAATCTGTCTCAAGAGGCCATCATCCACTGTGTTCACTGCTCTGGACAGGTAGATCTCATTGCCTGGAAGGTTCATGTCGCTTACCTTCACAAAGGGGTACTGCAATCCCTGATGGCCTTGATACTCCTTCGGGAACCCAAAGCCATTTACAGGATTAGCGACTTCACCCAGGCGTCGCACTTCCCACCCTCTTGTCTCCACCTGCCCAAACACCGCCTCTAGCACCGACGCCAGGATGGCGGCAGCTTTCCTCCGCGGCCTCGGCGCGCAGGCGACGGGCGGCGTCAACCCGTTCCGTCAGCTCCTCGATGCAGGCCACGATGCGGCGCTGCTCGTCGAGGGGAGGGACGGGGATTTCGAAGGATTTTATGTCCGAAAGGCTTAGCGAGGGATATGCCTTGTTTCTTGCATGTGGAATGACATCATACCTGCAAAGCCAATAGTAGAGGAAATCTTTGGAAACAACTACTGCGTTGGCTTCCACTATCGCTAGATGACTGACCACATAGGCATCAATTTCTAGCATTGCACGGTTGTTGGTCAGGATAGAGGCTCCACTCTTCGGGAGTAGTATGGCCGCCTTTTTTCGCTAGAATCAATCGCTGTTCCTCAAGTGCCTTGTCATTAACTTTATCAGCTGTCTCAGTAAGGCTCTTAGTCCGCCCGTAGTTTTATTTTACCACTGACAGGACATTGGTACTCGAACGGCTGGATACACTTACCGGTGGCATGTCAAGGCACGCAACCGGTGTGGGGAGAGTGGCTGGAGCAGCACCTGGAGCTTCACTGTACGGGAAGGGCCCACAGCTACGCCGACCCGAACTCCAACGAGAACCCCGACACTAACTCGCATACCCATTCAGGCCGACTTCACAGCGGACAAGACAAACGGTCCTGTGCCGCTGACGGTGAATTTCACAGACCTATCTACGGGAAGTATTGATAGCTGGAATTGGGATTTCGGCGACGGCTCGACCAGCACCCAGCAAAATCCCTCTCACACGTACGACACAGACGGAACCTATACGGTTTCCCTCACTATCTCGGGCCCTGCGGGTTCTGACACCGAGACGAAGAGGGACTACATTACAGCTTCCCATCGGACTTGCTACGTGTGTGGGATGGCTGTCGCCTCTGTGGATGACCAGACTCTGGAACTTGTCGAGCAGGTGGGCTTCGACTGGGTGCTCTACTACGCCAGTTGGGCCCTGGCCGAACCGGTTCAGGGGCAGTACGATTGGGCTTGGCTGGATCGCGCTGTGGCTCAATGCGAGAAGTAGGCCTGAGAATCGTGATGCGGGTGGACCGACCGCCGACCTGGGCCAACGGAGGTGGAGGAACTACTGTACCGCCCACCGATCCAGTCTACCTCAGGAACTTCATGCATGCTCTGGTGAGCCGCTTTGTGGCGATCGGGTCTCAGCCCATGTGATCTGGAACGAGCCCAACCTGGCCGCGGAGTGGGGTGGCCAGGCGCCAGATGCCGCATAGTACGTCACTCTGCTGCAGGCGGCCTACGAAGGGGCCAAGGCAGCCAATCCCACCGCGATCATCGTCTCGGCAGGGCTGGCTCCCACGAATGACGACTCTGCGATAGCGGTGGATGACCGCCTCTATCTCCAGCGGATGTACGATGCGGGGGCGGCCGACTACTTCGACATCTTGGAAGCCAACCCTATGGGCTTCGCTTACTCACCGGACGACACCAGTGACCCCCATCACTTCTACTTTTCCCGGGTGACGGAGCTACGAGACATCATGGTGGCCAACGGCGATGGTGACAAGCAGGTATGGGCCCTGGAGTTCGGCTGGCTCCATGATACAGACATAGATCTGGGCGACTTCAACTGGATGAAAGTCTCGCCCCAGGAGCAGGCGGACTACCTGGTGAGGGTCTATCAGAAGGCGTTGGAGGGGTGGCTTTGAGTAGGAGTGATGTTCGTCTGGAACCTGGACTTCAGTGTGCACTGTGTGGAGACCAGCCATCAATACTGGTTCAGCATCGTCAACGAGGATTACACCCCACGCCCGGCGTATCTGGCCCTCAAAGAGATGATCAGATGGGCCCATAGCAGAGTCTACTTTCCCCTTATGCTGAAAAAGTATGACGGTCTGGGAAGACAATCCCTTGGACTGCAAACACAGAGGGCCCGGAGCTAGCTACAAGTCTCTCCATGTCCTCTCTTCCCCCCATCTCACTCTCGACCCTTCAGCAACAGGCTTCCACAGGCTCTTCTTCCAAGCCAGGATCACCACTTGTGCTGAAGAGCTACTCCTGACTAACGCATCCAGAGGTTTGGCAGGCGGTGACAACTCGCTTCCGCAGGGAAAAGGGGCTGGTCAATGCAAGACCAGCCCCTTTGAGCTCGTCAGAACAGCCGCTGTACAGTAGAATCACACGCCCAAACTCGCGTCCCGAGAAGGAGGCTGCTAGAATGGGTGTGAGAACGCCACCTTACTCCAACCTCCTCATCCGGGGCCACAGCCATCCCACACCCAGGAAGATCAGGGCCAACACTCCACCTTCCAGGCTGACCACGAAGGGCACCCTCACCCGGTCGGCGATGGCCCCCGTGGGAAGCGTCCCCAGGGACATCAGCCCCCACATCATCATGTATACGCTCATCACCCGCCCCCGCAGCCGGTCGTGGGAGTTGGCCTGAAGCAGGGTGTTGTCGGTCACCATGCAGGCCACACTTTCCATCCGAAAGGTCGCCGAGGAGGCTAGCTGCCCCACCCACAGCCAGCGGAAGTTGCGGTCCTGCAGGGCATCAAAGGTAGTCCAGCGCCAGGATGGGGTCATACTGCGCAGCTACCTCCTCGGCTTCGTCTACCACGAACTACACCTCAGCGATGCGATCACGCATGTACTCCAGAGCCATGGTTGCCTGCTCGTGGATGTACTCGATGCCTGCTGGGTTGTGGTTCTCGTCCACGGCGGGGTGACAGAACTCAAAGCAGAAATAGCCGTCGTAGCCGATCTCCTTCATGATCTTCAGGAAGGTTGGGTAGTTGACCGGTGTCTGCCCGTAGTGAATGGGCTTGAGCTGCACCGCTTCCTCCTCATCCCGCAAGAACTCACCGCCGAAGTGGGAGTGGGCCTGCAGTCCCTCCTCACCGATCACTTTCCCTGCCTCCCACAGCCACTCGTCATCCTGCCGGGGCTCGATGGGCACATCCCAGCACATCTTCAGCCAGGGGGAATTCACCTCCTTGATCAGGTCGTAGGTGTCCTTCCAGTGGCGGATGATGGGAGCGTGGTTCTGCAGGGCCATGACCACGCCGAACTCCTCGCCGAAGGCCGCTGCCTCCTTCAGGCAGTCGCGCACCAGCCGCCAGCGCGCCAGCCGGGGCACATCGGGGTAAGCCCGCTCCCAGCCCTGGCGCGCTTCCTCGTAGAGTGCTATCCCATCTCGTAAAGTCACGCCTGGCCAGGCGGCGAAAAGGCGTACGACCTTGGCCCCCAGGTCAGCGGCCAGCCGCGCCTGCTCGCGCACCATGAGGAGCTGGCACTCGCGGTGCTCAGGCACAGGGCTGGAGAAATCATTGTTGGCTGAGAAAGCCGGGATCTCCAGCCCCAGTTTCTCCGCCTCGTTGCGGATGGCCTCGCGGGTGCGCTGATCTAGGTCCATGGGGTTGGCATGGGGCCGCTTGCCGTCAAACTCCACGCCGTCGAACCCCAGCTCCTTGGCCTTGTGGATGAACTCCTTGACCGTCAGTGCCGGGCCATCGTACCAGATACCCAGGTAGGTGATGGAATAGAGGCCGACTTTCATGGTGATATCTCCTTTCCAATAGTGGGGAACGAGTAAATGAGATAACCAGTCAATGGGATAGGACACCTCGTTAACTCACTGACCGATTGACTTACTGATGTGTTGACTCAGCGAGAGTCAGACATTCCTCCAGATACTCGCGGGTCATGGCGATCTTCCGGTCCCGCCAGTCGGTGGCGTAGCTCTCCAGGCTCAGGTAACCATCGTAGCCAGTGGCCAGAAGGGCTTTGAAGATCTCCACCCAGTCGAGCACTCCCTCTCCAGGACGGGCGAAGCCAGTGGTTAGATGATCGCAATCCCTAACGTGGATATTGACCAGTTTGCCCTTGACCTTGTAGATGGACCAGGGCACGTACTCCCGCTGTAAGGCCGCCCAGCCGACGTCCAGGCAGTAGCCCAGGGCTGGATCCTTCACGTGGTCGCAGAGACGCAGGAAGGAATCGGTATGGGGTACAGCTACATTGATATGCCCTTCCAGTGATAGTTTCAGTCCATAGGCCCTGGCAATCTCCGCCGTCTTCTTCGTGACTTGCACCACGTTCTCCCACTGCTCCTCCCAGTCGAAATAGGGCGGCAGCTTCATGGTGAGTTTACCCGTCGGGTTGGGGCCCATGTTGGGGAGGTAGAAGTAGTTGGGCACGTAGGGGATGGGTGCCTCCAGGCCCACGGGCCACTGGGATACATAATTGATCAGCGGTGTGCTCAACGTGCAGGCGATCCGGGCACAGCGCTCGAAGACCTCCAGCGCGCGGGCCTGCTGCTCGCGGTCCAGGCTGATCAGCCCTCCGATAGCCGGCTGGAAGATAGCGAACTGGGAAACCTGCAATCCCCTCTGGTCGCAGAACTCAGCGACACGTTGGGTCTCCTCCTCGGTCCAGTAGCTCTCCAGCTCTTCTTCGCGACAGAGGATCAGCTCCACCCCCTTGAAGCCCAGTTGGCTGATGGACTCCAGCGCCTCATACCAGGGCGCTCCCTCGCTCAGAGGGCGAAATATCCAAGCCAGACATCCGATTTTCATCTTTCATCCTTTCTACAGCCTAACCACTGCATCCAGATGTGTCGGCCGGTCGGGGTCGAGCCCCTTAGCCATAGCCCGATAGTAGGCCATGAGTTGCAGCACAGGAAGGTGCAGCACACCGCGCGCCCAGTCGGAGGTGCCGGAGTTGAAGGCTACCACGTGGGCGAACTCCTCCAGCCCGAAATCGTAATCGGCCAGGACCAGGATCGTCGCCCCCAGCCCCTGCATTTCCTTCAGCACTGCGATCTCCTGCTCCCGTCCTCCCTGGGAGATGAGCCCCACCACCAGAGTGGACCCATCCACCATGGATTTGGGGCCGTGGCGGAATTCCAGGAAGTGAAAGGCCTCGGAGTAGGAAAGCGACATCTCCTTCATCTTGAGCATGGCCTCACAGACCACCCCGTAGTTGGGGCCGGAGCCCAGAAAGAAGAACCGCTGCCAGGCCAGCTCCTCTCCGAGCTGCCGGGCCAGTTCCGCCTTCTCCTGCAGCAGCCAGTTGCCGATGAGGGGCAGTCCCTCCAGGGATTTGACATAAGGCAGAGAGTTCTTGACCAGGCCGGCGAACCCCTGGGCGGCGACGAGCATGGAGGCGAAGGAGCGGGTCTGGGCAATGCTTTTCTCCTGTCCCTGACGGGCCACCAGCAGGATGCCCGTCTCGGCAGCCTCCCGGGCCAGGGTGCTCCTGGGATAGCAGGTGATCACCACCACGGGCGCGTTCCGCTCTTCGCGGAAGGCGCGCACTGCTCGCACTGTCTCCGTGGTCTCCCCTGAGCGGGAGACGGCCACCAGCAGTGTCTTCTGTGGGCCGTAGCTGGTCTTGGGAAAGAGAAGGATCTCCGAGGCGGGGAGGCCCCAGGCGCGGATGGAGGTCAATCCCTGGAAGGCCTGCGCTGCGGCCAGGGAGAGGTAATAGGTCGAACCACAGCCGATGAAGAGCACCTCCTGAAACTCCTGTTTGGCGAAGAGGGCCTGGATGGCTTCGGCCTTGCCCTTCACATCAGCCAGCGCGTCAGCCCAGGCCGTGGGCTGGGTGGTGATCTCCTCCAAGGTGTGCTGTCCTTGGTTGGTCATGTAGTCCCTCCTTTTCTTCAACGCTTCCTCATTCCATCGGACTGGGACAGTCTACAGCCTATTATAAACCCAAAGTCCAGGTAAGACAACTGTTTCCGCAAGTCATACCAAAGTAGAAGCTGGGGGCGGGATATCCTGCGCCGTCCCGCCCCCCAGTTCGGCTGGCCCACAGAGCCTACAGATACCGCTCCATCAGCGCTTTGGTCAGCGCGATCCCCTTGTATTCATCGCCCATGCCCTCGAACTCGATGGAGATGGGGCCATCGTAGCCGGAGGCCTTCATGATCTCCATGCAGCGGCCAAAGTCGAAGCGCTCCTGCTCGCCCGCCTCATTGAAGTCGTACGTCTTGGCGTGGACCATGGCCGCGTAGGGGAACATCATCTCCAACCCCTGGTAGCGCACCTCGTCATCGAAGTTGCCGAAGTCGGGGCACAGCTTGAAGGCCGGGCTCGCCACGCCCTCGATCAACTTGATGATGTTCTGCGGGTCAGCGGAGATGCCTCCGTGGTTCTCCAGGAGCAGGGCCATGCCCTTGGACTGGCAGTAGGCAGCCAGCTCTTGATAGGAAGCGATGGTCACACTCAGGTCGAACTGGCCCAGATCCGCCGGACCGAAGACGATACCGCCCGGATGGCCAGAGTTGACCCGCACACAGGGGCTGCCCAGGACCTCCGCCACATCAATCCAGGTTTTGATCTCGGCGATGTCCTCGGCGCGCCAGTCGGGGTTGTCGAGGGAGATATTGCCCACATCAATGGGCACATTCACTACCGAGACTCCGGCCTCTTCCAGCGCCCCCTTCACCTCGGCCAGGACCTCCGGTTCCTGGCTCAGGAGGTGCATCTGGCAGAGTTCGACTTTGTTGACCCCGTACCGCTCTTTGATGATCCGGGGGAAGTCAGTGATGGAGATAGGCTCCTCAGCCGGCTCCATCCGTCCGGACTGTTTCACCCCCGCCTCATCCCGGCGGGTGCCCGCCATGGGCAGATGGCGATGCAAACTCCAACTGGAGACAGCGATGTCCATGTCACATCCTCCTTGTAGTGTGTAAGTTGATGAGTAAACCTGTCCCCCCGCAGGTTACGGCAAGATTTCCTTGTGGCGATTTTTTTCTCGGCCCAACCTGTTGACGAACTCTAACCTGCGGGAGGATTCGATCCTAAAACGTAGTTTTGATCTCCACCGCCCGGCCCGTCTCAGCCGATTCATAGGCGGCCAGCATAACCTCCAGCACGTGGCGGGCATGCCCGCCGGAGAGGAAGGGTTCCTGGTCCTGGAGGATGCAGTCCAGCCAGTGGTCAATGCCCACGGCCAGCCCCATGCGGTCCAGGTCGGTGAACTCAACTTCAACGGTTTGCCAGCCAGGTGCCTCGGACTCAGCCTGGAAGAGCTGGAGCTCCTTTCCAAACTGAGGCGTGTTGAGGGTCCCTTTGTCGCCGTAGAACTCCATCCACGGCCCCTGAGAGGCCAGCAGGTTGTAAGTGCCATCCACACAGGCGATGGGGATGCCCCCGAAGTCCAGAAGCATCAACGTGGTGTCATCCACCTCGGGGTGCAGCTCCTTCCCTCGGGCCCCCTCGGAGAGGATGGTGAGCTCCGGCACGACCAGGCCAGAGAAGGCCGCCACCCGCTTGATCGGCCCCAACACGCGGGTCAGGGCGTCAATGGAGTACACGGCCAGGTCCAGCACCGGCCCTGCCGTCTTCTGATAGAACCAGGTGGGGTCGGAGGTGTAGCCCTCCCAGCGGGCTGGCCCGCCGTGGGAGCCGTGCGATCGGGCGAAGCACACCTTCCCGATGGCCCCGCCAGAGACCAACTCCTTCACCCTCTGGTTCATCGAGCCCAGGAAGGTGGACGGGGCACAGCACAGCTTGAGCCCCTTTTCTTTCGCTAACTCCACCTCGCGGTCGGCGTCCGCCAGGCAGACCGCCATAGGCTTCTCCACGTAGACGTGCTTGCCCGCTTCCAGTGCGGCGATGGAAAGGGGCCCATGCATGGGCATGTGGGTCAGGTTGACCACCCCTTCGATGTCGGCCCAGGCGAGCATCTCCTGGAAGTCGGTGTAGGCCTCCTGTGCGCCAAACTGCCCTTTGGCTCGCTGAGCCCGCTCCTCGACGATGTCGCACACCGCCACCAGCTCCGCTTTCTCCTTCAAGGCTGCAATGCCCGGCAGGTAGTTGCGGAAAGCAATGTCACCGCAGCCCACGACCCCGATTTTCACCTTAGCCATTGGTCCATCTCCTTCTAAATAATGAACTACATCTATCGCCCCCCCCCTTTAGCCCAAAAAGAGGAACAAAATTCCCCTAATCTGAGACCTTCGCCCCACAGTTGGGACAGAACTTAGCTCCCGGGCTGAGGACCTGCCCGCACTTGGGGCATGTCCGCTGGAGGGCCTCGCCGCAGTAGGGGCAGAACTTCATCCCCGCCTCGACAGGCTTGCCACAGGATGGGCAGGTGAGCCCTACTGGTGCGACTTCGCCTGTCCCGCGGCCAGGCACAGGGGCAACAGGGGCCTGGCCTGTGGCAATGTACTGATCGATCACCTGAAAAGTCTTCTTGGGAAGGTCGTACTGCTTCCAGGCCCCAAAGGCCGCGGGGATGATAGCGGGCCAGAAGATAAGTGCCCCTACCCCTCCTACCACGGCCTTGTCGATCCAGTCGGCAGCTCCCATCTCCACCACCAGGTTCTCACCCTGGGGGATGAGCGTCACGTTGAGGGCCTTGGATAGGCCGATGAACTTCTTCCACTTCTCGCCCTCGGGCTGGCGGGCCTGCACTATCTTGCCACCCTGAGGGCCGTCCAGGACCTGCACCCCGAGGCCCTGGCCTTCGAACCAACTGGAGAGCACCTCCGACAGCCCCTCGATGTCCACATCGGGAGCATGATAGATCTTCTGATCTGCCATTTTTAACCTCCTGTTTTTGTAATTCAGATTTAGGGAGCAGGCTGATAAGTTTGCCCCCTAACTCAGCCGCAGTTGAGCGCCCCTGAAGACGAGGGAACCTCCCAGCTTGGTGTAGTCCTCGAGGGAAGGTATAATTCATCTCCGCTACCGATCCACAATGGGAGCTCTGACCCAATACAGGGAGAAGCTCTCCAGGATTTTCCGCACCTCCTCTTTGGGCATGAAGTAGGCGTTGTCGTCGGTCACGAGCTCCACCCCGGCGGTGTAGTGGTCAATGGCTTCCTCATCCATCAGAAAGTGGGTGGGCAGCTCCTCGGCCTTGCCCAGCAGAGGGGAGATGTCCTGTCCACCTAGTTTAGCATCAATGGCCCTCAAGTCAAGGCTGAGCTGCTCCGGCGTGCCAAGGAGCAGGGTATGGGTGCTGGAGGGATGGCCCACCTGCCACAGGGTGGTGTGAGGAAAGACGGACTCGAAGGTTCTCACAATGCGTTTGTAGTCCTCTAGAGCGAGGTCGTGTAGGGGCAGCCATTGGATCATGATCCCCCCAGGCTTGAGGTGCTCCTTGTTAAGCTGATAAAACTCTCGGGTGAAGAGCGCCCAGGAGCAGGAGTTCATGGGGTGGGTGGCGTCGGCGGTGATCACATCGTAGCGCTTGTCAGTGCACAACAGGTAGTTGCGGGCATCCTCGACGATGATGTGCAGCCGGGGGTCCTCCAATACGTTGTGGTTCTCCTCAGCATACTTGCGCGAGGCCTCGATCATCTCCGAGGAAAGGTCCACGGCGTCCATGCGCTGCACTTCCTGGTGTTGGGCGATGGAGCCGGAGACGATCCCATTGCCGAAGGAGAGCACCAGCACCTCCTGTGGATGGGGGTGCAGCAGCAGGGGAAGATGCCCCAGCAGATGGAAGGTCTGCATGGAGAGCTTGTCGGTGGGCACTTCCATCCGCCCATTGACGAAGGATATCTTGAAATCCTCATATTTGACATAAAACACAGCCACTGTGGAGTCAATCCCCTCTCTGTAGAAGATCAGGTGCTCCCCTGGCCCCTCGCGGAAGCCCAGGTACATCCCCTGGGGGAGGGAGGAGATCATCACCGCTGCCAGGATCACAGACAGGGCGATGGAGCCGTATTGGAGCCTTGCCCCGGCCTGGGGGGCAAAGAGCAGGGCGGCCGAGCCAATGAAGAGGTTGATCATAGCCAACAGGATCACCGAGCTCTGCAGTCCCAGCAGGGGGATGAGCACGAAACCGGCCACGAAGGAACCGAAGATGGTGCCCAGGGTGTTGAAAGCGTAGATGTCGCCGATGGCCTGCCCGATGTGGCCTGTGCTCTGGGCGCAGACCCTGCTCACCACAGGGAAGACAGCGCCGATAAGCAGCGTGGGGATGAAGATTGTGACCAGCGAAAGGATAAACTCCAAGATAGTGGCCTTAAGTGGATCTACAGCAGAACCCAACATCTCGCAGATGCGCATACTGATGGTGGGGAGCTTGGCGAATACAAAGAGGGAGATGATAGCTGAGAGGCCGATCCCCAGCTCCAACAGGCCAAAGGCCGAGGCAAGCCGCTTGCCCCGGTCCACCCGCCGGGCAGCGATCCAGCTTCCCAGCGCCAGCCCAGCCAGGAAGATGGTGAGCATGATGGAGAAGGAATACACGGCGTTGAAGGAATGTATGGTGAGTATTCGGCTCCACAGCACCTCGTAGCCCAACGATACAAAGCCTGACAGCGCGAAGCCGATCAGCACCAGCCGTATCACCTGTGAGGGATACCCCCCCTCTCTTTCCCCTTCCCTCCTCCCTCTTTCCCCTTTCTCTCCTTTCTTTTCCTTTTCTTCCCCCAGAGGGATACCCCAAGCCGCCGCCCCCCCCAGCAGGTTGATGGCCGCCGCTAGCCAGGTGGTGTGAGCCACGCCCAGCAGCCGGATGAGGAGGAGCCCCGTGGCCGAAGCGCCCACCACCGCGCCCAGGGTGTTCACCGCATACAGCCCTCCTACCTCCAGTCCCAATTGCTCCTGCCCTTTCACCACGAAGCGGCTGAGCACCGGCAGCGTGGCCCCCATCAGTGTGGTGGGCACGATGAGCACCACAAGAGAAAGGGCAAAGCGGATCAGGCTAAAGGCGTAGAAGCTCAGGCCTAGATGTCGGGCGATCCAGACATAGACGTCTGTCAGGCCGGACAGGGCCAGGGGGAGGAGCAGCGCTGTCAGGCCGATACCCACCTCCAGCGAGCCATAGGCACGCAGCACGTGACGGCGATCCGCCAGCCGATCAATCCAGCGCCCAAAGGCGTAGCTGCCCAGGGCCAGCCCGGCCATGTAGGCGGTCAGCACCGCGCTCACGGCGTAGACACTCACGCCGAAGACTAGGCTGAGCTGCCGCACCCAGACCACCTCGTAGATCAGCCCGCTGAGGCCGGAGAGGAAGAATAGAGCGAGGATTGTGCGGCGTATGTTTCTGGCCAATTTACCCCATCCCATCAACTCAGCAGCCCCGCCTTTTGCAGTGCCCGTCGTACCCCTTCCCGCTCCGCATCGCTTACAGGCAAAAGGGGCGGGCGCACGGTAGCCCGGTCGAGCACACCCAGCATCACCAGCGCCTCCTTCGTCCGCGCCCGGTAGTTGCGTACCGGCGGGGCGAAGATTACATCCGCCAGGGGCTGGATAATCCGCCCCAGACGGAAGGCCTCCTTTAGATCGCCCCGTTGCCAGGCTTTCACCATCTGCACCTGCATCCGTGTGGCCAACGTGCCGAAGCCGATGAGCGCTCCCTCCGCCCCCAACACGAAGCTCTCCAGGATGAAGTTGTCGTTGCCGGTGAGCAGTGTGATCTGGCGGGGGGCTTGCTCCAAAACCGCTTTCGCCTCCAAGAATTTCATGGCGTCGAAGGAGGCCTCCTTAAGGGCGATGACCGACTCGATCCCCGTCAGCCGAGCCAGTGTCTCCCGAGAGAAGAGACATCCCCCCAGCGCGGGCTGGAGCTGGAAGAGGATGAGGGGGATATCCACCGCCTCGGCGATGGCGGCATGGTAGCGGTAGGGCACCTCTGGATCGAGGGGTTCGCCCTGGAAGGCGGAGATGGGAAAGACCAGGAGCGCGTCAGCCCCGGCGGACTGGGCCTGGCGAGCGAGCTCTACCGCCTGGGCAGTGTAGCTGGCAATGAGCCCGGCGATGATAGGCACGCGGCCCTTCACTTCCTCAGCTACAATCTCCACCACCCGCACTCGCTCTGTCGGAGAGAGGTGCAGCCCTTCGCCGGTGTCCACGTTGATCGCCACCCCCACCACCCCCTGCTCGACGACCCAGTGGATGTAGCGCCTGAGCCCTGGCTCTTCAATCCCGTAGCCCTCCGCCATGGGCAGGACTGTGGCGGGGATGAGGCCGTGGAGGTCAAGTGTTGACATGAAAGATTCTCCATTAATTACCCGGGCGAGGCTTTCCCAGAGACCGCCGGCGGCCGACCGCAGACCGCTGAACTTACGCATTTGGGCGGCGGTCGGTGGTCATCGGTCAACTGATACACAGCCCCCAATCATTGCTGTCGGGCGCGGTGAGGATGGGTAAGGCTTCCTCAACCGTGCCACCATCGGTCCACTCGCCCGTGCGGGGGTTGAACCAGCGGGCAACGGCAGGGCGTTTCAGTGATTCCAGGCGCAAGGGAAGGTCGCCGCCCTGGGACAGATACACCACCGCCAGTTCGCCACTCTCCGTCCTCGCTGCAGCCACGAAGCACTGTGGATCGCCTTCGGCCGGCTGTTCGGCCAGCAGTTCCGGCGCGGGGCGCAACGACCACCAGGGCAGGGGATCGAAGAAGCGCCGCAAGCACCCCATGCTCCGCACGCCCGGCGTGTCCAGCCCCTCCCGCCAGGGGGCCACAGTGCCAATTCGTGGGTGCCCTTCGGGCACCTCCGGCTCCTCCGCCCAAACCCAGATGGCGTTGTGGCCAAAAGTCACACCCGCTGAGGGCGCGACCAGCAGGCTCCAATAGGCTGCGCGCCGCACTTCAAAGTCGGTAAACCGCCTCTTGCTGTGATAGGCGGGGTGCGTCTCATAGTTGGGCTCCAGGTTGACCACCGGCAAAGGCGGTTCTTTGTCCCACTCCTTCGCTGGCGGTCCCATGACCAACCAGCGCAGATGGTCGGGGGAATCCCCGTGCCCACTCTGATAGCCGATGAAGTCGAACCAAGCTTCTCCCCGAAACTCATCTCCAACCCATTGCTGGCCACGGGGATGCATCGTCACCGGGCGGTCGTGCCGGTCGCCGAAGGCAGCCTCCCCTATGCACTTCCACCGCTCCGAGCGTTCACCCTGGTAGTCGCCGTCGCCAGCCAGAATCCAGACCACCTGATGCGCGCCCCAGCGGGCAACGAGGTAGCGGGCCAGGCGGATGGCATCCCCCTCCGACAGCGCCTGACCGGGGTCCTCCTTGCCAAAGGCCCACAGCATCACCGGCGCCGCGACCAAGCCGTGCTCGTTGATGGCGGCGACCTTGGGGTCGAGGCGTTGGAAGAACTCAGGATGGATGCGGATGCGCTCTGTGCCCGTGAAGGCTCTTTCCCCGTGGGGCCCTTGGGAGTAAGCGCGCCACGGGGTGCTGACAAACTGGATGGCGGTGAAGCCCTGCTGCTGGCGGGTTTGCAGATAGCGGTTCCAGTCCTCTTCCTTTGACCGCAGCACACCATTCCAGGCGGTATCGCTCAGCCAGAAGAAGGGGGACCCATCGGCGTGCACGAAGTAGCGGCGGTTGTCCGAAAGGCGTGGGGGGCCATGCTGGTAGAGGAGATTATCACCTGTGTAAGGCACGCAGTAGAAGCTGCCCTGCTGGCCATTCAATCCTGCCTCGCCAGATTCCGATTTCCATTGCCACTCGCCCGTCTCGTCGGGGCAGAAGCGCACGCGCCAGGTGCGCGCCCCATCCCAGAAGGCGTCTACAGTGCATTGTCGGCCCGAGGGTGCGGTCAAGTGCACCTGCACCGTCACATCCCAGAAGGAATTGTCGTAATCGTGTGCACTTTCCATCCTGGCCTCAAAGACATTCCATTTGGACACCTGCGTCATTCGACTTCTCCTTTCTTTCCCCTTTCTTCCCTCAATTCCCCGTCCGCTCCGCCATCTTGATGGCCCCCACCGGACACACCTCCCCGCACAGCCCGCAGCCCACACATTTCTCTGCGATCACATGATACTCCGGTTCGGCCTCGATAGCGAAATAGATGCACACCCGGTCGCAGAGGCCGCAGCCGGTGCAGCTCTCCACGATCTCCGCCCGCAGGAGCCGCCACCGGTCCATCTTCTGGAGCCCCAGCACCCGCTCTGCCGCCCGGCCCTGAAACTCGGCCGGCGTGCTGTAGCCTTTCCCCTCCATCCACTCCTGGAGGCCGTGCAGGAGTCGGGGTACGATCTCGTAGCCCTGCAGGCAGACGGCGGAGCAGACCTGCACCGTCGTCGCCCCGGCCAGGATGTACTTCACCAGGTCCGTCCCCTCCCACACCCCACCGGAGCCGGAGATGGGGATGGAGAGGTGAGGGTAGGCGGTGGCGATCCAGCGCAGGCAGTAGTAGATGGACCAGGGCCCGCCATGGCCGGCGTAGCCGCCGTGCATGATAGGGCGCTCGTTGTCAAGGTCAATGTCCAGCCCGGAGAAGCGGTTGAACATCACCACCGCGTCGGCCCCGGCCTGCTCCAGGTCGAGCACGGTGCGCAGGGGGTTGGTGTTCTGGGGCAGGAGCTTGGGGACGAGGGGCAACTGGATCGCTTTTCGCACGATCCTCGTGGCCTCGGTGAGCTCCTCCCCGCTCATCTGGTGCAGTCCGTGGGGGCAGGACTTGATCTCCACCCCGTCGGCTCCGGCCTCCCCCATCAGCCGGGCGTAGCGCACCCATCCCTCCTCGGTGATGCAATCGAGAGAAGCGATGACCGGGATGTCCACCCGCTCCTTGGCCCGTCGGATCTCCTCAGCGTACTGGAGCTCATCGAAATGGCTGGACTGCTCATAGGAATAGAAGGTGCTGGCCCGGAGGCGGCCGATGCGCCGTTCGATCAGCCGCATGTGGGGGCTGGGATCGCCTGCCCGGGGGATGGGGTTCTCGAAGAGCGATTTCATCACCACCGCCCCGGCGCCGGCGTCCTCGGCTCGCAGGACCAACTCCACCGTGCCAGTGATGCCAGCGGGGGCGATGATGAGGGGATTGCATAGGACCAGCCCTGCGTAGCGGGTCGTAAGATCAGCCAAGTTCTCCTCCTTTCAAGACTTGACACGTTTCAGCCACATTTCCATTCGGGAGGAGGACTCTCTCACCGCCTTCTCTCCCAACAGACGGCGGGCTTCCCCCTCCTCCATGAAGAGCTCAAGGCGCTCGAATCCCAGACGATGCCCCTGATCCTGCAGAGCTTGGATGGCCCTTTCACTCAAGTCCCCCATTGTCCAGGCCCGCACTGTGGCACGGCGGCACTCTCCTGTGAAGACGACATACAGGACTTGTGAATCCACCTCCAAACGCAAGGGGACCCTTTGTATCCCTTTCTCCTCTTCGAAGGCCCATTGGTTGAGGGGCCTTTCCCGCTCCCACTCCTGACAGGCGCTCACGTACCGGCCGATGGGCATGGCCAACCCGGCCACCAGCTTGTAGTCGCCGTACTCCAGGGCCTCGCTTCGGTAGGTCATCCGCTCCGGCTGACAGAGGACCGTCACCTCCATGCAGGTCACGAAGGGTTTCAGGCCGAAGCGGGCGTAGAAAGCGGAGGCTTCTGGATAGACAGTCAGGGCGTCGCATTCCAGCTCTGCGGCCAAATCCAAGGCAGCTCTCATCAGCGCGCTGCCCAGGCCTCGGCCATGATGGGCGCGGTGAACGTAAAGGACCGACAGGCTCAGGTAGCGCCCCAATGGCGGTGGCTCCTCGCTCAGGAAAAGCTCCGCTTCCCCCAGCACCTGCCCATCCAGCTCAGCCACCAGTGGGTAATGGCCGGCCAGGAGCAGGCGGTTGAGGTGGATGGCGCAGGTCTCCACACTCATCCAGGGGCCGCCATTGCGGCACAACTGATAGAGGGAGAGCTCCTCACGGCAAGCGGGGACGGGCTTCCCTTTCGGTGGGAAGCGGAGCCACTCCCTCACATTGGAGCAATGGACCTCAGTGATGGCCGCTACATCGTCTAATCGAGCCCGCCGGGTCACAATGGTCATGCAAGCCGCTCCTGTCCAGAGTGTCGTATTCGCTGGCCCAAAGCGTTCAGCGGTCGGCAATCCGCCCTGCCTGTTCAGCCTTGGGACGGGTGGACTGATAGCTGACCGCTTACCCGGTCAGAGGACAGGTGAGGGCCTCAAATCGCTCCCTCCAGCCGCTTCTGGTCCCGTCGGGCGAATCTCTCAGCGGATGGCTTCGCCGTAGCGGATTATCGGATGCGCCGTGCCCACACCTCGCATCCGTTTATCCGCTACCTATCCGCTGACAGATCCCTTCAGCCGCTCCCGATCCCACCGCGCTCATTTGTTCATTCGCCGATTCGTACCCCCGCCTCCGCCACCACCTGCCGAAACCGTTTCTCGCCCAGCGTCTCTCGCAGCCAAGCGAACCTCAACTCACGTTGACCTCATGACTGCGGCCCCATCTGCTGAACCAACTCTCGTAGCCCATCCACACCGATGGCCTGCAGCATTTCCCGCAACTGACCGACAAGCCCTCTGAACACTTTGCCCTCGGCAGAGCCGATTTGCTCAAAGAGAGAAGCTGCTTGTTCCATGAGAGCGAAGCCATCATCCGGCTGCCCTTCCAGTACGGACAACAAACCGAGAGCAGCGACACTTTTCGCCACCCCTGCCCGATCCCCCAGGGCCTGCTTGATCTCCAGGCTCTGCTGGTAGTAGCGGCGGGCGGCGGGGTAGTCCCCCTGGGCCTGGTAGGCCACGCCCAGGTTGTGGGCCAGCCGTGACCATTCTGCTTTGTCACCTTTTCTCTCTGCCGCCTGCACCGCCCGCTGTAGGGCCAGCAGCCAGTCGGCCCAGTACCCGCCCACGTCCAGGGGATCGTTCAGGGCGTAGCCGTAGGCGATGGCGCCGTCCCATTCCCCCCGCCCGGCGTACCACTCCTGGCCCCACAGCAGGTTCGCTCGCTCGGCCTCCACCATGGCCAGCCCGGCCAGGGCCTGGTCGGTGCCCATCAGGCTGTTGGCAAAGCGGGCCAGCGCCAGGAAGAACTCCGCCGCCCTCCGCTCGGCATCCGCTCGCTCCTCCCTCTCCTCCAGCCGCTCCAGCCCGTACTGGCACACCAGGCCGTGCATTTTGTAGCGCTGCCCCTCCAGCCGCAACAGTCCCTTCCCCACCAACTCGACCGCTGCCCGCTCCCAATCGGCCAGGTCGCAGATCTCCCGTATGGCGTCGGTCGCCCGGCCGTCGGAGCCCTGTATCTCGTAGGGGTACGCCCCGCCGGGGAAGACGGCCAGTCGGGCGAAGAGGCGCTGCGCTTCCTCGCTCAGCCCCTCATAGCTCAAGCGCAACGTGGCCTCCACGCTGCGGTGGCGAGGCGGCAGGTCGGGCCGGTCGGCGGCCACGGCGGCCAGACTGCCCTTCACCCGCCGCAGCAGCACCGGCAGGGGCAGCTCCGCTGCCTGGGGAGCCACCAACTCGATGGCCAGCGGCATGTAGTCCAGCACGCCGCACATCTCCCGCACCTGCGCCCCATCCCCGGCCCCGTCCCAGCCGCTGCGCGCCGCCCACTCCACGAACAGGGCCTGGCCGGTTCGGTCCTCCATCTCCCGCAGCCCGTGGCGGGCCAGTCCCCCCACTCGCTCCCGGCTGGTGAGGAGCACCGCGCTGGGGGACGGTATCCCTTGCATGAAGCCCAGCACTGTCGGATCCCATCCCACCGTCTCGAAGTTGTCCAGCACCAGCAGCGTGGGCTGTTGTTTCAGGCGCTCCCGCAGCCAGGCCGCCCGGTCGCCCCCCATGCGGCGGAAGGCCTCCCTTGCCAGCGCGACCCCCACCTCCTCGACGATGGCCTCCGCCGTGCGGGGCGTCTGCAAGTCCACCCAGGCCACGCCGCCGGGGTAGGTCCCCTGCCGGGCGTGCCATTCGGCTAACTCGCGGGCCAGCGCCGTCTTGCCAATCCCTCCCTCGCCGTGCAGCACCACCAGCCGGTCCTGCCCCAGCCGGAAGTTGACCTGGGCCATCTCCGCTCCCCGGCCCAGGAAGGGCTTGGCCCGCGTCGGCACGTTGGAGGGGGAAGGTTGTGGCAGGCCGGGCACCGCCTCGTCCGGCTGAGGGGCGCCGGAAACGACTCCGGCGAAGAGGTCCGCCTCCCGGCGCTGCAGGTACAGCACCGGCACCCCCCACTGGTAGGCCTCCACGAAGTCGCTGGCGAAGAAGCGGTTGGCCCGGGCGTCCCGCACGGCGACGTCCAGCGGCCGCCGTGTCTCGCCGGCCAGTGCACTGTACAGGTCGCCCACGAAGCGGTTGGCGGCCTCCACCTGGGCCGAGAACTGCATGGCCACCACCGCCGGCACCCCGGCGGACAGGAAGGCGGCCGCCGTCCCCGCCAGTGGATCCCCCTTCAGCGCCGCGGCGGAGAGGCAGGCGCTCAACACCACCAGGCGCGGGGGGTGGATGGCGAAACGGTGGCGGAGCTGCTCGGCGGTCACCCGCCGCGTCCCGCCGCGCTCATCCTCCAGGGCCAGGCTGCCCGGCTGGCCGTGGCAGGCCAGGTGCACCACGTCCGGCAACCAGTCGCTGAGGGCACTGGCCAGCCGGTCGGGGGTGGCCGGCAGGGGGAGAAAACGCAGTTCCAGCCAGCCCGCCTCCCGCAACGGCCGGGTGGCGGCCAGGATGCCCTCCCGCATTGCCGCCCCGTCCAGCGGCCCCTGGTCCAGCGGCTCGGCGATGCAGACCAGCAGCCGTAATCTCCCCTCTCCCTCGTAGGGAGAGGGGCCGGGGGTGAGGAGAAGCTCCCCTCTCCTGAAGTTGGGAGAGGGGCCGGGGGTGAGGGCCAGGCGTCGGGCCAGGGAACACAAGGCCGCCAGCCGTCGACCATCCGGGTCGGTCAGATACTCCCAGGGCAACCGCAGCAGCTCCCGCTCCTGTGGCTCGAACTGGAGCACCAGGCGCGCCTCGGCGGGGGCCTCGGCCAGGGCCAGGGGCGGGTTGGCTCCGAAGAGGGCTTCCGAGAGGGCCGCACCCATGGCCGTCAGTTGCCTGGCCAGCTTATCCAGAATGTCCAGCAGCACCTTTCGCTCGCCGGGCGCAGCGCCGGCCCAGTGCTCCAGCACTGCCACCTCGGTCTCGGCCAGCTCGGCCGTCAGGTCGCCGCTGAAGGGGGGGCGGAAAGCGCCGACCGGCTGACCACCAACGAACACTGGATAGCCCCCCTCGGGTTCCCTGGGGCCGAAGCGCAGCACCAGTTCCTCGCTCATCGTCGCCTCCATGGCCTCAGGCTGAGGGCCTGGCCCTGGCCTCTTTGAGCACCTCCTCCAGCATCTGGTGGCCGCCGTGGTCCAGGATGGCGAAGGCCAGGAGCATCCGCTTCCGCTCCTCGCCGTACTCCTCCTGTGCCAGGATCCTGTCCACGTACTGGCGGGCCTTGTCGCTGGTGGCGAGCACCAGCCCGCCCTCCAGCAGCAGCCGTAGCCGCCGTTCCAGCTCGGCCAGCTCCAGCCGATCCACTGCCTGCCCCACCAGCCGCACCCGCTGGCCGGCCAGGGCCAGGTCAATGCGACCGCGGCAGAAACGCTGCAACCGCTCGTAGAGCTCGTCCAGGCGGATCTCCACCCCCTCCGAGCCAGCCGTGCCGGGCAGCGGCTTCATCACCGTGAAGCGGCTGCGCACCAGGGTGGGCAGGCCCAGCCCCACCGCCAGCGCTGTCCAGGGGGAATCGC
>CAYRNM010000008.1:6619-8745 GCA_964425465.1 uncultured Anaerolineae bacterium | reverse complement strand
TCCGGCTTCTATCCAAACCGCCCGGTGATGTAGTCCGAGGTGCGTCGATCCTGGGGGCGGGTGAAGATCTCCTGCGCCACATGGGTCTCGATCAACTCCCCGTCCAGCAGGAAGGCGGCCTGGTCAGCGATGCGAACGGCCTGCTGCACACTGTGGGGCACCATCACGATGGTATGATCCGCCTTCAACTGACGCAGCGACTCCTCCACCTTGGCCGTGGAGAGAGGGTCCAGCCCGGAGGTGGGATTGTCCAGCAGGATCACCTCCGAGCGCATGGCCAACACCCGCGCCAGGCAGAGCCGCTGCTGCTGTCCTCCCGAGAGGTCCATGGCCGGCTCGTCCAGACGATCCTTCACCTCATCCCATAACGCCGCCCGTTCCAACGACTCCTGCACCCGCCGCTCCAGCTCCTGCGGGTCACGGATGGAGCTCAGCCGGGGGCCATAGGTGAGGTTCTCGCGGATGGTGCCCGGCAGGGGGATGGGCAGGGCGAACACCATCCCCACCCGGCGGCGCAGCCCGATAACATCGTAGCCGGGGGCGTAGATGTCCTCCCCATCCAACAGGACCTGCCCCTCCATCTGGATGCCCTCCACCAGATCATTCAGCCGATTGAGAAGCCTGAGGAGGGTGGATTTCCCCGCCTGCGCCGGGCCGAAGAGGACAAAGATCTCCTGGACCGGGATGTCCAGCGTGACGTGCTTCAGCGCTTCATGACTATCGTAGCGGAAGGTCAGATCTCGGATATGGAATTTGGGCCGTGGGCTTTCGACAACTTGAGGGAACATCCGGTCTCCCTATTTACCACAAAGGACACCAAGCCTGTCCTGGCCAGGGAGCACTAAGAACACTTTGTGATCTTTGTGCTTTGGTGGTGAAAAATGCTCAAGTCCTCCCATATCTTACCACCGTCGTCGCCGTCGCGCCCGGCTGCGCACCAGGGTCGCACCCAGGTTCATGGACAAAACGAAGATCAACAGCACCAGTGCGGTGCCATATTGGATTCGGAGGGGCATCTCCGGCACCTGGGTGGAGATGACGTACAGATGATAGGGCAGGGCCATGGCCTGATCGAGGGGCGAGCGGGGAAGACGAGGCAGGTAGAAGGCCGCGACGGTGAAGAGGATAGGGGCCGTCTCCCCAGCGGCCCGCTCCAGCCCCAGGATGACGCCTGTCAGAATCCCCGGCAGGGCCTGAGGAAGCACTTGATGGCGGATGGTCTGCCACTTGGTACCGCCCAGGGAGATGCTCACTATTCTGAAGGATTGGGGCACTGCCAGGATCGCCTCTTCTGCTGCGGAGATCACCACCGGCAGGGTCATCAGCCCCAGGGTCAGCGAGCCGGCAACGAGGGAGGTGCCCAGCCTCAGGAAGAGCACGAAGAGCCCCAGGCCGAAGAGCCCGTAGGTGATGGAGGGGATGCCGGCCAAGTTGATGATGCACAGCCGGATGAGGCGGGTGAACCAGTTGTCATGGGCGTACTCGGCCAGGTAGATGGCCGCGCCAATGGCCAGAGGAAGGGAGGCGATGGCCGTTCCGAAGGTTAGGAGCACCGTGCCCACCACTGCAGGCAGGATCCCTCCCTCCCTCATGCCGCTGCGGGGCATGGCGGTCAGAAACTCCCAGGAGATAGCCTCCCTCCCTTGCCAAACGATGTAGCCCAGGACCAACAGCAGGGGCAGGACCACCGCCGCTGCGGCCAGGGTCAGCAGCCCGAAGGCGATGCATTGGTTCGTATGTGATGACACAACAACACCCCATCAGCGTATCCATTGGCCGCCCCGGCGTGGCGCACCCCGCAGGGCGATGATGGAGGCCACACCGTTGATGGCGAAGGTGATCAAAAAGAGGACCATCCCCACTGCGAAGAGGACATGGTAGTGAGTGCTTCCCTGAGCCACCTCCCCCATCTCCGCAGCGATAGTGGCCGTCATGGTCCGTACCGGGCGGAAGAGCGCCGCCCACTCCCGCCCCATGCGGGCCGCATTGCCGGTGACCATCATCACCGCCATCGTCTCCCCGATGGCCCTCCCCAGGCCTATCATCACCGCCATCAGGATGCCCGATCGGGCGGCGGGCAGCACGACCCGATAAATGGCCTGCCAGTGAGTGGCCCCCAGTGCCAG
>CAYRNM010000008.1:4107-6519 GCA_964425465.1 uncultured Anaerolineae bacterium | reverse complement strand
CCGTACAGCAGGGGGAGGATACCGTAGAAACCAAAGGTGGGATACCAGCGGGTGCTCAGCAGGTTGTCGAAGGACACTTCCCAGAAGGCAGGAGTGCCTTCCCGAAGGAGAAAGAAGAAGATCAGGGCCACCAGAAATATGGCTGAGCCGCCGGCGACGCGGACAAAGCTCTCAATCGCGAACTCACCCCAGTGGAGTTCTTCTCCTCTTCCCCGTTTGAAAGGCAATCGCATCTTTCTACCCTCCCCGTAGATAGGGGCGACCCTCTGTGGTCGCCCCTATCTACGTTGCAGGGGGATAAACCCCAGCTCCTGCACGATGGCCTGTCCCTCCGGCCCCGTGATCCATTCCAGGTAGTCCCGGATGACGCCACTGGGCGGCCCATTGGTGTACATGTAGAGAGGACGGGCGATGGGGTAGGTGGTGTTATTCACTGTCTCCACACTGGGCTTAACGTAGGGCTCCCCCTCCCCTCGGCTCACTGCCAACGTCTTCTGATCGGAGGTCACGTAGCCCAGCCCATCGTAGCCGATGGCATTGGGGTTTTGCCGCACCTCATTGCCAATTCCCTCTGAGGAAGGCATCAGCAGCGTATCAGAGGAGAACAGGGCCTCGCTCTCCTTGTCCCCCTGGCGCACCACCTGCTCCAGGAAGTACACATAGGTCCCTGAATTGGACTCTCGAGAGAGGAGCACGATGGGCCGATTCTGACCTCCCACCTCCCGCCAGTTGGTGATCTCCCCGGTGAAGAGTGCCGCCAGTTGGGGGATGGTCAGCCCTTCAACAGGATTGCTGGGGTGAACCACCACCGCGATGGCGTCACGGGCCACGATGTGTTCCACCGGCTCAATACCCTGGGCCCGAGCCTCTGCGATCTCCTCCGGTTTCATCTCCCGTGAGGCGTTGGCGATGTTCACCGTGCCGTTGATGAGGGCTGCGATGCCAGTGCCCGATCCGCCGCCCGTCACGGCGATGGGGACTCCTGGGTGCTGGACGGTGTAGGCCTCGGCCCAGGCTAGAGCTAGGTTGACCATCGTATCGGAGCCTTTGTTTTGGATGGCTTGGATGGGCGCTTGAAAGGAGTTCGCTTGTGCGGACCGGGATGATCCGCAGCCCATGAGGGTAAGGAGGCTGATCAGAACAACGGTTTGAAGAAACCTCGCCATGTCCGAATTCATAGTGGTGAATAGCAGTGGTCCATTGCTCAACTGGACTCCATTATATCATTGACCACCTCTTTGGTCAAAGGAAGCAAACCCTGCACTCGGGGCCTGCATTTCCTTAATCCCCGCCGAGGGGTAACTTGTGACTTGACAAAGGCCGCGATATGTGATACATTATAGGCTGATATAGCCGATAATTGCATAGCAAGCTGGGGGAGTCCGAGGGAACGGGCTGAGAGGGAGCGCTCGCAGATCCACACTCTGCGCCTGCTCCGACCCCTTGAACCTGATCTGGATCATGCCAGCGTAGGGAAGCGATGGGAGATGTGGGCCGTCAGCTTTCTAAAGTTAGCGGCCCCTTTGCATTAGAGGAGGGATGGGGATATGGCACTCCAAGCGCCACCGGAATGGGGTATCGAACCAGTGCCCCAAAAGCATCGTCTGTTGGGTTTTGTGGATTACTTCGCCCTGTGGTCCAGCCTGGGGGTGGGATTGCTGGTGCTTCTGGCGGGGACCCTGCTGGTGCCGGGTCTGGGGCTGGGGTCGGCGTTTCTGGCCATCATCATCGGCACCCTCATCGGGAACCTGCTGCTGGCCCTGGCCGGGGTGGTGGGCAGCGACCATGCCATCCCCACCATGGTCATGCTGCGCCCTGTGTTGGGCATCCGAGGCTCCTACCTGCCCACCCTCTTCAACTTTATCCAGCTCATCGGCTGGGGAGCCTTCGAGGTCATCATCATGGCCCAGGCGGCCAATGGCATCAGCGAGAGGCTTCTGGGGTTCTCCAACTACCCCCTCTGGGCCCTCCTCTTCGCCCTATGGTGCACCCTGCTGGCCATCGGCGGGCCCTTGATGGTGGTGCGCCAGTGGCTGGAGAAGTTCGCCGTGTGGCTGGTCTACGGCATCAGCATCTACCTCACCTGGTACCTCTTCGCCCACTACGATGTCGGCAGCCTGCTGCGCGCCCCCGGCACCGGAGAGCTCCCCTTCTGGCTGGCAGTGGACCTGGTGGTAGCCATGCCCATCTCCTGGATGCCCCTGGTGGCCGATTACAATCGCTTCGCCCGGCGCAGCGGCAGCGCTTTCTGGGGCACCTATCTGGGGTATCTGGTGGCCAACATCTGGTTCTACGGGCTGGGAGCGCTCTTCGTCCTGGCCCTGGGCACCAGCGATCTCATCCCAGCCATCCTGGCCGTGGCCGGGGGGTGGATCGCTCTGGTCCTGATCCTGGTGGATGAGACGGACAACG
>CAYRNM010000008.1:0-4007 GCA_964425465.1 uncultured Anaerolineae bacterium | reverse complement strand
GCCACATTGCGCCAGGCCCGGCCGCTGGTGCACCACATCACCAACTTCGTGGTCATGAATGACACAGCCAACGTGACCCTGCACATCGGGGCACTGCCGGTCATGGCCCATGCGAAAGAGGAGGTGGCGGAAATGGTCGCTTTGGCCGGAGCACTGGTGCTCAACCCTGGCACCCTCGCCCCTGACTGGGTTGAGGCCATGCTGGTGGCCGGGCGGAGGGCCAACGAGCTGGGCGTGCCCATCGTCTTGGATCCGGTGGGCGCGGGAGCGACCACACTGCGCACGGAGAGCAATCTGCGCCTGTTAAATGAGCTGGACATCGCCATCCTGCGGGGGAACCTGGGCGAGGTGTCGGTGCTGGCCGGGCTGGGCGGGGAGGTCAGGGGTGTGGAGTCCATCTCCGCCGGGGCGGAGGCGGAAGAGGTCGCACGGGCCATGGCCCGACAGCGGGGGCTGACGGTGGCCATCACCGGCCAACGGGACATCATCTCCGATGGCCAGCGCACTGTCGGCGTGGACAACGGCCACCTGTGGCTCACTACGATTACCGGCAGCGGCTGCTCGGCGACGACGATGGTGGCCGCCTTCGCCGCCGTGGAGCCCGACCCCGTGCTGGCGGCCACGGCGGGGCTGGTGTGCTACGGCCTGGCAGCGGAGTTGGCGGCCGAGATGGCCCATGGCCCTGCTAGCTTTAAAGTGGCTCTCTTCGATGCCCTGTATAACCTCTCCCCAGAGCAGGTGCGGTCGGGGGCCAAGGTTCAATGGTTGGAGGAATGAGATGGACAAGGGGATTGATCTGAGCCTTTACGTCGTCACCGATGCGGGCCTTGCGCGCGGCCGCTCCCATCTGGAGATAGTCCGCGCGGCAATCGCTGGCAGTGTGACGGTGGTACAGTACCGGGAGAAGGAAGCGACCACCCGGCGGATGGTGGAGGAGGCGTGGGAACTGCGAGCGCTGTGCCGCGAAGCGGGGGTGCCCTTCATCGTCAACGACCGGCTGGATGTGGCCCTGGCGGTGGATGCGGATGGAGTGCATGTGGGGCAGGACGATATGCCCGCCTTTCTGGCCCGTAAGCTCATCGGCCCAGAGAGGATACTCGGGGTCTCGGTCTCGACCGTCAAGGAGGCACTCCAGGCGGAACAAGATGGCGCAGACTATATCTCCGCCTCTCCCGTTTTCTCCACCCCCACCAAGCCTGACGCCCCCCAGCCTACAGGCCTGGAGGGGCTGAGGGCCATCGTGGCCACGGTGCGCCAGCCGGTGGTGGCCATCGGCGGTATCAACGCCTCCAACGCTGCCCAGGTCATCCGCGCTGGGGCAGGCGGGGTAGCCGTTGTCTCAGCCATCGTGGCCGCGGAGGATGTGGAGTCTGCGGCGCGAGAACTGCGCGCTGTAGTGGAAGCCGCGAAGAAGAAACAGGCGAAAGAGAGGGGAGATTGACATGCTGGTCTCCGATCTAGGGGAGTTTGGGCTCATTGACCGGGTAGCTGGAGCGCTGCCGCCCCCGGGCGAGGGGGTGGTGGTGGGCATCGGCGACGATGTGGCCGTGCTCCGCACCGATGGAGAGAACTACCTGTTGGCCACCTGCGACATACAGGTGGAGGGAGTGCACTTCCTGCGGGAGGCCATCGGCCCCTACCGGCTGGGGCGCAAGGCGGCGGCCATCAACCTGAGCGATATCGCGGCCATGGGTGGCGTGCCCACCTACCTGCTGGTCTCACTGGCCATGCCACCCCAGACAGAAGTGAGCTTCATTGATGAGCTTTATCGGGGCCTCCAGGATGAGGTGAGCGCTGCTGGGGCGGAAATTGTGGGGGGCAACATGGCCAGCCTGCCCGATCGCTTTATGATTGACATCCTCCTGCTGGGGTGGGTAGAGCCCGATCACCTCCTGCTCCGCTCTGGAGCGCGGGTGGGAGACCAGGTGTGCGTCACCGGCGTCCTGGGCAACTCCGCGGCCGGGCTGGCGTTGCTGCTCGACCCTCAGGCAGAGGTGGACCCAGAGGTGTGGGAGCAGTTATTGGCCGCGCATCTGACCCCCAGGCCCTGCTTGCTGGAGGGACGAGCTCTGGCGGGGATGGGAGCGGTGACCGCAGCCATTGACGTGAGCGATGGGACGCTCAGCGACATCGGCCATATCTGTGAACGGAGCCATGTCGGAGTGGATATCTGGGCCGAGCAGCTGCCCATCTCCGAGGCGGCTCGCAGCGCGGCTCAGGCCACTGGCAAGGATGCGCTCGACTTTGCCTTGCGCGGTGGGGAGGATTACCAACTGCTCTTTACCGTGCCCCAGCCACGGGTGGGGGAGGTGATGGAGGGAGTGTGGGCAGCCACCGGCACGCCGGTGACGGTCATCGGGCAGATCCTCCCTCCAGCGGCCGGAATCCAGGTGGTGCTGTCCGACGGCACCCGATTGCCCGGCAGCAAAGGGGGATGGGATCACTTTCGACAAAGCTAACCACCAAGGGCACGAAGATCACAAAGCCCCTTTGTGTTCTTGGTGATCTTTGTGGTAGGGAGCGAGAATGACGATGAAGCGCGCGCTAACCATCGCCGGCTCCGACTCCGGAGGAGGAGCCGGCATCCAGGCAGATCTCAAGGCATTCGCCGCGCTGGGGGTGTACGGCATGAGCGCCATCACCTCCATTACCGCCCAGAACACGGTGGGTGTGCAGGGAGTGTTCGACCTGCCGCCTGAATTCGTGGGGTTGCAGATTGATTCCGTGGTGACGGACATCGGGGTAGATGCGGTGAAGACGGGGATGCTCTCCAATGCGGGGATCATCGAGGTGGTGGCGGCCAAGGTGAGGGAGCACGCACTGCCGCATCTGGTGGTGGACCCGGTGATGGTGGCCAAGAGCGGCGACCCGCTGCTGCGGCCCGAGGCGCGGGAAGCGCTCGTCGAGTTGCTCCTGCCCCTGGCCGAAGTGCTCACCCCCAACCTGCACGAGGCTCGCGCGTTGACTGGGCTGGCCATCGAGGGGCTGGAGGACATGCGCCGTGCGGCGGAGGCGATCCACGCTCTGGGGCCACGAAACGTCGTCCTCAAAGGCGGCCACCTGGAGGCCGACCCTGCGGACCTGCTCTTCGATGGACAGCGCTTTATCATGCTCCGGGGGGAACGCATCGTCACTCCCCACACTCATGGCACGGGCTGCACCTTTGCCTCGGCCATCGCCGCTGGGCTGGCCAAAGGGCGCTCGGTGGAGGGGGCGGTGCGGGAGGCAAAAGCCTACATCACCGAAGCGATCCGACATGCGCTGCCCCTGGGCCATGGCCACGGGCCGACGAACCATTTCGCTGTGCTGTATAAGGCAGCAGGGTGGGGTTAGTAGGGGCAATTCGCGAATCGCCCCTACTTCTGCATCGGGGCCATCTCCCCCAATATCCGTAACACCCTCTCCACCCGCTCTTGCCAGGCCTGCGCTGAGGAATTCAGGGGGATCCTGAGATGCTGCCGTCCTACTTGTGCCTCTGTCCCCAACCGTGACTTCAGCGCGGCCATTGCTCCTCGCTCCCGTGGCTGTCCCTGAAGCACCACTGATCCATCATCGGCGTAGATGCTCTTCACTCCGGCCCTGCTGGCCAACACCTTGAGACGAATCTGATAGAGAAGATTATCCACTACTTCCGGCCGTTGGCCGAAACGATCTTCCAGCTCTCGGGCCATCTCCTTCACCTCGGCCAGGGTGCGCAGTTGGGCCATGCGACGGTATAGTTGCAGCCGCAGATATTCCTGGGGTACGTAGTCCGCGGGAAGATAGGCCCGCAGGGGCAGGTTGATCTGCACCCCCATCTCCAGAGGGCTCAGATAGGCGGCCAATTCATCGCGCACCAATTCGGGCATTTCCTCCCCCTTCAGCTCCCTCACCGCCTGGGCCAGCAGGCGGGTGTACAGGTCAAAGCCGATGGCGCTGATGTGCCCATGCTGCCGCCGGCCCAGGATCTCCCCCGCCCCTCGGATCTCCAGGTCGCGCATGGCGATGTTGAACCCCATCCCCAGCTC
>CAYRNM010000007.1:28850-30615 GCA_964425465.1 uncultured Anaerolineae bacterium | reverse complement strand
TTTTTCAAGGTGCCAAAAGTGTCAACCTATTTCAGCCCCTAATTGAACCTTCCCCTCTTTCTCAACTATAAAAGCACAGAGCAGGCGCTGCATGTCGCGCAAGTGAGCTAAGTCGGTACACGACCCTGCGTCCAACCTCCACGAACGTCGTAGGGAACCTTGCATTTGCGCAGCGGCCCTAGCAACGACGCCAATCAGTAGGCCAATGAACTACCACGCCGCTCTGCGGCGTGGTTTCTGACCGCCCTTGCAGGCTAACTTTACAAGAGCTTCAACTGCCTCGCATCCCGATGATGCCTAATGTAGCACTTGATGACATCGCCACAGCAGCCTATATCCGTAGCGTGAACCGGCCACGGAGCAGGTGGCAATGCCCCCCACGTTGTTGTCGGCGCTGGAGGTGATCAGTCCAAGCCTCATGATCGCCAGATAAAACAGCAGGCGGTTGCCCAATCCTCTGAGTTGGTGGCGAAAGGAGATGGCATGCGCCTCCTCTCAGAAGATGCGGGGCAAACGCTTCTTCCAGGCGGTGGGAATGATGGCATCAATGGCGTCATCCACGGTCACGATGCCATGGAGGATCCCCTCCTGATCCACCACTGGCACCGCCAGGATATTGTACTTGGCAATGACCCGGGCCACCTCCCTCTGCTCAGTGTACAGGTCAACAGTCGCCACATTGTGATGCATATGGCTCGTGACTTTGGAATCTGGGGAGGCCATGATCAGGTCCCGCAGATCGATGGCCCCCTTCAGGCGGGAGGCGGCATCGGTGACATAGACGTAGTAGATGGTCTCCGCCTCCCGCGCTTCCTCGGATTGGCGCAGATACTCGATAGCCTGGGCCACGGTCAGCTCCTCGGGCACGATGGCGTACTCGGTGGTCATGATGCCCCCTGCCGATTCTTCAGGGTAGGCCAGGAGACGGCGCACATCCCCCGCCTCTTCAGCTTCCATCATATCCAGAAGTTGGGCGCTTTCTTGGGCTGGCAGCTCGGCCAGCAGGTCGGCCGCGTCATCGGGGGTCATCTCCTCCAGGATGTCCGCCGCCCGTTCCCGATCCAGCCTCTCCAGCACCGCGACCTGCAACTGGGGCTCGATCTCCTCCAGGGCGTCAGCCATGACCTCGTCGTCCAGGGATTGCATCAGGGCGTGCCGCATGGGGCGGTTCAGGTTGCTGACAATCTCGGCGATGTCAGCCGGGTGCAGTTTGCTGATCTTGTCCCTGGATACCCGTAGCTTCAGGGGGGCTTCGACCTGCAGGGGAGCAACATCTTGCCAGGGAATGAGGGTCAGGGGAGGCTCGCGTTTCCCCAAGGCGAACAGCGCTCGCGCTGCACCTTCCAGCCCCAGCCGTCGCACGAGCCCCCAGGCGCCCACATCCACCGCCACCAGACAATAGCGCTCCCCCACCCGGGCCAGTTCCAGATCATTGACCCGCACTACACGCCTCCCCTCAGTGTCCACGATCTGTCTGTCGAGGACGCTGCGCGCCAGCCACAGCTCATGGCCGGTGGGCTGAAGGAGGGGAATGTCCGCCCCGGTGGATCTCAAGAGGATGGCCGGTTTCCCCAGCCACTCTATTTCCTCCACTGGGATGAGGCGCAGTTCGCCCTGTGTTCCGTCGGAGATGGCCAGGCCGCTCACCGGCGGGTAATCCCTCTCCAGCTCGGAGACGAGGATGTCACGGCAGCGGCCTATTTGCCTCCCAGCCCCATCCCAGACCTTTTGCCCCCGCAATTCACTCAGAAAAGCCATGCCCTTC
>CAYRNM010000007.1:18130-28750 GCA_964425465.1 uncultured Anaerolineae bacterium | reverse complement strand
AGCCCCATCCCAGACCTTTTGCCCCCGCAATTCACTCAGAAAAGCCATGCCCTTCTCCCCCTCTCTTCGTGCTGCTTCACGAAACTCATCTTGCCTCTTTGGTATGGGGCAGTATCCCTACCATAGGATGCGCAATGCATCTCTGAAGCCAATCTCACCCACAGCCAAGGCGCGAATGATAGCGCTGGTGGTCTGGGAGCCAACGTTGCCACCGGTGCCAATCAACAGGGGCACGAGGAAGGCTAGTGCGACGAGCTGCCAAATAAAAAGGGCTGCGACCCACCCTCAGCAGCTCAGGGCAGGCCGCAGCCTTCGAACACTGGCATCCAGGAGGTATCAGCCCGGCCCACTCCCTATACAGCCAAGGGCAGCGCTTGTCTTTTTGCAGCAACGCAGCTCGGTTATCCGCTGACTACTTGAGCTATCCTCTGGCCCTGCGTTTGAAGTTTCCATGGCCAACATTTCACTCACTTCAAGATTTCCTCTGGTCCAGAAGGAAGGGGCCAGGGAATACAACTGGCTAAGTATAGCGCTCTGCTGACGAAAAGCAAATAGGCTATAACCTTAGGCGCTTGGACGCTGTGAGACTACACACTTACCAGGCTCCCTGGCTGACACTTGCGGCAGAAGCTGGTGATGCGTCGCTGCGCAGTGATCTCGGAAATGGGAGTGCCGCACACCGGGCAGGGCTGTCCCCCCTTGCGGTGTACCTGGAGGAAATCGCGGAACTCCTCCTCTTGCCCGATGCCCTCTCCCATCTGCTCTCGCACGATCTCAATGGCCTCGGTCAGCACCTCTCGCATGGCCCAGTAGATGTGCTCCATCTCCTCGCCGGAGAGCTCCGTGCGCTTGCGGAAGGGGTAGATGCCTGCTCGAAAGAGGATATCGTCGGCGTAGGCGTTGCCGATGCCGGCCACGAAGGATTGGCGGCAGAGGAGGCTCTTGATCTGGCCTCGATGCCGCTTCATTTGCTGAACAAAGACGTCCAGGGTTAAATCGGGATCCAAGGCATCGGGGCCCAGCTCCTGCAGGCCCGGCACCGATTCTGGATCGTCGGTGATGTAGACTTTGCCCATGGAGCGGGCATCGGTGTAGCGGAGCTCCTTCCCGTCGAGGAGGGAGAGGATAATGTAGGTCCGCTTGCGCCGTTTGACCTGGGGGCTCACATGCTGAAGGTGGCCGGTCAGCATGGGATTGATCACCAGGTATCGAGCCCCCTCGTCCAGGATGAGGATAAGGAACTTTCCGTGCTGTTTCACGCCGGTGAACCTCCGGCCCACCAGCCCTTCCGTCAATCCCTCACCCGCCAAGTCGCGCAGCACAGTGGGCCGCACCATCTCCGCGCCCACGATGACCTGTCCCATGATATTCCGCTGCAGGTACTCCTTCACCACTGTCAGCTCCGGCAATTCGGGCATGAAGCCCCCTTTCTTCAGGATAGATGCTTCTCCATGCGTAACCAGAGGGGGATGTCGAAGAACCGACCGGTGATGCAGCTTCGTTCCTGTCGCACAGGGCTGAACCCCAGGCGTTGATAGAGGCGCGGGGCATCTTCATTGCGCAAGCTCACCTCCAAAGTGAGCCTACGCTTCCCCTGGGATCGAGCGTACTCCTGGGCTTGGCGGAGAAGGGCGGTACCGATCCCTCGCCGCCGCCACTCAGATCGAACGGCCAGATAGTCAATGTAGCACTCGTCCGAGGCTGGCTTGCCGCTGAGCAGCGCCAGGCCCACCAACGCCCGCACCATTCCCCAGGGGCCGATCTCGCGCCAGAAAGCGCGAAGGAGGGGAAGCAGCGGTGCATGGGACGTGTCCGCCGTGCGACAGGCAACTATCCCCACCATTTGCTCCTCTTCTTGGGCGACGAAAGTTCCTTCCAGATATCCTTCTCGCGCCCTCAGGCGGATCTCAGCGGCTACAGCCTTGCGTCCCTCTTCCAGATGGGAGCCGAAGATGATCTGGAATTTGTCGGCAAAAGCCTCGACCAATATGGAGGCCATGTCACGTGCGTCTGAGTCAGTCGCGGGGCGCAGCGTCATCCTCCCGTTCCTCTCTGGGCAACAGGATCGCCCCAGCCACGCCGGCCAGCGCTCCCAACACCAGCCCCAGTCCGATGTCGAAGTGCATCACCCGGGCCAGAAGAAAGCCCGCTCCCGCTCCCAGCGCTAGTCTGCTTTCTACGTCTCCTAATTGCTCCTTAATCACCCACCCCCTTGCAAACTGCAATCATTGGCCTCTCCTAAATTGCGCAAGCATTCAGTCATCAGCGGTCAGCCTTGTCTGCCTGCCCGTGTCTGTGGGCCACAGGCGTCCTGGACAGGACAGGCTTTCAGCTTCTGTTTCAAGGCCGATTGCCGACCGCCGAGTGCTTACCTTATCACTATACTCCATCTAACCCAGTTGTGCAAACTCGACCTCCCTATCTACTCGGCGTTGCTGATCGTCACCGAGATCAGAGACATTCATCGCTTCCCGGAGGCTAAGTATCCTCGCAGCTATGCGGGCTTGATCCCTTCTACTTATCGAAGCGATGAGGTCATCTGCCTGGCAGGATCACCAAGAAGTGCCTATGGAATACACAAAGATCATGGCACCCAACGCACCTCTGTCAGACGACAGATGCACCTGATTCCCCGCTCCATTTGACAGAAATGAAGAGATAGTCTATAATGAGTTGCTGAGGAGGCAATGATGACCCTTGCTCCCTCGTTATTATACTATGAAGAAGTGTAGGGATGATAAAGACGTGGAACAGGAGGAGTAGGCGGAGGGGCGCTTGGTAGAGAAGGGGGGTCACCGGCTGAAAGCCCCCCGCAAGCGCTGCCGCTGAAGGTCGCCTGGGAGTCGGCTGGCTGAAAGTCGTTGATCAGTAGGCCAGCTCGGGCAGGCCCGTTACGGCTAGCGAGTGGGCGGTGGCTTGATCAGTATTCACTATCTGCCATCCGCCAATCAAGGTGGTACCACGCGAGGCATCCCCTCTCGTCCTTGAGGTGAGAGGGGTTTTTTGTTAGGGATGCACTGTGGCTTGGTGGCAGACCCTCTTCGACGAGACATATCTCAAGCTGTGGGCACCGCACTCCACCGAGGAGCGCACCCAACGTGAGGTGGAGGGGATGGAGCGACTGCTGGAATTGCAACCAGGGATGGAGGTGCTGGACCTGTGCTGTGGCCAGGGACGGCTGACAGTGCCCCTGGCCCAGCGGGGCTACCGCATGGCCGGGCTGGACCTTTCCGAGTATCTGCTGGGGTGGCGCGCCAGGCGGCAGCCGAGACTGATTCCAGATCGAATGGCATCGGGCTGACATGTGCCACATCCCCTGGGAGAATCGTCTCGACGCGGTGATCAATGTCTTCACCGCCTTTGGCTACTTCGACGACGAGGTCGAGAACCAGCAGGTGCTGGAAGGGGTGCATCGAGCACTCCAGCCTGGCGGCCGCTTCCTGGTTGACCTGCCCGATCGTGATAGGCGCGCTCGATTGTCTGAAGGATGCATCTGGTTTGAAGTCGGAGAGACGCTTGTCTGGGCCGAGTTCGGGTTCGATCCCGTCCACGGCGTGAGCCAGACCGATGGTACTGGATGGAAAGCGGAGAGCGCAGAAGCCTGGAATTCAGCGTCCGCCTTTACACGCCCACGGAAATGAAGGACATGCTGCTCAGGGCAGGCCTGCACTGGCGCGCCGGCTACGGCGACTGGAAGGGCGGCGAGTTGACCCTTGACAGCCAACGGATAATCATCCTCGCCGAGAAGGAGAGATGAAAGCATGGCCTGGTGGCAGACCTACTTCGATGAGGATTACCTGCGGATGTACGGCCCCGCCCTGACGCCCGAGCGCTCAGATCAGGAGACGGAGGGGGTGATAGCCCTTCTGGACCTTCCGCCCGGCGCCACCATACTGGACCTGTGCTGCGGGCAGGGGCGGCACAGCGTGCGGCTGGCACAAAGGGGATATCGGGTGTTCGGGTTGGATTACTCGGAGACGCTGCTGGCTGAGGCCTGGTGCGCAGCCTCCGAGAGGGGGATCAAAGTAGAGCTGGTGCGGGGCGACATGCGGGAGATCCCCTGGAGGGAACAATTCGACGCCGTGATCAACCTCTTCACCGCCTTTGGCTACTTTGACGAGGAGTTGGAGAACCAGCGTGTGCTCGACGGGGTGTACAGGGCGCTCAAACCGGGAGGCAAATTCCTCATTGACATCACCCACCGCGACTGGCTGGTGCAGGTGTTCCAGGCCCGCGATTGGACGGATATTGACGGCACGCTGGTGTGGGAGGAGCGGCGGTTCGACCCCATAGCGGGCACCAACAGCAGTACCCGTTGGTGGCAGACGGAGGAAGGAGTACGCTCCCACAGCCATACGGTGCGCATCTACACCGCCACCGAGCTGAGGGCTATGATCCAAGCGGCGGGGTTGATGCCGGTGGCTTATTACGGCGGCCTTGACAGCAGTGATTTCCGTCACGACAGCCGCCGCCTGGTGATCCTGGCCCAGCGTCAGATAAGGTAAGAGGCGCAAGAAACCAGGTTTTTCGACCCTGGCTGAAACGAGGCGAAGCTCGCGGCCTGTAGGAAGTGCTGCTTCCTCTCCGCACGACGACCAACTCTGTCGTGTGGCCGAGGCCAAAGGACTGAAAGCCGAGAATCCCAACGACCATACAACTGAGGAGGAGATAAGGGGGACCTTCTGATGACTGAGAGCACCATGCCTAAAACCTACGATCCCAAAAGCACCGAACAGCGCCTCTACGAGTGGTGGGAATCCAAAGGCTACTTCCGACCGGAGACCCAATTCGAACTGGGATTGGCCGATCCCCAAGATAAGCCCTTCGTCATCTCCATGCCGCCCTCCAACGTCACCGGCGAGCTGCACATCGGCCATGCCATGGTGATGGCTGTCGAAGATGTGATGATCCGCTACCATCGCATGAGGGGCGAGCCCACGCTGTGGCTGCCAGGCAACGATCACGCCTCCATCGGCACCCATAACGTCATCGAGAGAGCGCTGGCCCAGCGCACCTGCGACGACCTCCTGGCCCAGATCGGCTATCCCCTGCCTGAGGACGATCGGCCCCTAACCCGCTGGGACCTGGGGCGGGAGTGGTTCCTCGAACTGGGCTGGGCCTGGAAGGAACGATACGGCAACGCCATCAGCCAGCAGATACGCCGCCTGGGAGGCTCCTGCGATTGGCAGCGGGAGCGCTTCACCATGGATGAGGGACTGTCGCAGGCGGTGCGGGAGAGCTTCGTCCAGCTCTACCACAAGGGGCTGATCTACCGGGGCACCTATCTGGTCAACTGGTGCCCCCGCTGCACCTCGGCCATCTCCGACCTGGAGGTGATCCATTGGGAAGAGGGGACCCACCTGTGGACTGTGCGCTACCCGCTGGTCAATGACGACTGGGCCGGGCCGGAGGCTGAGTGGGGGTCAGGCCAATGGGCCCAGGGCGCTACAGAATGGATCGAGGTGGCCACCACCCGCCCGGAGACCATCCTGGGCGACACGGCGGTGGCGGTTAATCCCTCCGATGAACGATACCAGAGGCTGATCGGTCGCACAGCGGTTCTGCCGGCCATCGGACGGCGAATCCCCATCATCGCTGATGAGGCCGTAGACTCAGCCTTCGGCACCGGCGCGGTGAAGGTCACCCCGGCCCACGACCCCGATGACTACGAGATGGGCCAGCGGCATGGACTGGAGCAGGTGGATGTCATGACGGACAGGGCGGCCATGAATGAGAAGGCGGGCCCCTACCAGAATCAGGATCGGTACCAGTGTCGGGAGAGCATCGTGGCCGATCTCCAGCAGGAGGGACTGTTGATCAAAATCGAGGACTATACCCACTCGGTGGGCCATTGCCAGCGCTGCGACACGGTAGTCGAGCCTCGTATCTCGACTCAGTGGTTCGTCAAAATCAAACCCCTGGCCCAGCCGGCCATCGAGGCCGTCCGAGAAGGCCGCATCCAGTTCATCCCCGACCGCTTCGCTCGGGTGTACTTCAACTGGATGGAGAACATCCGCGATTGGTGCATCTCGCGCCAGTTGTACTGGGGCCACCGCATCCCGGTGTGGTACTGTGATGACTGCAGCGAATTGATCGTGGCCCGAGGGGACCCCACGGAGTGCATGGCCTGTGGCAGCCGGAACATCCACCAGGACCCCGACATCTTGGATACCTGGTACTCCTCGGCGCTGTGGCCCTTCTCCACGCTGGGTTGGCCCGAGGACACCGATGACCTGCACTGCTTCTACCCCACCACGGTGATGGAGACGGGCTACGACATCATCTTCTTCTGGGTGGCGCGGATGATCATGATGGGGCTGGAGTGCGCAGGGGACATTCCCTTCCGCTATGTGTACCTGCATGGTATGGTGCGCGACGAGAGGGGGCGGAAGATGAGCCGCTCCTGGGGCAACGTGATTGATCCGCTGGACGTTATCGAGAAGCACGGTTCCGATGCTCTGCGCTTCACCCTGATGACCGCCAGCACACCGGGCAACGATACTCGGCTGAGTTTGCAGAAGGTCGAGGCAGCCCGCAATTTCGCCAACAAGATATGGAATGCGGCGCGGTTCGTGATAGGTAACGTGTCAACGAGTGATGAGTCAACGAGTGAACTTGTTGACTCGTTGACTCGTCGCCTCAGTGACTTAACCCTGCCCGATCGCTGGATCCTCTCCCGCCACAACAGGCTCGTGGCCAGTGTCAACCACCTGATAGAGTCCTATCAGTTCGGCGAAGCCGCGCGGCAGATCCAGGACTTCCTATGGGGCGAGTACTGCGATTGGTACATCGAGATCAGCAAACTGCGGCTCTATGGGCTGGATGAGCAGGCCAAGGATACAGCTCGTTGCGTGCTGATGTATGTGCTGCAGCGGACCTTACGGCTGCTGCATCCCTTCATGCCCTTTGTGACGGAGGCAATCTGGCAGAACCTGACGGATGGCGAGTGGCGAGTGAGGGATGGACAGACTATTGACAGCATCATATTCGCGCCGTGGCCGGAGCCGGAGGGTGAAAGGGATGACGAGGCCGAGACGGAGATGGAAGTGATCATGGAATTGGTGAGGGCTATCCGCAACGCCCGCGCTGAGTATGGGGTGGATCCGGGGCGCTGCATCGCCGCCACCATGGTCGGAGGGTCGAGGACGGATCTGCTGCTTGATCAGCGGGAGGTGCTGGTGAGCCTGTCCCGGCTGGACCCAGAACGACTGGCCATCGCTCCAACTCTGACCCAGCGGCCCCGGCAGGCGCTGGCACTGATGATCGGCGGTGTGGAGTGCTACCTGCCCCTGGCCGGCATGGTGGACTTGGAGGCCGAGCGGGAGAAGCTGGCCCGTGAGTTGGAGGAGGTCGCCGACCTCATCTCACGTTCTGAGCGGCTGCTGGCCAACGAGGACTTCGTGACCAAAGCGCCAGCCCACGTGGTGGAGCGGGAGCGGGAGAAGCTGGCCCAGAACAAGGCGCAGGAGGCCAAGCTTCAGGCCCGGCTGTCCAGCCCGGGTTAAGTAGTAGGGGCAGGTCTAAGACCTGCCCCTACTATAGGGCCGGTCTTTGCCAACGAGGTCGGACATGCTATAATAGGCTCGGGCTTGAGGTATGTTGAAGGGGGAGGTGATGGTGCGTGTCGACGGCCGGGCTGCGGATGAGCTGCGGCCTGTCGTCATGACGCCCGGGTACACGGAATACGCAGAGGGCTCGGTGCTCATCGAAATGGGACGCACGCGGGTGCTCTGCAACGCTACGGCGGAGGATCAGGTCCCCCGCTGGCTCTACGGTCAGAACCAGGGCTGGGTGACAGCCGAATACGCCCTCTTGCCCCGCGCTACGCGGGAACGGACACCCCGTGAGACAGGCGGACTAGGAGGTCGTACCCAAGAGATCCGCCGTCTGATCGGCCGCAGCCTCCGCGCGGCTGTGGACCTCACCAAACTGGGCGAGCGGACCATCATCGTGGATTGCGACGTGATCCAAGCCGATGGTGGAACCCGCACCGCCTCCATCACCGGAGGCTACGTGGCCTTGGTGTTGGCCCTGCACAAACTCATCGCTACTAATGTAGTGTCGCGGCACGTCCTGCGCACACCTGTGGCCGCAGTCAGCGTGGGCCTCCTCGATGGCCAACCCCTGCTGGACCTGTGCTACGCCGAGGACACGGTGGCTGATGTGGACTTGAATGTAGTCATGACCCATCGGGGCGAATATGTGGAGGTGCAGGGTACAGCTGAAGGGAAGCCCTTTGATAGAGCCATGCTGAGCCAGCTTCTCGACCTGGCGGAGAAGGGGATCGGGGAGCTGTTCGTCTTGCAGCGTAAGGCATTGCGTGGAGAGGAGTGAAGATGCAAGGGGTCATTCTGGCAGCGGGCAAGGGGTCACGGCTGCATCCTATCACCACCAAGCGATCCAAGGCCATGCTGCCCATCCTGGGGAAGCCCATTGTGGAGCGCGTGCTGGAGAGCATCCACGAGAGCGGCGTGCGCGATTTCATCCTGGTGGTCAGCCGCGATGACAAGGAGATCCGTCACTACTTCGAGGAGGAGTGCCAACTGGAGGCGGATATCCGCTTCGTCATCCAGGAGGAACGGCTGGGCATGGCCAATGCCCTGGCCTGCGCCGCGCCCTTCATCCACGAGGACTTTGTCCTCTCCTCCTGTGACAACTTGGTGGCCCCCCGACATGTGGGCGACCTCATCCGAGCCTGGCAGGTTGACGGGCCCATGGAGGGCCTCATCAGCCTGCGTCGTGTGGACCGCTCCGAGGTCTCAAAGTTGGGCATTGTCATTCTGGAGGGCCACCGGGTAGTGCACATCGTGGAGAAGCCTCGGCCGGAGGAGGCTCCCTCTAACATTGCCTCTTTACCCTTTTACATTTTCACCCCCCGCATCTTGGACTACCTTCCCTTGGTCCCTCTCTCTGAGCGAGGTGAGTACGAGTTGCAAGATGCGATCCAGATGCTCATTGACGACCGTTATGAGGTACATGGCCTCTTCACTGAAGGCCGACTGACCCTCACCGGCCCGGAGGACCTGCTGGCCATCAACCGCCATTACCTGGTGGAGGGCCATGACCGGCCACAGCTTGTGCCCTTCACCGTGGGCCCCAACACCCACCTCATCACCCCCCTGCGCATTGAGGAAGGGACCCTCATCGGCTCCGACTGCGTCATCGGCCCCCGGGTGTACATTGAGCGCGATTGTCGCATCGGGAATGGTGTGACCATTAAAGACGCCGTCGTGCTGCACGGCTCGGTGATCGAGGATCACGCCCTGGTCATCGGAGAGGTGGTTTCATAGGAGTGTAAGATGATCACCCGAGAGGATGCCTGGAACCTGCTGTGCGAGTTCACCCAAAGTGAGAGCCTGCGCAAGCACGCGCTGGCTGTGGAAGTGGCCATGAGGGCTTACGCCCGAAAATTCGACGGCGACGAGGAGCTGTGGGGCGTCGTGGGATTGATCCACGACTTCGACTATGAGCAGCACCCCACGCCTGAAGAGCACCCCCTCGTCGGGGCACACATCCTGGAGGAGCGGAGCTGGCCGGAGGTGATCGTGCGGGCAGTGAAATCCCATGCCCGGTATCTGGATGTCCCCCGCCAGAGCAAGCTCGAACGGGCCCTCTTCGCCGTGGATGAGCTCACCGGCCTCATCGTGGCTGTGGCGCTGGTCCGGCCCTCCAAGGACATCCGCGATGTGGAGGTCAGCTCGGTGAGGAAAAAGTGGAAGGACAAGCGGTTCGCTGCTGGCGTGAACCGTCAGGACATTGAGGAAGGGGCAGCAGAGCTGGGTGTCCTGCTGAGAGAGCACATCGCCACCGTGCTAGAGGCCATGCAGTCCATTGCCGAGGAACTGGGCTTGGCGGGGAGCTCGGCGTAGGAAGAGAGTATGTTTCGCAGAGAAGGGGCTGGGGCGCGCCGTTGCTCAGCCTGCGGGGCGACCGTCGCACGGCGAGCACAGACTTGCTTCATGTGTGGAGCCTCCCTGAGGTGGCGATGGCTCCCGCCTTTTCGCATCCACTGGCCGCGCGTTCGGTGGCCGCGGTTCTTTCGCCGAGCCGAGGGCCGCAGGTGTCCGGCCTGTGGGGCACGGGTAGGCCTGACGGCCCGCGAGTGTCTCCTGTGCGGGGCGGAACTGAGGCCGCGCAGGTGGGATGTGCGCTCTCTCGCAGTGGCCCTGCTCCTTGATGTCCTGCTGTTTGCTCTGGTGGTCGGCATCGTGGCTTTTTGCTGGTGGTGGCATCCCTGGCAGGCGAGGTCTTCTCATTCCACTTCTCCTATTTTGCCGACGGCTACGATCCCTTCCATCTCTATCATCACTCCTACTTTCACTGCCACACCGTGGCCCACTGCCACTCCTGCGCCGACGGCCACAGCCACACCCACGTCTATCCCTACACCTACTGCCACTCTTATGCCCACCGCCATGCCATCCCCAACGCCGACAGCGACTCAGCTGCCGCCCACCTTCACTCCCACCACCTCTCCCATGCCTACCTCTACCCCCTTGCCGACACCGACTGCTAGCCCCATCCCAGTTCGGGTGCATGTGGTCGCCCAAGGGGACACACCCAGTGGGATTGCCCTTCAGTATGGGATCAATGTAGAGGCTCTGATGCAGGCCAACCCGG
>CAYRNM010000007.1:11736-18030 GCA_964425465.1 uncultured Anaerolineae bacterium | reverse complement strand
GGGATTGCCCTTCAGTATGGGATCAATGTAGAGGCTCTGATGCAGGCCAACCCGGGCCTTGATCCTCGGCGCTTACAGATTGGGCAGGAGCTCCTGATCCCCGCCCCTGGTATGGGAGGAGAGATGGTACTCCCCTCCGAACCCCGGGCCGAATCCCGGGTCATCACCCACACTGTGCAAGAGAGGGAGACGCTGTTGGGCATCGCAGCTAAGTATGGCATCACCCTCAACGACATTTATGCCCTGAACCCAGGGGTCAGCCCCCAGTTCCTGCAGGTGGGGCAGGTGCTCCGCCTCGATCTGGGGCCACCCACGCCTACGCCCACCTCAACGCCGCTGCCCACCGCGACCCCCTTTCCCTATCCTGCTCCTGTGCTTCTGTGGCCGCGGGAGGAAGAGGAATTCCAGGGCTCTGAGGCGCACATCCTCCTGCAGTGGACATCGGTGGGCATCCTGCAAGAGGATGAATGGTACGAAGTGCAACTATTCCGTGGGGAGAAAGAGATAGGAACCTGGCGAACCAAGGCGCAGGGTTGGCGGATCCCCTCCGAGCTGTATTCTGGCCCGGGCGATTCGCTCCCCTTCCGCTGGGATGTCGTCGTCAAGCGGAGCCCACCCGAAGGGCAGCCTGTCAGCCCTCTCAGTGTCTCGCGCCGCTTCTTCTGGCGCTAAACGAAGACACCCGGCTTCTGCAAGAAGCCGGGTGTCTGGGCCATCTCATTACCCTGAGGGAGTCGGCGTGGGTTGCACTGATTGGAGCCAGGCGCTGAACTCTGGATCCTCAACAATCTCCTCACTCAGCGCTAGGTTGCGCCCCTTGTAGCTCACGATGCGTCCGTGCTGATCCAGCTCCAAGTCAATGATCCCCAGCCATTCCCCCCTGTTGCCAGCCTGCACAATCACCGTCCTCGTTACCTCATTCTGGAGGGGTTCTTCCAAGTTGTCGCCTGAGCGCCCCCCCACGATGAGGTCAATCTCCCCTACCTGCTGAGCCAGCTTCTGATCCATCTCCAGTCCCAGATGGGATAGCACAATGATGACCTTTGCCTGATCCTTAACCGCGTTAACCTGTCGGCGCACACCCTCAATAGGGTCGAGCACGCCCACCTCACCTTCTTCCAACTGATGGATGTCGGTGTCCTCCGGCGCGGTCACACCAATGATGGCCACTCGATGGCCGTCCAATGAGAGAAGGGTGTAGGGTTGAACCAGCAGTGGCCCGCTCTTCCCCCGAGTGAGGTTGGCCGAGAGGAAGGGGAAATCGGCCTGGGTCATAACCTTGAGCAGCGCTTCGGATCCCATCTGCAGCTCGCCCTGCCCCACCGTCAGGGCGTCGTAGCCCATGCGGTTCATGGCTTCGACCATCATCCGGGCTTTGGATTCGTAGTCCCATTCCCAGCCCCCCAGGATGGAGCTGCCGGCATCCAGCAGCAGCACGTGGCCATGGGCCTGGCGCTCAGTTTTAATCGCGGTGGCTCGACGAGCCAGCCCTCCTTTGGGGTGCAGTCAACCGCAGGGCTCGACGTAGCCTATCACGTCGTTGGTGTGCAGGACGGTCAGTTTCCAGGTGGGCTGCAGGGTGCTGAGGCGCAGTTGTCCATTGAGAGCCAGCACGCCGATAGTGCCCATCAGCAGGATCGCCAATCCCAGGAGTCCAGCTTGTAACCAGACAGGAACTCGTCCCATTGTCACTCCTCCTACTTCTCCCTCCGACGCTCCACTACCCAGGTTGTCTTTTCTACCGCCTGGTTGGGGATGACATTCAGCCTGCCATCCGCGGCCAGAATCCGGGCCTTTCGCAGGTCAATGGACTGGATGACGCCGGTGATGCCCCCTGTGGTGATGGTATCCCCCACCCGGAAGTCGGGATCGCTCACCAGGAACACCCCGGCGATGATGTCGGCCAGGGTGCCTGAGGCGGCGGAGGCAATCCCCAAGGCGACCAGGGCGATGGAGCCGGAGACAGCCAGTGCGACCTGGCTCAGCCCGAGCGCCTGAAGCACAGCGGCGATGACGATGATCCACAGGGCAATCGTGATCGCGGACTTGAAAAGACCAGCAATGGTAGGCTCAATCCGGGCGGCCCTCAGGGCTCGGCTCAAAACGGCTCCCAGCAACCTGATACCTAACCAGCCGCCGACAAAGGTGGCCGCAGCGGCCGGCAGCTTGGTCAGCAGAAATCCCGCCCAGGCTGATAGGATATCGAGCAGGACTTGCATGGTTGGAATCTCCCCTTTCCGCGTGGACAGTACGAAACCAATTATACCCCCCGGGAAAGATAAGTCAAACAGTGCGTGATGCGGGCCAAAGCGCTACTTGCTTTTGGCTCGAAGTATGGTATCATTGAGGCTGTGTATCGAAAATCAATCGAAGGGAGGAGAGGATGATTATCGCCAGTTTTCTGAGCGGCATCGCCGTCCTACTTTGGCTAGGCCTGTTGGCCTACATCGGCTACATCCTAGTGCAGCGGAGCCGCGGGCGGAGAAGCAAGATCTCCATGTCAATGGCGGTGCTGATCCTTATCGTCGCGGCAGTGGTCAGCACCCTGAGCACCAGTGTGGTGGTCATTGACGCTGGCGAGGCAGGAGTGGTATTCAACATCTTCGCTGGCACGCTGCCGGGCAGCCTGGGGCCGGGGATGCATTTCGTGGCTCCCTACATCAACCAGGTCTTCCGCTATAATGTCCGAGAGCAGGTCTATACTATGACCAAGAACCCGGAGGAGGGAGAGAGCGATACTCTGTGGTCGCCCACCATCGAGGGGTTGCAGGTGGGGATTGACTCCTCCACCCGCTACCGCATTGACCCCCGTAAAGCGGATTACGTGCACAACATGTTCCGCAACGACTATTTAAGGGTCCTCATCCGCCCCGGCATCCGTTCCATCGTGCGCCACTATGTCTCCCAGAACACGGTGACCGATATCTACGGTCCCAAGCGGGCCCAGATCCAGCAGCAGATCACCGAGGCCCTGCGGGAGCGGTTTGAGGGCTCGGGCTTTCAGCTCCTCTCCTTTGACATCCGCAACGTGAACTTCACTGAGGACTATGCCACGGCCATCGAGCAGAAGCAGATCGCCCAGCAGCAGGCGGAACAGATGGAGTACGTGCTGGAGAAGGAACAGCGGGAGGCGGAGCGCAAGAAGATCGAGGCCCAGGGAGTGAAGCAGGCGGCCATCACCCAGGCGGAGGGCGAGGCGGAGGCGCTGCGGCTGATCAATGAGCAGATTGCTCAGAATGCCAATCTGCTTATCTACCGTTACATCGAGAAACTGTCGCCCAACATCCGGGTGATGATGGTACCTTCGGGCACTCCCTTTATCCTCAACCTGGAGAGCCTGCAGGGTCAGATGGAGACGCAAGGGACGCCGTAGGGCGGGCGGGCGAGTTTTTGCTGAAGGCTGACTTGCACATTTGGGAGTTTTATGATATACTATGAATACCCTGCGGTGTTCGTGATGCCTCAACGTTTTGAGCCAACACCGATGAGATCGGGGAGCCAGCTCCGACGAGCATAACGGCAGGTGCTCGGGGTGGCACCCCACCTGCGAATGCAGGATCAAAACCTCCAGCACACGGCACGGCGGGGTCTTCTAAACCACCGGGTATCTAACGAACCTGGTGGTTTATCTTTGTGAAGATGAGGGAGGGGAAGGTGCTCAAAGAGCGGGTTTTGGATGACATCTACGTGTTCACCAGCGAGATGTACGTCCAGGTCACCGCCGGAGCAATACTCACTCCAGAGGGGACCATCGTCATTGATACCCTGCCTTTTCCCCAGGAATCGCGTGCTATGCGCGATTTCCTGCGACGATACTCTCCTCAAGGCATTCTCTACCTCATCAATACCCATCATCACGCCGATCATGTATACGGTAACTACCTGTACCCAGAAGCGGAGATCATCTCCTGGAAAGACACACGCCGTTATTTGGAATACCACGGGGAGGAGAACCTGCGCCAGGCCCAGGAGGAAACTCCAGAACTGACTGACGTAAAGCTACGTCTGCCCAATATCCTTTTCGATAAGGGCCGCATGTTCTTGCACCTGGGGGGCAGGACTTTGGAGCTCATCCACGCCCCGGGGCACACTGCTGATTCCATCGTGGTCTACATTCATGAGGACCGACTGCTCTTCGCCGGAGATACAATGATGCCGGTCCCCTATATCGTTTGGGGTGACTGGAAAGATATGGTGGAGACTCTGGGACACCTGACGGAGATGCATCTGGACAACATCGTGCAGGGCCACGGAGAGGTTCTTCTCCGAGGTGAGATCCCCAAGACCATCGAGGCTAACATCACCTACCTGCGCCAGATATACGAGCGTGTGGCCAAACACGTGGCACGGGGGGGAAAGCGTGAGCAACTGAAGAACTGGAGGTTAGAGAGCTTTGGCCTCTCACGCTTGCCCCTGGGCGGGCTGGCACCCCAACTCCATCAAGCGAACCTCCTGGCTTTGTATGACCAGCTTTCCCGAGAGTCAGGGGACACAACCGGAATTTGACAGTTTGTTCACTTTGTGCTATTATCTTTCGCACGCACAGGCGATGATGGGAACGAGTAGCTGGCATCACTCCGTCTCAGCGAGCCCGGGATGGTGGAAGCCGGGTGGCGAGCTGCTGGCGAAAATCCTCCCGGAGCCACTGACCGAACACGGGTGGATGGCAAATAGCGTATGGCTTATAGCGTATCGCATATGGCAGATGGAGGGCCATAAGCCATAGATTATCAGCGATAAGCCATCAGCCAGTCAGTAGACTCAGTCGGCTACGTCCACCGTTATCTGGACGGGGGTATGATCACGTACCCCACAGAGTGGCCCTGCCAAACAGGGCAAATAGGGTGGTACCGCGGGAGCAAAAGGCATGTGAAAGCTCTCGTCCCTTGGGGGCGAGAGCTTTTTGGGTTGAGGAGGCTCAAGAAACCCGGTTTTTATGACCGTTGGTGGAGGAATCCCTCTCCAAAAGTTGGCTCTGATGAAGCGTAAGCTCTACCCATCGAAGAAAAACCGGGTTTCTGCCAAACTCCAGATGGGAGGAAGCACCCATGACTGAGTTGCTCTATCAGGCCGACAGCTATCTCCAGGAATTCAAAGCCACAGTGGTCGAGGTGAAGGGTACCCAGGTGGCCCTGGACCGTACAGCCTTCTATCCCCACGGCGGAGGCCAGCCCTGCGATAAGGGTGTGCTACTGTTTAATGAGCAGTGGCTTCCTGTGGTGCGCGTCCGCCAGGAGGGGGGGGTGGTCTGGCACCAGGTGGAGGGCGATCCGCCCCCTGTGGGGACCCCCGTGGTGGGCCAGATAGATTGGGAGCACCGGTATCAGCTCATGCGCACCCACACCGCACTGCACATCCTGTGCGGCGTCATCTGGCGGGACTACGGCGCCCTGGTCACCGGAGGCAACATGGAACCCCTCCGGGCGCGGATGGACTTCGAACTGGAGCACATGTCAGCCACCTTTGCTCAAGATGTGGAAGCCAAGATCAATGCCGAGATGGGAGCCGCGCGTCCAGTGAGGATCGCCATCCTGCCCCGAGAGGAAGCCTTCCGCATTCCCGATCTCATCCGCACCAAAATCAACCTGCTTCCGGAGCACATCACCCAGGTGCGCACGGTGGAGATCGTGGGGCTGGACCTGCAGGCCGATGGAGGGACGCACGTGGCCAATACCCGTGAGGTGGGCCCTATCCACGTGGTGGGCCACGAGAGCAAAGGCCGCATCAACAAGCGGCTGAGGATCGAGTTGGAGCCCTAAATGGCCGACGTCCGTCAGGTGTGGATATTCATTCGCGCCCTCTCCGACAACGACCGACGCTGGCTCTTCGCCCAACTGGCCGATTGGCCGCCCTTTCGACGCTTCCTGGCCTCTCGCGATAAAAGCATTGGTGACGTCGGGCCCCCAACGGTCGTTTTCGATGGTGGCAGCCGAGGCAATCCCGGTCCCGGCTACGGCAGCTACGCGCTGCAATTTGGGGATGAGCCACCCCAGGTGGTGCATCTGGAGTTCGGGCAGGAAATGACCAACAACGAGGCGGAGTACGAGGCCCTGATCCGCGCCCTGGAGGACCTGCGCGGGCGACTCACGGCTATGGGCGCCAACCCCCAACAATGCGAGGTCACAGTCCGGGGCGACAGCCGGCTGGTGATCAACCAGGTGACGGGTGCGTGGAAGGCCAGGGATCCGCGGATGCTCCAATATCGGAATCGTGTGCGGGAGTTGCTGCGGAGCTTAGGCCGTGTCTCGTTTGAGGAAAGGGTGCGGGAGGAGATTGAAGGGGTGCTGGGGCACT
>CAYRNM010000007.1:0-11636 GCA_964425465.1 uncultured Anaerolineae bacterium | reverse complement strand
CGTGTCTCGTTTGAGGAAAGGGTGCGGGAGGAGATTGAAGGGGTGCTGGGGCACTGACAGAGGAGGAGAAGCATGTTCGAAGATGTACCCACTCAAGTGGATTTCGTAGCTCAAGAGCGGGAGACCCTCCAATGGTGGAAGGAGATTAGGGCGTTTGAAAAACGCCGAGCCCTGAACCAGGGCCAGAAGCGTTGGTCCTTCATTGACGGCCCCATCACGGCCAATAACCCCATGGGCACACACCACGCCTGGGGCCGCACCTACAAGGACCTCTTCCACCGCTACTGGGCCATGAAGGGCTACGATACCCGCTACCAGAATGGCTTCGATTGCCAGGGGCTGTGGATCGAGGTGGAAGTGGAGAGGGAACTGGGCTTCAAATCCAAACGCGACATTGAGGCCTACGGTATCGGCCCTTTTGTCAACCTGTGCAAACAGCGGGTGCTCCAGTACGCCGCTGTACAAAATGAACAATCGCAGCGGCTGGGATACTGGATGGACTGGTACGATCCTCATTTCCTGCGCTGGCTGCGGGACAAAATGGAGGAAGACCCGGAGCAGGTGATCACCGTCCAGGGGACCCAGGGTCCGGTAACCGGCACGGTGGAGCAGATCGTCGGACGGCTGGGCACCCCCGAGCTGGGAGGTTCCTACTTCACCTTCTCCGACGAGAACAACTACTGCATCTGGACCGCCCTCAAGAAGTGCCACCAGCGGGGCTGGATCTACAAAGGCCACGATGTGATGCCCTGGTGCACCCGCTGCGGCACGGGGATCAGCCAGCACGAGATCGTCACCGAGGGCTACCAGGAGCTGACCCACCCCGGCGTCACCCTGCGCTTTCCTCTCAGAGGACGTGAAAAGGAATCGCTGCTGGTGTGGACCACCACCCCCTGGACCCTCACCTCCAACGTCGCCGCCGCCGTAGGCCCCGATCTGACCTACGTCAAAGTCCACCATGGTGACGAGATCTTCTACCTCTCCCAGGGCACGCTGTACATACTGGATGACGACTACGAGGTGCTGGAAGAGATGGCAGGTACAGCGTTGGAAGGCTGGACTTACGATGGGCCCTTCGACGACCTGCCCGCCGTAAGGACAACCCTTGCGGTTGCCCAAAACGAGGGCCATCCCTACCCGCATCGCGTGATCCTGTGGGACGAGGTGAGCGAGGCGGAGGGCACGGGCATTGTCCACATCGCCCCCGGCTGCGGCGCGGAGGACTTCGCCCTCAGCAAGGAATATGACCTGCCGGTGCTCGCTCCGCTGGATGAGTTCGGTGTCTACACCGAGGGGTTCGGCTGGCTCACGGGCCGCAACGTGGCCGAGGTTGCGGAGCCCATCTTCGAGGACCTGGAGCGCAAGGGACTGCTGTACAAGGTGGAGGACTACACCCACCGCTACCCTGTCTGCTGGCGCTGCGGCACGGAGCTGGTGTTCCGGCTGGTGGATGAGTGGTTCATCTCCATGGGCCAGCAACTGGGCAAGCCCTACGAGGAGGTGGCCGAGGAGGAGAAGGAGCGCAACCTCCGCTACCAGATCATGGAGATCGTGCAGGACACGCGCTGGATCCCGGCCTTTGGCTACGAGCGGGAGATGGACTGGCTGCGCAACATGCACGACTGGATGATCTCCAAGAAGCGCTATTGGGGGTTGGCCTTGCCCATCTGGGAGTGCCAGGAGTGCGGTGGGTTCGACGCCATCGGCAGCAAGGAGGAGTTGCAGGAGCGGGCCATCGTCGGCTGGGAGGCGTTTGAGGGACATACCCCTCATCGCCCTTGGGTGGACGCGGTGAAGATCCGCTGTCAAAAGTGCGGGGCCCTGGTCTCGCGCATCCCCGACGTGGGCAACCCCTGGCTGGACGCGGGGACCGTGGCCTTTTCCACCTTGAATTACCGTCACGACCGTCCATACTGGGAGAAATGGTTCCCCGCCGACCTGATCAGCGAGACCTTCCTGCTCCAGTTCCGAAACTGGTTCTACTCTCTGCTGGCCATGAGCACCATCATGGAGCGCAGGGCGCCATTCCGCAATGTCTTCACCTACGGCATGCTCCTGGCGGAGGATGGCCGGCAGATGCACAAGAGCTGGGGCAACGCCATCTGGTTCGACGACGCCGCCGAGACGATGGGGGTGGATGTGATGCGCTGGATGTTCTGCACCCACCGGCCAGAGCAGAACCTCCTCTTCGGCTACACCCTGGCTGACGAGACCCGGCGCCGTTTCCTGATCCCCTTGTGGAATGTCTACTCCTTCTTCGTGACCTATGCCCATCTGGATGAGTGGGGGCCCAGTGAGTCAGCGAATCAACGAATCAGCGAGCAAATGAGCGCTGACTCATTGACTCGTTACTCGTTACTCGATAGGTGGATCCTGTCCCGACTTCAGGTGCTGGTGCAGCAGGTCACCGATCGGCTGGACGACTACGATGTCTACGGAGCCACCGGCCCCATCGAGGCCTTCATTGACGAGCTGACCAACTGGTATGTGCGCCGCTCCCGCCGCCGCTTCTGGAAGAGCGAGCAGGATGTGGACAAGCAGGCCGCTTATGAGACGCTTTATAGGGTGCTCACCACGTTGTGTAAGGTGCTGGCCCCCTTCACCCCCTTCGTCGTGGAGACGATGTACCAGAACCTGGTGCGCTCCGTAGATTCCAGTGCCCCGGAGAGCGTACACCATAATGACTGGCCGGCCGCTGATGAATCGCTCATGGATCAGGAGTTGATGGCCGACATGGAGTTGGCCATGCAGGTGGCCAGCCTGGGCCGCGCAGCGCGCTCCCAGGCAGGCATCAAGCTGCGCCAACCCCTGGCCCGGGCTCGCGTGCTGGCCGATGGGGATCAGCGCCAGCGCCTGGAGCGGCTGTCGGAGATCATCCTGGATGAACTCAATGTCAAAACGTTGGATTTTGTGGAGCGGGCAGAGGAGTTGGTGAGCCACGAAATTCACCTGCGGCCTCAACTGCTGGGACCTAAGCATGGCCCATTGTTCCCCCACCTGTGCCGGGCGGTGGAGGGCATAGACGCTGAGGTGCTGGCCCAGCAGGTCACGGCCGGGATGTCCATAACCATCCGGGTAGAAGGCCAGTCTGTCGAGCTGCTGCCTCAGGAGATAGAAGTGCGCACCCATGCCCGTGAGGGCTACGCCGTGGCCGAGGAGCGGGGCCTCATGGTGGCTGTGGACACCGCCCTCACGCCGGAGCTGGAGCAGGAGGGGCTGGCCCGAGACTTGGTGCGCCGCATCCAGAACATGCGCAAGGAGGCCAGCTTCAACATTGACGACCGCATCACCACCACCTACCAAGCAGAGAGGCGGCTGGCCGAGGTCATGGCCGATCCGGAACAAGCAGCCTACATCCGGGCTGAGACCCTCTCCCGCGAACTGGTGGAGGGTCCACCGCCGCAGGGAGCCTATGTTCAAAGCTTCGCACTGGAAGGAGAGCCCATCACGTTGGGTGTACAGCGGTAGTAGGGGCGTACCCTTGCGGTCGCCCCTACCATAGGCAACCGCAAGGGTTGCCCCTACTCATTTGCCTTTTTGGAGGAATTTGGGTACAATAATCATCGTCCCTGTGCCCAAGGGGGCACGGGGCACCGCGAAGAGGCGGCTTAGAAGAGTGTGAGATATGGCGAAGACGCGAGTATTTTTCAAAGCCCAACTGATTGAAGAACAGCAACTTCTCAAAGATCAGCTCGCCCAGTTGCCCGTACTGGAGGGGAGAAGCCTGGGATATGGCAATCATATGGCTGACGATGCGACAGCAGCCTTTGAGCAAGCCAAGGAACTGGCTCTCCGCCAGAACCTGGAGCGCACCCTGCGTCAGGTAGAACATGCGCTGCGCCGGTTCGAGAGGGGAACGTACGGGATCTGTGAGGAATGCGGCCAGGAGATAGACCCCGCTCGACTTGAGGTGCTGCCCTATGCGACGCTGTGCCTCCAGTGCAAGGAGCGTCGCGCGCGAGTTGGATGGCTATCCACGAGTTCTGGAAAGAGCGCTGGTTGAGATCCACGATTCGCAAACACTTATTTCTACCAGGGATAGCGCTGTTCATCCTGTTGGCCGATCAACTCAGCAAGCGGTGGATCACCATCCATCTGCAATTGGGTGAGCCCTGGAATCCGGTCCCCTTCCTGCGCCCCCTGGTGAGCCTGACCTACGTGACGAATACAGGCGTGGCCTTCGGCCTCTTTCCTGGCGAGGGTGATCTCTTCGTTGGAGTGGCGATACTGGCTGTGGTGGGCATCCTCACCTACTACGTGCGCCTGTCTCTGGGCCAATGGCCGGTAGAGCTCAGCGTGGGGCTCATGCTCGGCGGGGCAGTGGGAAACCTGCTGGACCGTCTGACCTATGGGCATGTGATTGACTTCATTGATTTCAAGATCTGGCCGGTGTTCAACATCGCGGATAGTTCCATCGTCATCGGTATGGCCATCCTGGCCTGCTACCTGTGGCGGGATCGGGAGCGGAGTGGATAGGATTGGAAGTGAGCACCGGGGAAGCAGCCGAGGAGAATACCTCGGCGCTTTTTGTTGAAGGGAAGATGACGACACCTGTGCAGTGGCTGCAGGTCGCGGAGACAGAGAAGGGCCAACGGCTGGATCGCTACCTGGCCGATCACATCCCCTCCCTCAGCCGCTCGCAGGTGGACCGCCTCATCAATGAGCAAAAGGTCACGGTAGACGGTGCCCTGGTCAAAGCGGGCTATCGGCTGCGGGGAGGTGAGGTCATCGTGACCTCTTTGCCCTCCGAGCGTCCAACACAACCCGCTCCCGAGTACCTACCCCTACGCATCCTCTACGAGGACGAAGCCCTACTGGCCGTGGACAAACCGGCAGGCATGGTGGCGCATCCGGCCCTCGGTCACCAGGGAGGGACGTTGGTCAACGCGCTCCTGGCCCACCGGCCGGAACTGTCCTCACTAGATCGCGCCGGCATCGTCCACCGGCTGGATCGCTACACCTCTGGGCTGCTGCTGGTGGCCAAGACGGAGGGGGCCCATCAGACGCTCCAGCGCCAGTTCCGACGCCGGCAGGTGTACAAGGTCTACCTGGCCCTGGTAGAGGGACGGCTGGCTCCCCGAGAGGGGCGGATTGAGGCCCCCCTGGGGCGCGATCCGCGCCATCGCCAGCGGGTAGTGGTGGTGACCAATGGCCGTCCGGCATCTACAGTGTACCGCGTCCGGGAGTATTTTGATCACTATACCTTTCTGGAAGTTCAACCGGAGACAGGGCGCACCCACCAGATCCGGGTTCACCTCTCAGCCATCGGCCATTCGGTCGTGGGGGATCGCGTATATGGACACCGCCGTGTCCCCCTTGGACTGCGCCGGTATTTCTTGCACGCCTGGCGTCTGGGGTTCACCCACCCCACCAGGGGGGAGTGGGTGGAGGTAGAAGCGAGCCTGCCTTTAGAGCTGGAGCGGGTGTTAGCGGAGCTGCGTCACGCTTGACATCTCCCTCTGAGGTGTACTTGGAGGAGTGAACACATGTTCTACCACCAGATGAGAGGAAACTGATGCGCCCAAGTGCACATCGCCTTCGGCATGGTCTCTAAGGCCAAGGGGAGAGCATTATCTACGATACGGCGGTGGTGGTGGGCCCCGATGGAGACCTGATAGGGCAGTATCAGAAGGTGCACCTGCGCGGCGAGGAGCGATTGGCCTTTCGCCCTGGGTACCGCTATCCTGTCTTTGGGATGGGCTTTGGCCAGTTGGGGCTCATGATCGGCTGGGACCTGTGTCGCCAACCGCAGAGCTACCGGGCTGTAGTGCGCCGGTACTGAGGCGGAGATAAGAGGGGGCAGAAGGGATGAGAAGACATGGGGACTGGTTTCGGCAGGCAGAGCGCAAGCTGGCCTCGGCCCGTTGGGACATGGAGGGTGGGTTCTACGAGGATGCCTGCTTTTCCGCCCAACAGGCCGCCGAGCTAGCCGCCAAGGCCTGGCTGGAGGGTCAGGGCCGCGTCGAAATTAGCCACGCGGTCTCCTACCTCCTCGCTCGGGCGGGTCAGCCTCCAGTGGAGATCCTGCAGGCCGCACGGACCCTTGATCGGTATTACATTCCCACTCGCTATCCCAATGGCTTCGATAGAGGGGCGCCTATGGACTACTACGATGCTCAGACAGCAGAGGAGGCAGTGAGGCTTGCGAAGATCATCCTGGACTACGTGGCAGAGCAACTTAAAAGGATATGAACATCAGGCCGCTCTGGCCCATTTCATCCATCGAGTGACAGAGGAACTGGCACCTCTGGCCCTCCTGCTTTTCGGCTCACTAGCCAAGGGGGATTATCACACCTTCAGCGATGCTGATGTGTGTGTCATTCTGTCTGCTCCAGAAGCTCATCTTCTTGAGGGATACAATCGGGTGGCACCCCTCGATCCGACGGGGATTGTGCAGCCTCTGGTCTATGGCCGAGAGCAGTTCATGCGCATGATTGATGAAGCCAACGGCCTGGCCCTGGAGGTGATGCATCATGGTGTCGCCCTGGCGGGCCATGAGGCATTTCTCAGCGAGCTGGAAGAGGCTTGGCAGAGAGCGCGAGAGCGATTGGGGCTGGAGAAAACGGCCACTGGCTGGCGGATTACTCGGATGAAGGAGGTATCGTGAAAGCGATTGACTTGCGCAGTGATACGGTCACCCTGCCCACGCCCGAAATGCGCGAGGCGATGTATCGGGCCGAACTGGGTGATGACGTCTACGGGGAGGACCCGACGGTCAACCGGCTGCAGGAGATGGCCGCGGAGCGGATGGGCAAAGAGGCAGCGCTCTTCGTGGCCAGCGGCACCATGGGCAACCTGGTCTGTCTTCTCACCCACTGCGGGCGAGGGGATGAGGCCATCATGGGCCACCTGGCCCACAGTTTCCTCTTCGAGGCCGGTGGATCAGCGGCACTGGGGGGGATCCACCCCCGCACGGTGCCCAATCAACCCAACGGAACGATGCGGCTGGAGGACGTTGAGGCCGCTATTCGGCCTGACAATGAGCACTACCCCCGCAGCCGGCTGGTCTGTCTGGAGAACACCCACAACCGCTGCAGTGGAGCCGCACTCACCCCTGAATACACCTCCGCTGTATGCGAACTGGCCCACGCCCACGGCCTAAGCGTCCACCTCGATGGAGCGCGCATATTCAACGCCGCCATTGCCCTGGGCGTGGATGTCAAGGAGCTGGTGCGCGACGTGGACTCAGTGCAGTTCTGCCTGTCCAAAGGACTCTCCTGTCCAGTGGGCTCGCTGGTGTGCGGTTCGGCGGAGTTCGTCCGGCAGGCGCGTCGGAACCGGAAGGTGGTGGGTGGGGGGATGCGGCAGGTGGGAGTACTGGCCGCGGCGGGGATTGTAGCGCTGGAGACGATGGTAGACCGCCTAGCAGAGGATCACCAGAATGCCCGGCGGTTGGCGGAGGGGATTGCCGCCACGCCGGGGTTGGACATTGACCTGGAGCGGGTGCAGACCAACATTATCATTTTCGGCCTGGCCGATGAAGTGAACATGACCCCTCACGAGTTTGTGGCGGCTCTGGCCCAGCAGGGGGTGAAGCTGAACCCCATCGGTGGCCGTCGTTTCCGGGCCGTGACCCATTATGGCATCACCGCTGAGGACATCGGGGCCAGCATTGCCGCCTTCCAGCAGGTGATGGGCGGTGGGTGAGCGCTTGCTGCTGATTCACACCGTCGGCCACAGCGACCACACTACGGCGGAGTTCATTGACCTGCTGCGCCGCCACGAGATTACTCTCGTGGTGGACGTGCGCAGTCAACCTTACAGCCGCTGGGCGCCGCAGTTCAATCGCGAAACTCTGGCCCATGACCTTCAGGAGGCCGGCATGGGCTACCAGTTTATGGGGGATGTGCTCGGCGGCCGGCCGTCCGATCCGACCCTGTACGACCCCGGCCAGGAGCACCCCGACTACCAACGTGTGGAGCGGACGCCCGCCTACCAGGCCGGCATTGATCGTCTGCTCGACCTGGCCCGGACCGCACGGGTGGCCGTGATGTGTAGCGAGGGCGACCATCGTCAATGCCACCGCCATCTCCTCATCACTCAGACCTTGCTCGCGCGCGGCGTCCGCGCGCTCCACATCCAGTCCGGTGGCAGGGTGGTTGAGGCCGAGCCGGAGCCCAGGCAACTCTCACTGTTCGGATGAGGGGGGAGAGGACCGATGATCACTCTCTACACCACCGGTTACAAAGGCAAAACCCTGGCGACCTTCATCGGGCAACTGCGCGAGGCCGGCGTAGACGTGGTGATTGACGTCCGTCTGCGCAACACCTCCCACCTGGCCGGTTACACCAAGCGCGACGATCTGGCCTTCCTGCTGCGCGAGGGCTTCGGCATCGCCTACGAACACCACCCCGAACTGGCCCCCACCCCAGAGATCCTCAATGCCTACCGTGACGACCAGGATTGGGCGGCCTACGAATCCCGCTTTCTCCCGCTCCTAGAGGAGCGATCCGCTGCAGAGATAGGTCGCGAAATCTTGTCCCGCTACCGGTCACCGTGTCTGCTGTGCGCCGAGCATGAGCCTGATCACTGCCATCGCTGCTTGGTCGCCGAATACTGGGGCGCGCATTTGCCGAGGCTGACCGTCGTTCACTTGTAATCCCGCACTGATAACTCGCCCCACAAGTCCAGGAACCGGACTGCGAGGAATGCGGTGCGAAGTTGGGGTTTCTGGACAAGTTGGACGGGTACACGCGGTGTAAGCGGCATCGGTGAACAGCCGCCGTGTCAAGCGGAGTGGAGAAGTTGGGAGAAGTCATGCCTGTGCAAGTTCCTCATCGGAGGCTAAATCGTGAATCCCCTTTGCGTCTTCCGCGCGGGGTAAAGGCTGCCCTGGCCGATTTTCAGTGCCGACTCCTTGAACTGTTTCCTGGCGAGATCAGCCACATGATTCTCTACGGCTCTTATGCGCGCGGGGAGGCTACGCCGGACTCCGATATAGACGTGATGGTGGTCGTCGGCTGGAGCGACCCGAAACAGCCCAATGGGTACTATTTGGGAAGGGCCAGCGATCCACGCTGGCAGCGGATCATTGATGCGGCCATGGACGCAATGATTGCACATGGCTCCTTTGTCTCTGCGTTGGTCGTTGGCGAAAGCCTGTTCAATAGCAATTGGCCTGTGGTGCAGGATGCCAAACGGGAAGGGATGGTTTTATGGACGAGATAGCCGACCTGGCAGATCCGCGAACATGGTTGCAAGTAGCCGAGATCAAATTGAGCCATGCTCGCCAAATCTTTGGTATCGGCCTGTATGACGATGCGATTTCGCGCGCCTATTATGCGATGTTCTACGCGGCCAAAGCGGCCCTGTTGAGCGAAGGGCTGGATTTGCGAAAACATTCAGCCGCCGTCGCTAAATTCCGAGAGCTGTTTGTCATCACTGGGCGCGTCGAGGCAGATTACTTGCGTTATTTGGGTCGGGCGCAAAGTGCGCGCGAGCGCAGTGATTATGCCCCATTTATTCCTGCCAACCGCGAGGACGCTGTTGAAATTCTGGCTACGGCAGAAACTTTTATCGCCAGGATGAAAAAGATGGTGGAGACGGCCAGCAGGTAATCATCTGTTATGAGTCTATCTACGAGGAAGCGCATCCCGGCGGCGCACTGCTCCGCAACAAGTTGCGGACTCCAATGGGAGGGAAACCATGCCACCGCGAGAGGTTCTGATCCTGGCCATGACCCAAATGCTCAGCGGCATCTGCACGGCCGGCTTCACCCGCCAGCCCGATCCTGTCACCGGCCTGCGTTGGGTGCGGCCGGTGCGCGAATTCGGTACCATCCTGCCGGGCGATATGACCGACGCCGAGGGTCGCCTGGTGCAGTGTAGCGACGTGGTCGAGTTGAACCTGCTTGTGCCGCGCCCCGACCCACCCCACATCGAGGACTGGCTCACCGATTTCGTCCGCCACCGGCCACGGCTGCTGCGCCGACTGGAGGGGGAGCGGCGGGCCCGTTTCTTCGCCACGTATCTCGACCGCGCTCCGGAGGACGTGCTCATTCACCAAACCCGGTCGCTCTGCCTGGTACAGCCAGAGCAGGTGTGGGCGCGCTTTTCGCTGGATGCCTACTCCGGCAAGTACGAAGCGCGGATGGGCTTCGTGCTGCCGGGTGATGTCAACCACCCCCGGGCCACGGGTCAGCGTGGCATCTCCGTGACCGACCTCAAGTGGCGTGCGTTGGGCCGGGTCTGGCTGGGCGAGAAAGACGGCCTGCTGACATTGGATCACGATGCGCTCTGGACCCGGCTGAGGGCCGATGCCCTCTACCTGGCCGTGGGGCTGAGCCGCAGTTGGCAGGGGGAGTATTGGCCGCTTGTGGTCGGGGTGCATGTGGTGCCGGATTACAAAGTGACAGTAGAGCTGGACCTGCCATAGAATTTACTCACGGCAGTGCGATTCCGGGAACGCGCCATGCGGAATTTCAGCTTGACACCAACTGCCATTTGGTGTATAATACAACCAAATCCGCCCCGGCATTCCAGCGGGTCTCCGACACCGCCACAAGGATGCCGGGCCAAGATCCGCCCCGGCGTTCCGGCGGGCCTTTGGCACCGCCTCCAGGACGCCGGGCCGATTTTTACTCTGCGAGTAACTCTATGATCTACCGTGCGGCTGTGTTCATAGACGGCGGTTACTTGGCCAAGATTCCACGAGGACACCAAGTAGATCTCGTCAAGCTTCCCCGCCATCTAGCCGATCACATCTCTACCGGCATAGATATTCTGCGCACCTACTATTACTTCTGTCCTCCTTACGTCAGTCCCACCCCTACCCCGGACGAAAGCCAACGACTTTCCAACTACCAACGCTTCCAAAACGCCGCTCGACGTTTCCCACGCTTTGAACTCCGCGAGGGGGACCTCCTCCGCTATAGAGACGAGCAAGGGGAGTTTATTTTCGTCCAGAAGAAAGTAGACGTCCTCCTTAGCATAGACCTGGTACGCCTCAGCACCAAGGGGCAGATCACCCATGCGGCTATCGTCGCTGGGGACGCCGACTTTGTGCCTGCCATTCAGATCGCCAAAGACGAGGGAGTCTCTGTCTGGCTTTTCTACAATGTTCCCATTCACAACTTCCTGTGGAACACGGCAGATGAGCGCATAGAACTCACATCAGAGTTTCTGGAACCTGTCCTGCGATCCAGATGAACTGCCGGGGTACACCGATAGGTTCAGAAGGTCATGATGTCCAGTAATTTACTGTCCGAACTCGGCCTGACACCCGCCCAAGTCTGCGAACTCTCAAGCAACGACCGCAGCCGCCTGCTCAACTTCCTCCTGCGCTGGGATCACGTCGAGGCGGCCCATGCCTGCTTGGACGTCCTCATCCCGGCCAATCCTACCCTCGTCTCGCTGCTCGACCTGCGCGTGCGGGCCTTCCTGGCCCAGGACCGGCCCGACGACGCTCTGGCAGTGATGCAGGAGCGGCTGGCGCTTAAGACCTCCCTCACTGCCCGCACGCTTCTGGCCCGCGTCCACCTGGCGCAGGGCGACGTGGAGACCGCCTACCAGATCGCGCGTGCCCTCGCCGAGGAGAACGAGGACAGCGTGACAGCCTGGGGACTGCTGGGCGAGGTCGAGTTGGCGCGAGGGGACACGCAGGCCGCGCTGAACGCCTACCGCCGCCTGAACGAGTTG
>CAYRNM010000006.1:0-31748 GCA_964425465.1 uncultured Anaerolineae bacterium | reverse complement strand
GCGCCTCCTTCACTGCTCTGGCGAAATCCGGCGCGGTCAGGTTCTCCCATTGCATCTTTGCTGCTCCATTCCGTAAACCTTCCTCGGTAGGGGTGTAGCGATGCCACACCCCTACTGTATCTCTACAGCGCCACCACTTTGTGCTCCCTGGCCGCTTCGTAGAAAGCCAGGCAGACGGCCAGGTTCGCGCGGTTGTTCTCCAGGGGGGAGATGATGTCCTTCCCCTCGACACCCAGGAGCTCCAGCTTGCCAGTGCGGGTGTGCGCGCGGATCAAACCCTCAGTCCCCACGATCTCGGACCGATCTTTGCCATTGTATTGGCTCCTTTCCGGGGTTTCACATTGGTTGATTCTTTGGAAGAAGATTTCATGACACACGCCAGATCCTGTGGTGGATCGAGGAGTGTGCCATGTGACAAGCCTACGCGGATACGTGCTACAAGAGAGGTGCTGTCACGCTCATCCAGGTCTCAGGGAATACGAGCCATCAAGTCTGTGGGACGGGGAAGCATCGGGCCTCCTGTCCTGCGCAGAACTCGTCCCATTTTCGGGCCAGGGCTTCTATCGAAGCTGTCCGTCGGTCACCGTAGGTAAAACCGCGAAATGCGCCCCGGTCAATGTCTGGCCGGGCAATATAGGTCTGCTGACAGTAGTTGTAGTAGTCCATGAGGGTGTGCATGCTGACCCTGACGTCGTATTTCTGCGGTTCCATACTCATGGGAGAACACGGGTCCACGGTATGGCATTGGTTGGTCATCTTCAGTATATGTGGGGGATAGAACGCCGCAATTCTCCTGGCTAAGGTCAAGGTCTTCTCGAAGGCCCTCTCATCCTCACCAGGCAGGTTGAGGGAGAAGTACACGTAGATGGGCACGCCATGCCGCTTTAGAGTGGAGAGGACACGGAAAAGCTTGCGGTTAGAGAAGGATTTCCCATTCAGCCGCCGCACCCTCTCAGATCCGGACAGGAGGGTGAGAGCCAGTTCTGAGTGAGGCAAATCTACGCTCCGCACGAAATCGGCGATGAACTCGTCTGTGGGAAGTTGAAAGCACTCATTGTAGATGCCTATCTTGACCCCTCGCTTGCGTAGCTCTTCAAAGAGAGATGACCAGTACCCTCTGCCCAGTACGGCCGGGTCGTGAGAAAGGCTGACTTGGTGAATTCCCATCGCATGCAAACGTTGGAGATCATCTACGACCCTTTCCACAGATCTAAGGACTAGAACTTTGCGACCGGCGACTATCTCGTGGGAGATTCTGCCTCCACCGCAGAAGGCGCAGTCGAACTGGCATCCTCTCCCTATGCACAGCCAATGGCCTGCCAGCGAGAGCCTCTCTGATATGTCCGAGGGCTGGAAGAGCCCGGTGTCATTGTACTGCATCTCACAGTACTGTCTGTGATGTTCCAGGAAGTCCATATCAACGAAGTTGAGCCCGTCGAGATCCTCCGCAGTCGCACACCATGATCGGTCGTTCTCCACCACGTTGTTGCCATTACGGTAGGACAGATTGGGGATAGCCGAAAGGTGCGGGGAGTTGACCGAGCCTCTGCACACCCATTCGGCCAGATCCTGAAGAGGTCTCTCCGCATCCCCTCTGATGACGAAGTCCACCTCCTGGAACCGCTCTAGGATCTCCCTGGCGTATATAGACGCCGTGAACCCCCCGAGGACCACTGATGCCTCAGGCAGGATCTCTTTGCAGACCCTGGCGACATCCAAGGCTCCGTAGGCGTGCTCATACCAGTGGAGATCAATCAGGACTAAGTGGACCCCCTTCAGCCCCTTCAGCCAGGCCCTCAGATCGAAGTGAGGGTTGATGAGAACCTCCAAGGGGTAATTCAATGCCTTCACAGAAAGGCCCTGTCGCCGCAGCAGGTTCAGGAGGCCAATGATCCCCACAGGCATCAGAACGTAAGCTTGGTCAAGCCTGAAATCCACGGGTTGTTTGGCGGGATGGATGTATATTACATCAACACTGGGCATTGAAGCATCTTACGAGCGACTTTGCAGCTCTTTCGCTGAAATTCTACTTGGCATCAGTTCTTCAAGGTAGCGTGGTCTCACCTGATGATAAGAGACAGGGATAGCAACTTTTAGCCGCTACCCCTGTCTCTCTAGCGTTATTTAGGAGATATGGCTCTCTGTCAAGAGGGGACTATACCTTGCATGTCGTCTCCTCTTTGATCTTCTTACCCGCTTCCTCCATTATCTTGTCCAGCTTGGGCAGGAACTCCTCCGCCGTAGCCTCGGGACCGGTCCAGAAGGGATCCATGGTGTTCCCCCAGGTCTCATTCAACTCTTCCCACCGCACGAGCAAGTGGTTTGAGGACTCGAAACCATATCCCTTGTAGGGCCCCATGAAGCCCTCCTTGGCCTCCTCATGCGTCATATCCCCTTTGTAGAGGTCGAAGTAGTCCTCCAGGAGCGACTGGAGCACTGGCGGGGTGCCTGTCGCCTTGGAGTAGGCCCACATGGCATCCTTGGTGGCCAGGTACTCGACGAACTCCCAGGAGGCCTCCTTCTCATCCTCCGGCAGCCCAGCGGTGATGGACCAGGGGTCGGTGTAGATCACTGCCCGCGGCCCCTCGTATCCCTCCTCTACAGCAGTGTCGCCGTAAGGAATGGGGCAGGCGCGCCACTTGAAGGCCTGCTCCCCAGCCTTCTCCTTCGTCCAGATGCCATAGTAGGCCCAATGGCCCCAGCCGCCGGTGCCCTGCATGGCCAGCTTGTTGCTCTGGAAAGTGCCACCCAGCTCGCCCAATGCCTCATTGATCGATTGATCAGGCATGACCTTATCCTTCCAGATCAGGTCGTGGCGGAATTGGAAGGACTTGATTACGACCGGATCGTCGAAGTAGCACTCCTCGTAGAAGCCGGTCTCATAGGCCTCCTTCTTCAGGCAGTCCCTCCCCCAAGGCAACGCTAGCTGAGTCATGGGATCGCCGCCCGTCTGCGCAGCGATACCATAGATGGCCTTTGAGACGTCATCATAGTCGTGGGTGATCTTCTTGGCCATTCGCGCCAACTCATCCCAGGTCCAGGAGGTATCGCTCCAATCGGTCGGGGGGAGATCCACCCCTGCCTCCTCGAAGATATCCTTATTGACGTAGATGTAGGAGCCACAGGTGAGCTGGGGGACCCCATACACCTTCCCCTCAAACTCGTAGCAGTGCCAGGTGTAGGGGATGAAGTCGCTGTTGTCGAAGCCGCTGCTCTCGACCAGTGGCGTCAGGTTCTCCAGCAGGCCACGGCAGCGATCGCTGGCGAAGCCATCACCGCCCCAGTTGGGGGACCACACGTGCAACGGCTGCTTGGCGGCGATCATCGCCTCGCGCTTCACCCCAATATCCGGCTGGTCAATGATCATCGCCTTGATCTTGATATTGGGGTGCTTCGCCTCGAAGTCGGGCTTGACGATGTCCTCCTCCCAGGGGTTCTCCTCCGGGCTGGTACGGCACATCCACACCAGCTCGATCTCCTTCGCCGGCTTGGCCGGCTTCTCCTCTGCCTTCTCCTTTGCGGCCGGCTTCTCTTCGGCCGGAGGAGCAGGTGTGGCCGCCGGCTTGCAGGAGATCAGGACGGCTCCAGCAGCAACTGCCGACATCAGACGCAGAAAATCTCTTCGTGTCAATTCCATCGTAACATCCTCCTTTGGATCATGGACTCGCTAAACGGACGACAGAAAGATCGAACTTCTCACACTCAATCAATTTCGAATCCATCACCTCCTTTCAACAGGGAATCTACCCTTTCAGCCCCGTGATGACAATGCCCTGGATGAAATAGCGCTGGGTGGCGAAGAACACGATGATGCAGGGTAGCACGGTCACCAACGAGGCGGCCATTAGCCAGTGCATGTAGGTACCGCCGAATGGCGCCCGGAACATCTGAAGCCCCAGGGAGAGGGTGTACTTCTCCCTTTGATCCAGGTAGATCAGGGGCCCCAAGAAGTTGTTCCAGCGCCACATGAAATCCATTATGGCCACCGCTGCCAGCGCGGGCTTGGACAGCGGCAGGATGATCCGCCACCAGATAGAGAAGTAGCCACAGCCATCTATACGAGCTGCCTCATCCATCTCCTTATGAATCCCCCTGTAGAACTGACGAAGGAGGAAGATGTTGTAAGCACTGCCGAAGAAGGTGGGCACCAGCAGCGGCTTGAAGCTATTGAGCCAATGGAGCTTGGAGAAGAGGATGTAGGTGGGGATCAGGGTCACCGGGTAGGGCAGCATCATGGTGGCCAGTACCAGCAGGAATATCTTGTCCCGCCCCGGCGCTCGCAGGCGGGCGAACCCGTAGGCGATGAAGGAGTTGGAGAGCAGTGTGGCGAGCACTCCCACCCCAGCATAATAGAGGGTGTTTCGAAGGTAGATGTGAAAGGGGTTGAAAGTGAGCGCGTCAAGGTAATTGTGCCACTGTGGATGCGTTGGGATCCATTGGGGAGGCATCTGCACCGCACCAAATTTCGTCTTCAGTGAGGTGGAGAGCATCCAGGCCACGGGGAAAAGGATGACAATTGAACCCAGCCCGACAATGATGGTCGCTAGAACTCGCACTACTCCATGTTGGAATGATTTACTGGCTATCCTCTCCCTGAGCCCGACCAGTAAACGGAACTCACGGGTAGGCCTGGCTCTTTCTGCTATCTCTGCCACTTTACCCCCCTGCATAGTAGACCCTCTCCTCAGAGACGCGAAGCGAGAGGATGGTCAAAGCCAAAATGATCCAGAACAGAATCCAGGCCAGGGCAGCAGCGTATCCGAACCGATAGCGCCGGAACGCCTGGCTGAAAAGGTAGAGTACGTAGAACATGGAGGCATAGTTGGGACTACCCAACGACTGCCCCTGCTGTGAGATGACATATGCCGCAGTGAATATCTGGAAGGATCCGATCATGCCCATGATGAACATGAAGAGCATAGCAGGGGAGATCATGGGCAAGGTCACGTGACGGAACTTCTGCCAGGCATTGGCTCCATCAATGATCGCCGCGTCGTAGAGGGCGGTGGGCACCCCCTGCAAGCTGGCCAGGTAGATGATCATCGGCTCTCCCAATCCCCAGAGCCCCATCAGTACGTAGGATGGGATCGCCCACTGCTCGGAGAGAAACCAATTCGGCCCCTGAATGCCCAGAGGGATCAGGCCACTCGGCCCCACGAGAAACGAGATCACATAGTTGAGAATGCCAAACCTGGGGTTGAGGATCCATGACCACAGCAGCGCGACAGGCACCCCGCTGATGATGGAGGGAAGATAATAGATGGTTCGGAAGCCGGAGAGGAAGGGGACGTCCTGATTGAGCAGCACCGCTAAACCGAGCGAGGCTATAATGCCCAAGGGAACGCTGAGGACGGTATAATAAGCAGTAACCTGCAAGGACTTCCAGAAGACCCTGTCCTTGGTGAGGATTTGGTACTGCATAAGCCCGACCCACTCCACAGGATTGCCGGGATTATAGCGGGTAAAGCTGAGGAAAAGGGAGGCCAAAACTGGCCCTATGGTGAAGACGATAAAGCCGATGATCCAGGGGGAGATAAACACGTAGAAAGCCAACGCCTCTCGCCGTGCTTGCTTTCCCTGGGGAATCACTCGTGTCAATACCCCCATACTGTAACTCCTTTGTTTCATGTTTAGGGGCGGGTCGGCCAGAGGATTACTCAAAGTGACGAGGGCAACCCCGCCATCTGCCCCCCAGCCCCAATCATCCAGTCTGATCAAAGAGCATTAACATTATACCACATTTTCAGCCGGATGTCAAATGGCTCTTGCGCTCCAAAGCGGTGCGGATTCTGAGGCGAGGTCCAGGTCCATTTGACAAAGGGGGGTATATATGCTATTGTAGTGCTGGTTTCGGATGGTCTACATTTCACTCCCTGCGCCACACCTCTCAGCAGCTCCAACAGGCACGCCAGCGAGCCTTTGAGGATAGGGAGCAATAGATCATAGGAATAGCTCATGAACAACGTCACCCTGCTCACCATCATTATCTTTCTCCTCTTCATGTCAGTCGGCGTGACCAATCCCATCAGCTCCCTGTACGTGAAGTCGTTAGGGGCTAACTACGCTCTCATCGGGGTGTTGGGCACGGTGGGCTCACTGACCAGCTTGGCCTTCAGCTATCTGTGGGGACATCTCTCCGACCGGATAGCCCAGCGGAAGCGCTTCATGATGATCGGCCTGGCCGGGGTGGCCATCTCCGAGGGGTTGATGGTCGTTGTGCCAAATTATATTTATCTTTTCCCCCTGCGCATTCTGGGGGCCATCGCTCAGTCGGCCTATGGCACCACCAGCCTGGCCCTCATAGGAGACCTCCTGGAGCGGCAGCGTGGGCGGGGCAGGAGCATGGGCACCTACCGGGGCCTGGCCTCGCTGGGGTTTGGGCTGATGGCCTTCGTCTCCGGCTCCATATCCGACCGCCTGGGCCTGCGTGCGCCCTTCGGCATAGGAGGGGGGCTGGCGGCTATTGCCTTCTTCCTTTCCTTCGCCATCCAAGAGGCCTTACCCTCCAGACGCGAAGCTGGGGCCCGCCTTGCAGGCCGGTTAGTGGCTGCGGAACAGGCCAATCCAGAGGCCACAGCCGGGAAATCCGACAGGCGACTGCCGATGATGCCCCTGTTGGTCTCGGCCTTTCTATGGTCCTTGGTGACCAGCGCCGTCTATGCGGTGTGGGCCAACTACATGGTGGAGGAATTGGGCTACAGTCGGACGGCGATGAGCCGCCTGTGGGCCACGGCCTCTACCTCCGAGTTTCCACTGATGATCTTGGCAGGGTGGATGTCGGATCGCCTCGGGCGGCTGCCGATGCTCAGCCTGGGCTTCCTGGCCTGGACGGGGGTCTTTCTGGGGTATGTAGTGGTGCCGGTGATGCCCTGGATCGTGCTGGTTCAGCTCACGCGGGGATTTGCCTACTCCGCCTACACCGCCACGGCCATGACCTATGCCACGGAGGTGCGGTCACAGGCAGAGCGGGGCCGGGCTTCGGGCTTGTTCAATTCTGCGGGCGGGCTGGGCATGATCCTGGGCTCGACAGCGGGAGGCACACTGACTCAGACCCTGGGCTTCGGGCCCATGATCCGCATCGCTGCGGGGGCGATCTTTGCTGGAGCAGTGTATTTGGGAGGATGCACAGTGTGGTGGGCGAGGACCCGCTCCGTAGAGCTGGGGTGAAGTCAAGGTAGAGGAATGGGCCAAGGCATTCACAAGAAGGAGAAACTATGAAACGTACAATCATTCTGCTGGAGGAGGACCTGCTTCTGGAGGTTCAGCAGTTGGCCAAGGAGCAGCAGATCACCACTTCTCAGGTCATCCAGCAGGCTGTGGCTAACTACGTGCAGGGCCAGCGCCAAAGCCGTTCCTCTCCCCCGGCGCTGGAGGAGGAGTTTCCCCAGATCGAGCCATCCGAACCGCTGGTCGAGCCTGTCCAACCCGTTGAAGAAGAAAAGCTGGAGCCTGTCCCTGCAGAGCATCAACCCGCTCCTGCGCAGGGCATCGGAGTGGAAGCGAAACGGCTCTCATGGCTGACTTTGATCTCCCTTATCCTGGGAGGATTGAGTGGGCTCTTCGCCCTTCTTCAGTTCCTTCAGGCTGCTGGCCAACTCACAGGCCATGCACAACCCTTGGAGGTAGTGATCAACTACCTCGTTCCCGGCATCCTGCTGGGCATTGTGGCCGCCGCCTTCTGCTTCATTGCCAGTCAAGGCCGGCGGTCGCGCGCTACTTATTAATGAAACCATATGCTGACCCTTGTGGCCGAGGGACGACGATGAAAGCGCTGACATCGACCCTTGGACAGCTCCACGTCTTTCGCTTGGAACCTGGAACCGATCTCTTCGACGGCCTTCAGGCCGCTGTGAGCGAGGCGGACATCCAGCAGGGGGTGATAGTGGCTGGCCTCGGCTCTCTAGCCAGCTACCACTTCCATGTGGTAGATAAGCCGCAGTGGCCACCCGCTAACCTCTTCGTGCGCGGCGAGGGCGGCTTTGACATCCTTTCCCTGCAAGGCTACGTGATTGATGGCCGAGTCCACGCGCACATCGCCCTCTCCGACGCGCAGAAGGCCATGGGAGGCCATCTGGAGCGCGGTTGTGAGGTATTCACCTTTGCCATCGTCACCGTGGCTGAGCTGAAGGGAGTGGAGTTGACAGGGTTGGACCAGGCGAGGAGGCCATGAGCACCGCTCAGCTCGACCCACAGCGCCAACGCAAGGCGAGGGAATACGCCCGCACTCGCCGGCGCCTGCTGCTGGCAGACCTGGCCTTTGCGCTGAGCGGGGCGCTGGCACTGCTTCTCGCCCTGTCGCGGCACCTGGCCGCCCTCATCGAGCAGGTCACGGCAAATCCCTGGCTGGAAGTGCCCCTCTACATGGCCATCGTCTCCGCCGCCACCTTCCCCCTGAGCTACACCGCCGGCTTTGTACTGCCCCACCGCTACGGCCTCTCGGTGCAGGCACTGCGCGGCTGGCTTTCCGATCAGGCCAAGGGAGCGGCCCTGGGTGCAGCGCTGGGGCTGCCCTTGGTGGAGGGGCTGTACTGGCTGCTGCGCACCGCTCCGGCCACCTGGTGGATTGGGGCTGGGGTAGGAATGCTGGCGGTTACAGTGGGCCTCTCCACCCTGGCCCCGGTCCTGATCCTGCCCCTCTTCTACCAACTCACCCCTCTCGACGACGCGGAGTTGGTCAAGCGGCTCACCCGGCTGGCTCAGCGCGCTGGCACGCGCGTGAAGGGTGCGTACACGCTCGACTTCAGCTCCAGAACCACAGCGGCCAACGCGGGGCTGATGGGACTGGGCCGCACCCGTCGCATCGTGGTGGGAGATACCCTTCAGGATAACTACACTGCTGAGGAGATCGAGTCCCTCCTGGCCCACGAGCTGGGCCATCACGTGCACCACGACATCGGATGGAGCATCGTCGTCAACGCCGCGCTCACCCTAGGTGGGCTGTGGCTGGCCAGTCGGGCGCTTCGCTGGGGCGTGTGGGTCTTCGGCTTCCACAGCCCGGGCGATGTGGCTGCCTTTCCCCTGCTGGCACTGGCCACCTTTCTGTTCGGCCTCATCACCCTGCCCCTGGGGAACGCCTACTCCCGCTGGCGGGAGCGGCTGGCAGACCAGTTCGCCCTGCAGGTCACAGGCCATCCCCAGGCCTTCAGCAGGGCCATGCTGAAGCTGGCGGATCAGAATCTGGCGGAGATGGACCCGGAGCAGTGGGTGGTGTGGCTGCTGTACTCCCATCCGCCCATTCGGGAGCGGGTGGCCATGGCTGACCACCTATTGCCCGATCCTCATGGGGATGGGGGTGAAGGTGAGGGCCAGCAGAAGCACCATCAGCATGGCCAGGAGCTGGCACGGCGGGTCGAGCTCGGTGATCTCATCCAAGAGCAGGGTGCGGCGCTGGCTGAAGAGGAAGAGCAGCCCGGCCCACAGGAACCAGCCCTGCCACACAAACCCCAGGGCCAGCAGGGCAGCGATGATGGCCCAGTTCAGCCACCGCGCATGACGGCCCAGCAGGGCGTAGATAATGTGTCCCCCGTCGAGCTGGCCCACGGGGATGAGGTTGACCCCCGTGACCATCAGGCCTGCCCAGCCGGCGAAGGCTACGGGGTGCAGGAAGACATCCATCCCCCCGCTGGGCAGATAGCGTCCGAAGATGAGGAACTTGAGCAGGATGTACAGCAGGGAATTGCCCTCGATGAACGCCCCCCAGGGGATATGGCGCACCTCGGAGAGGGAAAGTCCCAGGGTGAGGATAGGAACCGCGAATGCCAGTCCGGCCAGCGGCCCCGCCGCGCCGATGGCCAGCAGTTGACGGCGGTTGCGGGGCGGCCCCTGCATGTTGATCACGGCCCCCATGGTGCCTAGGGAGTTGAGGGGCATGGGGATGAAGTAGGGCAGGCTCACCGGCGTATTGAAGTGGCGGGCCACGAAGTAGTGGGCCAACTCATGGGCAGCCAGGATAGAGAGCAGGCTCAGGGCGAAGGGCCAGCCCCTCAGCAGCCCCCGCAGGGTGAGAAGCTCACTGGGGCGGAGTGACTCCATTGCCGCGCCCGCAAAGAGCACCGAGGCCAGGGTCATGAGGAACAGAGCCCCAGCCATCCATGGTCGTTGCTTAGTGGAGGAGCTGGACAGTGAACCGGGTATGGCAAAGATTACATCCATCCCCCTCTCCTGTCGAAAGAGGGGGGTGTGCCCCAACTCCTTGAAGCGCGAGGCCACGCGCTCATAAGCTTCCCTGGCTTCCACCAGTAACTGTCCTCGCAGCCGAACCGCCTTGCCTCCCCTGTACCCCGTGGTCACGTCGTACACGGCGAACACATCGGCCACCGCCACGCGTAGCCGGGTTAACATGGCATCCATATTATCATTTGCGTCCATGTTGATCTCCTGCCCTGCCAAGTTAAGGCCTTCCATAGCTTGGCATGAATTTTGCAACAACTATATGCGAGAGCGTCGTAAGGGGCTTCCCTGCCCCCCTGCCTGACCAGCTTGTTGCCAGATTATACTCCCACCTTTTCCTTGGAGCAAGGAGTGAACTCGGGTGGGGGGAGTGCCGGCCTTGACAAAACATGAATACATGGTAAAGTATACCCGTGAAGCGACGGCCAGCCGGTGGACCCCCACGGGCAGAATGATGTCCTTTTCCCATCCACCCATCACATTGCAGCAGCGTCGCGCTGCCCAATGGAAGGAGGCAAGATCGTGAGAAACCATAACCTGTGGATCGCTATCCCTTTGGTCCTGACCCTATTATTGATGGCCCTACCTGTCGCTGCCGATGGCTCTACCTGGCACGGCGAGTACTATTCCAATCAGTGGCTCATCGGCGCCCCGTCCCTGATCCGCGATGACCCCACCGTGAACTTCAATTGGGGAGCCGGCTCACCTGGAGCTCCCATCCCCGCCGATCATTTCTCCACCCGTTGGACCTGCAGCGAGTATTTCTCCGGTGGAGACTACCGCTTCTACGTCACCACCGATGATGGCGCTCGCCTGTGGGTGGATAGCCAGCTCCTGATTGACCAGTGGCACAACCAGGCGGCCACGACATACGACGCCGTCATATCCCTCAGTCCGGGGACCCACTTTCTGCGGCTGGAGCACTACGAGGACATGGGTGACGCCGTCATCCGCTGCTGGTGGGAGCAGGGGGTCAGCTTCCCCGACTGGAAGGGGGAATACTTCAACAATGTCACCCTCAGCGGCACGCCAGTCCTGCAGCGAAATGATCCCCAGATCAATTTCGACTGGGGAGTGCATTCCCCCGGCCCCGGTGTGGACAGCAGTGACTTCTCCGTGCGCTGGACCCGCACCCAATACTTCGATGCCGGAACCTACCGCTTCACCGCCACCGTGGACGACGGAATGAGAGTCTGGGTGGATGGCTACCTGGTCATAGACGAATGGTGGGTGCATCCGGTACGCTCCTTCAGCGGGGATATCACCCTGGCCGCCGGCAATCACTCCCTGCGGGTGGAATATTTCGAGAGGGGAGGGTTTGCAGTCGCCAAGCTCTCCTGGGAGAGGGTCAGTGCGCCGGTGCCGGGACCAGGGCCGTGGTACGCCGAATACTTCAACAACACCTCTCTGAGTGGCCCGCCGGTGCTGACCCGTTCCGATGCAGGGATAGATTTCAACTGGGGTTGGAGCAGCCCAGACTGGCGCATCTCCAGTGACTATTTCTCCGCCCGCTGGACGGGGACGGTTCGCTTCGACACCAGCCGCACTTACACCTTCTGGGCCCGGTCGGACGATGGGGTGCGGGTGTGGGTGGATAGCTGGCTGGCCATTGACGGCTGGTACGACCACGCTCCCATGACCTTCAGCGGCGACAGATGGCTGGCCGCCGGAGACCACTACCTCCGGGTGGAGTACTACGAGCGCACCGGCACAGCGGAGATCAAAGTGTGGTGGGATTACGTACCGCCGCCTCCTCCGCCGCCGGTCACTGAGGTGGTTGTGGATGAACAGGGTCCGGGCTTTGTCTGGGGCGGGACGTTGCACGGCCGCTACAACGCTTGGCTGGGCTACGGGGGCCACATCTACTACACCTACAACAATCAGTACAACTGGACCAACTACGCCAAGTGGGTGCCCACCCTGCCCCGCGCCGGCTACTACGAGGTCTACGCCTACATCCCCGGTGCCTACGCCACCACGGGCCGAGCCCGATACCGCATCCTGCATAATGGCATCCGCAACGACCGGCTGGTCAATCAGGGGGCTTACAGCAACCAGTGGGTCTCACTGGGGACCTACTACTTCAACGCCTGGAATGTGGGCGGCGAGTCCGTGCTGATGTATGACAACACGGGTGAGTGGCCCTACAGCCGCTATATCAGTGTTGACGCTGTCAAGTTCGTCGCTCGATAGACCGGAAAGGCTCATCCACACATCAGCGGCTCCGGCCCGACGGGCTTCCCCGCTGGGCTGGAGCCCCCCCTTCTCGTTGACCAGGAGGAGGGAGTGCATGCCTCAGCGGATGCGCCGGTTCATGCTCATCCTGTGCCTTCTCACGAGCGGCTGCGGGCCTCTGCCTCGGTCCTCACCTACCAGCACACCCATACCCACCCCGACGGTGGAGGCTGTTCACTCCCCTGTGCCCACACCGACGCAGGGGGAGTGGGCCACAGTGGTTCGGGTGGTGGATGGGGATACGGTGGAGCTGGAAGGTGGCCACAGGGTGCGCTACATCGGCATTGACACCCCCGAGACCAAGCATCCCGAAGAGCCGGTCGAGTGGATGGGGCCGGAAGCTGCAGCCAAAAACGAGGAGCTTGTCGGCGGCAAGATAGTGAAGCTGGAGAAGGACGTCTCGGAAACCGACAAGTATGGGCGGCTCTTGCGGTATGTGTGGGTTGGCGATGTAATGGTCAACGCCGAGCTAGTCCGCCTCGGCTATGCTCAGGTGTCGACCTATCCGCCCGACGTAAAATATGCTGATTACTTCCTCAAGCTCCAGCGTGAGGCAAGGGAGGCAGGGCGAGGCTTGTGGGGGTCAACACCGACGCTGCAGCCAGCCACGCCATCTGGTGAGGGTGCTGTCTGTGATTGCTCAGATAACCTCTATAATTGCTCGGACTTCAGCACCCACGACGAGGCCCAGGCTTGCTACGAGTACTGCAAATCGTTGGGACGTGGTGATGTACATCGCCTCAATGGGGACAATAACGGCATAGCCTGCGAATCTCTACCATGAATAGCCCTGAACTCATCGAGCACATCATAGGATGGTTGTCAGACATTGATCTCTTGCATGTACCCGGTCACGGTGAAGATCACCCGTTCGCAGATATTGGTTGCCCGGTCGGCGATGCGTTCCAGGTTGTGGGCCACCCACAGCAGAAAAGTGGCCCCGCTTATGGTCCGGGGGTTGCTGAGCATCACGGTTAGGAGCTCGTTGTACACCTGATTGTAGAGTTGATCCACCTCATCGTCCCTGTTGGCGATCCGGCGGGCCATCTCCGCATCCCTCTGCACGAAGGCCTCCATGCTTCCCCGTAGCATCTCCACTCCCGTCTGAGTCATGCGCGGGACATCTATGAGGGGCTTGACCAATGGCTCATCGCCCATCATGAGGTTGATCTCTGCGATCCCAGCCGCGTGATCGCCCATCCGCTCCAGATCAGTGATAATCTCCAGCACCGCCGCGATCAGGCGCAGGTCCTCGGCCAGGGGCTGCTGGGAAGCGATGAGAAAAAGACAGGCAGCCTCGATTTCAAACCGCTTGGTGTTGATCTTCTGGTCCCCCTGAATGATATCCTTAGCCGCCTCTTGATCGCGCCCTTTCAGCGCCTCCACCGAGCGGATGACCGCCTGCTCCACCATATTCCCTAGTACCAGCACCTCATCCTGTAGCTTGTGTAATTCTCGATCAAATGTGGCTCGTGGTCCTATCATGGGCTGTCTCCTTGCTTGACATTCTACACATTATGGCTTATATTTGTAGGTATGATAGTTAAACGCGCTTACCGCTTCCGGCTGTATCCCAACAAGGAGCAAGAACAAGTCCTGGCCCGCCAGTTCGGGGCTTGCCGGTTTGTGTACAACCACTTCTTGCGGGCGCGCATTGACTATTACCTCGCTCACAAGGACAGCAAGGGCAAGAAGGGCCTCAACTACCATGACACGGCCCGAATGCTGACTGAACTCAAGCAACAGCCAGGGTATGAGTGGTTGAGAGAGGCCAATGCCCAGGCCCTCCAACAGACCCTTCGCGACCTGGATACCGCTTACGCTAACTTCTTCCGCAAGCAGGCACGATTCCCCAGGTTCAAGCGTAAGAAGAGGCGGCAGTCCTTCCGCGTTCCCCAAGCCTTCAGGATTGCCTGTCCCGGCGGTCAGGCCGGGGAAGGCAACCGACTGGTAATCCCCAAGGTCTCGCCCATCAAGATAGTCGTCCACCGTCCAGTTGAAGGCAAGATGAAGCACGTTACTATTTCCTGCACGCCTGCGGGCCGATATTACGCCTCCATCTTGTGCGAGGTCGAGATACCTGATCCAAAATTCCAGGGCGGTGAGATTGGCCTTGACCTGGGACTGAAGTCGTTTGCCGTCACCTCCAACGGGGAGCAGATCGAGCACCCCAGACACTTGCGGAAGGCCGAGAGACGGTTGAGGCGGCTACAATGTCGGCTCTCCCGCCGACAGAAGGGCTCTAAGGGCTACGAGAAGGCACGGCTGGCTCTGGTCCGCCAGCACGAGAAGGTGGCGAACCAGCGGGCCGATTTCCTTCACAAGCTGAGTCGAAGGCTGGTTGACGAGAACCAAGTCATCCACATCGAGGATCTGCATGTGAAGGGGATGCTTGCTAACCATCATCTCGCCAAAGCCATCAGCGACTCCGGTTGGAGTGAGTTCGTGCGCCAACTGGAGTACAAGGGCCGATGGTATGGCTGCCGTGTCCAGAAAGTTGACCGCTTCTTCCCATCCTCGAAACGGTGTCACGTTTGTGGCTACATCCATCAAGACCTGCGCCTTTCTGATCGGGAGTGGACGTGCCTTGAGTGCGGGACTGTCCACAACCGTGACGTGAATGCAGCAATCAATATCTTGATCTTCAGTACGGCTGGAACAGCCGGAACTTATACGCCGGTGGAGAGTCGGGTTGCCGACTCGCTGAAGCCGGAAGCCCCACCTTCCAGGCCAGAGACCGCTTGCGGTGGGGTAGTTCACCCCGATCGGCCAGTGATGTAGTCCTCGGTGAGCTTCCGCTGTGGGTTGGTGAAGAGCTGCCGGGTGGAGCCGTACTCCACCAACTCCCCCAGCCAGAAGAAGCCGGTCCAATCGGATACGCGCGCCGCCTGCTGCATGCTGTGGGTCACGATGACGATGGTGTATTCTCTGGCCAGTTGGTACATGATCTCCTCCACGCGCATGGTGGCCACCGGGTCCAGCGCCGAGCAGGGCTCATCCATGAGGATCACCTCTGGCCGCACCGCCAGCACCCGAGCGATGCAGAGTCGCTGCTGCTGCCCCCCGGTGAGAGTCAGAGCAGAGCGCTTCAGGTTATCCTTCAATTCCTCCCAGAGGGCCACCTCACGCAGGCTGCGCTCCACCAGCGCATCCAGGTCCATCCTTCGGTCCAGCCCCATCACCCGAGGGCCGAAAGCCACGTTGTCATACACCGACTGGGGGAAGGGGTTGGGACGCTGAAAGACCATTCCCACTCGCTGGCGCAGGCGCACTAGATCCACCCCCGGGGCGTAGATATCCTCCCCATCCAGGAGCACCTTTCCCTCAACACGAGTGCCAGGAATAGTGTCATTCATCCGATTGAAAACTCGGAGGAAGGTGGACTTCCCACAGCCTGAGGGGCCAATGAAGGCTGTGATCTGTCGCTCCTTCAAGGCTAGGCTGATATCAAAGAGGGCCTGGTGGGTCCCATAGAAGAAGTTGAGATAACGAACGACAATCTTACCCTCGTCCATTTCTGCACTGCTCTCCCTTCCGCCGCTGGCTTGATTTTACATCTCGGGTAGATAAAGTCAAGCCAGCCTGCGGATGTTACCTGCGCCAGATGGTTCGCAAGCGCCGCCGTGCCCTATTCACCTCTTTCTACCCATGAGCGAACCCCTGCTGATGGGTTGAACAGCGATGATGTACTGAGTGTCATTGCAGATGAGGAGGGCAATGTGTGGTTCGGCACCAATGGCGGGGTGAGTGTTCTGAGGCGAGAGAGGGCTGGTCACCCTAACTGGCGGTCAGGAGGTGGATTGCACCGAGTAGAGGGGTCTGTGCCATCCCAGGAGCAATCGCAGCGGACCCTCTACAAGGCGACGAGGGTATCAGGATGAACCTGATACCCTCGTTCCGCGTCTCTCTCAGGGGCTGCCCATCCTTGCGCAGCAGGTGCACCAGCAAGCCATAGCAACGTATGGCCTGCAAACAGTGCGCCTATCAAGGATCGCAATAACAGGGTACGTAGAGTCGCTGCCCTACCCAGATGTAGCCGAGATTCAGGATGCCATTGTACCTGGCCACGTCCCACATGCTCACCCCGTAGCGTAGAGCAATGCGGTAGAGGTTATCGCCACGCTGCACAACGTAGGTGCAGCTCCACCGGCCAGGGCAGGGATACGATGGACAAGGTGCGGGTGCGCATCCCGGATAGGGTGGTCCCGGCGGAATCCAGAGGCACTGGCCCGCGTAGATGACATTGGGGTTCCAGAGGCCGTTAGTGCTGGCAATGGCATAGGGGCTCACATTGTACAGGCGCCCGATGGAGAAAAGCGTCTCACCACGACGCACCTGATGATAGAATGAGCCGGCTGGGGGTGGAGCGGCGTAGCTGACGGAAGCGACCACCAATTGGAAGACCAGCAGGATAGTCAACACAGCCAGGATCTTGCGCATGGTCATACCCTCCTTTCACTGGTGGAAACCAGTATTGTGCACACAAACATCCCCCATGGAGAGACGGAACATATTATATACCAGGGCTGACATACGTGCAAGCGGTCACTAGCGCCTGAAAAGAGCATCCAGCCAGCAACGCGCGAGCTGGAGCAGCGATGTCCACGGCGAGAAGGGCTCAGGCTGGTCTGACGCAGAAGGGACCAGCGTCGGTTCGACGGGCTGCGGAGGGATGGGAGTAGCCATTGATATCTGGATGGTGTCCCCTCCCCCTTCCACCACCTCATAGGCCTGTCCCTCCAGCACGACGATCACCCGCTGGCCCAGAGCAAAGCAACGGCCCCACTCAGGATGCTGTGCCAGGAGCTGGAAGTACTCCTCCGTGCCGAATCCCACGCGCCGTGGCTTCATCCGAGAGGGATCGTAGGTGGTGTCAGTCCATACCCCCTGGCGCAGCATGAAGGCCCGGTCCCCTACGACGCGCACCTCCGCCTCTCGGACCGCCAGCGGTGCCTCCGCCACCTTCAGCGCCCCTTGCGCCTGAGCCCGATCCACTGCCTCTGCCCCAGCCACCGCAGCGGGCATGCTGAGCCTCTCCGCTTCCTTCCGCACAATCTCTCGCCGCCCGCTCTGGGTCAGCGCCGCCTCCGGCTCCTCCACCAGGAAAGAGGTGTAGGGGGTGATGATGCTGTAGCGGATGGAGAGAGCCACCACTTCATCTACCAATTCCTGTGATTCGCCGCGCAGCCGTATCTGGCTCAGCAGGTGCCCGATCTTGCGCGTGGCCCATAGGCGGGCGATGAAAGCTTCACCCCCCTCCTGTTGGAAATGGATGCCCTCATAGGTCAGGCGGCGCGGCTCGCCATTCACTACCCCGCTCAGTGTGATCTCTGTCGTCCCTCCCTGGCGGTAGCGGCCTACGACGACCAGTTGCGTGCCAGCGAAGAGGTCCGGCAGGGGATAGGGATAGATGTCTTCTACCAGGATGGGGCCGAAGTCCAGCTCCAGGTCGGCCAGGAGGGGCGTGCTCACTTTGGCGTAGAAGGCTGAGACTTCTTCGTCAATGGCCTGGCCAGGACGCACGTAGCCGGTAGCCCCTCGATGCGCCTCCGCAAGCCGGTCCAGCAGCAGGGTGTTGACATCGTCGCCCACGCCGAAGGGGAAGATACGGACGTTGTCCGGTGCGGCATCGCTCACAGTTCGGAGGATGGCATCCGCCTCTGTGACCCCCTCGGTGGGCAGCCCGTCGGTGAGGAAGATGAGGATGGTGGGCCGCTCGGGGTCGGCACGGGAGAGGGCCTCCAGCAGCGCGCGGTGGATGTCTGTCCCACCCAAGGCCTCCAGCCGGTCCACGAACTTCCTGGCCTCCAGCGCCTCGGACGCGGGCCGGAGTTGGCTGGCGTAGGCGCGCACGCCAGTACTGAAGGCCACGATACTGAAGCGATCACCCTCATTCAGGTGGTCCAGCACGAAGCGCAACGCCTCCTTCGCCTGGTCCAGCTTCTGCCCCTGCATGGAGCCCGAGGTGTCCAGCACGCAGATCACGTCTTTGGCGATCACCTCCTCGGCCTCCACCTCCACCTGCGGAGCCACCAGCAGCAGGAAGAACCCATCCCCCTGGGGTGGCTTGTAACTGAGGAGGCTCAGCCCCACCTCTTCCTGAGCCACGGAGTAGTAGAGGGCGAAATCGGTGTCGGGCTTCACGTCGCGGGCCTCGTAGCCGATCCGGGCATAGTGGTCATGTTCTCGATCTACAGCCACCGGATGGCTGGGAGAGTAGATCGCCCTGAGCGGGGCCACCGACTCCAGCTCCACGCTGACCGACACCTCCTCCAGGGGGCGGGCGGAGAACTTCTCGGTGTTGAGGGGATAGATGTAGCGCACCAGACCCTGATCCATGGGTAGGACCTCCTGGTACTCGATCTGGACCCGTCGCTCGCCATGAGGGGGGATAGGGAAGATGCGGGCCTGGAAGGCGTCCCGGCCGACGTACTCCAGCAGAGCCGGGTCCTTGCGCTCCCGGACGATCTCTTCGTAGATGTGGCGGGCCTCATCCCGATCCAGCACCTTCCCCTCCAGCCGCTGGCCATCCACCCACATGTCGAAGCGGGAGATGGCTGCCTCCTCAGGCAGGGGGAAGATGTAAGTGCCCTCTACGGGGAAATCGGCCTCGTTGAGAAAGACCTGATCCACGCGGGTGGTGGCCACCTGGTCGGTGATCGCCACCTGCACGCGGTGATATTTGATTGTCAGTTCGGGCCACACTTGGGGGAGATGGGGCGGTGGTTTGGGGATGATGATGCCGTCGGCCCAGGTGGGGGAAGCCGGAACCAGCACCACCAAAATGGCCAACAGAAGAAACAAAGCCAGCATTCGCTTGAGCATTTGGACCTCCTTTCCACCTTTAAGACGTTGGAAGTGGTCAGGAGGTTCCACTGCGCAGGGAATGCTGGCTTTTGTAGCGATGCTGCTGGTACTGTGTCTCTCTCTGAATCCATTCCTCGACTACGGCCAGGAAGTCGGCGAAGGATACCTCCCGTGTCCGAATGTGCTGTTCTGGATTCTCCAAGGGATGGACGTGCCAGCCAATGAAGGCATTGTCGGCTCCATATATCCGCCGCCCCTTGCGGACCAAGACGAAGGAACAACGGCCGGTTTCAGGGTTGTAGTAAACATCAATAAAAGCATCTGCTACCAATAGGACACGGATCTTGACTGTAGCGTTGTCTTGAACGCGGATGTCATAACTGGTCACGGCATCGGATCGGTCGCAGGCCTGGCGGAGGGTGTCAATGAACTCGTGGAGCCTCAGATCAGCCACTCAGCGAACTCCTGAAGCTTTCTCTTGCGCGTGACCAGGCTGTCCCATTCAAAGTAGTCCTGTTCCACTTCGTACGAAAACTGATTGGGCAACTGTTGGGCGCGACCCTGGGCCTCGAACTCCGCAAAGCTCATGCCATATTTCCTCTCCAGAGCCTCCAACGCTTCGTCTATCTTCTCCAGGCGATATTCGAGTGCGTCCCGCAGCGTCGCCAGCACGGCCAAGTCGAGCTCTGGCTGCCCGGTCAGTTCAATTAAAGCACGTAAAGCCGCCTTAGGCATGGAATTGGCGAATGTCATTTGTTTCTCCTGGCTAACTCCCGTGTGAGCTCCAATAGCCAACCCAACAGAGGCTATTATACACATCCTGCACTGACAGGGCAACGAGGGGTTTCAGGACCAAAGAGCGCTATTGGCCCCTCCTCACTCCATCCAAGCCCGCTCCACCACCGCCTCCGCCAGAATCTGGGTGGGATCCATCACCGGCACAGGCAAATCCCCCTGGCGAAGCACCAGGGGCAACTCCGTGCAGGCCAGGACCACCGCCTGAGCCCCCTGAGCGACGAGCTCCCCTGCCACCGCCGTCAATCGCGCCTTAGTGCGTGGGCTGATACGGCCCGCTTTCACCTCCCACATGGAGGCCATTACTGCCTCCTGGCCGGCCTGATCAGGGGTGAGCATCTCGATCCCCAGAGGGGCACAATGTTGCTGGTAGAGCCCGCTGGCGTAAATGGCCCCACTGGCCAGCAGTCCTGTCCGAAGGATGGGCGGCTGGTGCTCAGAGAGGGTCTGGGCGGTGAGGGAGATCATGTCCAGCATGGGCATGCGGAGCTGGTGGGCGAAGCGGGGCAGGAAGATGTAGGCTGAATTGCAGGCCATGCACAATAGCTCCGCCCCCGCCTCCTCCAGCCGCCGGGCCGACTCCAGGAGCGCCGCCGTGGGGTCCGGGCCACCCTCCAGCACCGCCGCCTGCCGATCGGGTATCTGAGGGTAGTTGTCAATGAGGAGGTGCAGATGCTCCTGATCGCTGTGAGCTGGGGTGGCGCACACGATCTTGGCGAACAGGTCCACCGTCGCCTCCGGCCCCATGCCGCCGATGATGCCGATGACTTTAGACACCGCCTGTCTCCACTTCAAAGTTCCTCCAGGCTCGCTGCGCTCGCGACCGCCGACCACCGACTGCTGTCATCTCAGCGATCTGTCGTCGGCCGTCTGCAGTCAGGGCGTAAGGGATGGCTTTCAGCAGGATCAAAAGGTGCTGCCAAAGGGCTGCTTCCTGGTCAGCGTGGAGACCTCAAACAAAACACTGGATGCCCGTTTGGGCATCAAGCGTTCAAGAGAGGGGCGAGGTGAACTGCCAATGAGTGCGGTTCAGGGCAGCGCGTTTTTCAGAGCCTCCAGTTCCGGCTCGCCCGGGCCGAGCGGCAGGAATACCTTACCGCGTCGCACCGCCGAACGACAGATAGCCATCATGATCTGAAAGCCCTTGAAGGCACTCTCGCCGTTGCAGGGATGGACCTGTGTAGGATCATCGAGCCAGTCGGCGATCTGCTGGACGTAGGGCGGCATATCGTGCGCATAGTCCATGCTGCCGGACCCTGAAATCACGCCCTCCGAGTCACGGGTGATCGCGCGCCAACCCCCTCCGGTCAGGACTTCAGCGAATCCCTCGGTGCCTTGCGCGCCGATGCGACACTTGCGCCACCAGTAGTCCACTTCGGGCACATCGGGCGCCCCCTCACCGCACTCGACCATGCCGCGCACGCCATTTTCAAACTGGATCAGCCCGGCGATATAGTCCGGCGAAGGGTGAATGTCCTCGAACTTCTCCTTGCCCGCCGCCTGCCCCACGACCCACTCGGCCTCGGCCTCGTCATTGTACCAGCGTATATAGTCTATCAGATGCGTCATCATGTGCAGCATCCAACCGGTCGCATGTCCATAGACCGTGTGGACGCGCCCGATGGCCCCGCTGGCGATGATCTCTTTGACCTTTTTGTAGTGCTCGCCGTAGCGGTGCTGGTGGCTGACGACCGACTTGATGCCCGCATCGCGCAGCAACCGCATGATCTCCAAAGCCTCGTTGGTCGAGGTCGCCATCGGCTTTTCGTAGGCGATGAGCTGCACGCCCGCCTCAACGCCCGCCCGAATGAACTCCAGTCGAAGGTTAGGCAGCGTGCAAAAGCAAAAGACATTGGGCTGGGTATTGGCCAGCATCTGCGCGACGTCGGTGTGGGTGTACGAGACATGAAACTCCTGTGCCGCCGCATCCAGCCGCTCCTGGTCAATGTCACACAGGCCCACAAGCTGAAAACGTGGATTCTGGGAAAAGGCCTGAGCGTGATGTGTGCCGCGTTTGCCCAGCCCGGCAATCGCGACGGTGTAGGTCTTTCCGTTACCCATTTATCCTCCCCAAGCGCGGACCGTTTCAATCACGTAGTCAATCTCTTCCTGCGTCAGTTCGGGGAACATAGGAAGAGAGATGACACTGGCGGCCGACTTCTCGGACAAGGGCAATGAAACGTCCAAGTCAGCGGGCTTACCCCAGGGATAACCCTCCTGTTGGTGAATGGCAATGGGATAGTGGGTCTTGGCATCTATGCCCGCGTCGTTGAGGTACTTGAGCATTTCGTCGCGCTGGTCCACTTCGATGACGTAAAGATGATAGACATGACGGTAGCCGGGCTTTTCGTAAGGCAGCTTGATCCAGCCCAAGTCCTTGAGCCCCTCCGTGTACATCGCGGCGATCTCACGGCGGCGGTCGTTCCACTCGTCAATCCGCTTCAACTTCACGCTGAGAATGCTGGCGTGCAAGTCGTCGAGACGACTGTTATAGCCCATGCTGTGGTAGGAGCGCTTGAGCGAGCCGTGGTTGCGCAGGGCGCGGATGCGGTCCACGATGTCATCGCGGTTGGTGAGGACCGCGCCGCTGTCGCCAAAAGTGCCCAGGTTCTTCTGAACGATAAAGCTGGTGCACACCGCGTCGCTCAGTTCGCCAATGGCGAACCCATCGCCGGCCGCGCCTATCGCCTGGGCGCAGTCCTCGATCACCAGCAGATGGTGTCGCTGGGCGATCTCGGCGATGGCGGGCATGTTAGCCACTTGGCCGTAGAGGTGCACCGGGCAGATAGCTTTGGTCTTGTCTGCGATGGCCGCTTCGATCTGGGTGGGATCCATGTTGCACGTATCCGGCTCGATCTCCACAAACACCGTCTTGGCGCCGGTGAACCAGATCGCCTCCGCTGTGGCGAAGAAGGTGTTGGCCACCGTGATGACCTCATCGCCAGGGCCAATGCCCAGCGCCAGAAAGGCCAGCCAGAGGGCATCGGTGCCCGAGTTGCAGCCCATGGCGTGCTTCATATTGAAATACGCCGCCAGCTCCTTCTCGAAACGGGCCAGCGTGGGCCCCAGCACATACTGGCCGCTTTCCAGCACCTCCAGGATCGCGGCATCAACCTCTGCTTTTAGATGGTGATATTGCCTGACGTGGCCGTAGAATTCGACTTTCATTATTCGCTGCCTCCTCTATGGCGAGTTGTAGTTTGAAGTCACGACGGTCACATTATACTTGAGGACCATGAGTATGTCAAGAGACCTCTTCAGGCTCCCTCAGCAAGTGAAGAGGGTCGTCCCAGCCGTAGATGTGCAGGTTCACTCGACCTTGCTCATCGAACTCCACACCCTCCATCTCTAGGAGGCAGCGTTGTTCACCATAGCCCTGAGGATGCTTGGAGGTGCTGATCCGGCCTTCCTGATTGATCACCCGATGCCAGGGGACACCTGACCCTTCCAGCAGGGCGTGAAGCGCCCAGCCCACCGTCCTCGCCGCCCGGGGCGATCCCAAGATCTCAGCGATCTGACCATACGTCGCTACTTGTCCAGGCGGTATCTGGCACACCAGATCCCATACCCGCTCGAAGAAGCCGTCCATCCTCCACTCCCGCTGCTCATTGAAGCGCCAGCACTGAAGTATACCACATCGCTTGGGTAACGCCAACAGGAGGATGATTAGCTTTGTCCTTCGAGTTGTGGTACAATAGGCCTGGTGTAGTCCTCTTGGGTCGAGTGGAGATAACCCCCCATGATCAAGAAGTCACTGGTGTTCTTAACCTTGCTACTGCTCTTCTTGAGCCTGATCGTAAAGGTGGTGACCGCTACTCCTGAGAGCTTCACCACTCTCGATACCCTTATACTCGATGCTGACGGCGATGGCCGCTTGGAAGAGGTGCATCCCGGTGAGCCCTACACCGTGCGCGAAGATTTGGGAGCCATCGCCCAGGAGGGACGAGCTCAACGCCGCCAGTCTCTCCTCTTCTTCGCTCATCTCACCGACTTACACGATGAGGTGCAGGGCACCCTCCCGATCCAGTGGCGCTGGCAGCTCATCGCCCTCAGCCAGCGCAAGGTCTTCGGCCTGGATGCCGTCGAGCGGCTGTGCGGCTCACCGGACTGCCTGCTGGAGTTGCAAACCCAGCGCGAAGCGGATGTGCGGACCGTCCCCCCTGACAGGAACCGCCGCCTGGTGTCCCACCGGGCCTTCATGAGCGCCCACTTCGCCACGCAGGGGACCCCAGTCGGCCATGGTTTCGGATGGAAGAATATCATCCAGGACAAGGGCTACTACAGCTTTGAGCCTGTCCCGGGGGTGCAGTTCGTCGCCCTGGATTCCGTTAATGAGGGCGGTGGCGCCAACGGCAGCATGGATGCTGAGCAATTCGCCTGGCTAGAAGGGCAGCTCATAGCCCACAGCAGCCACTACTATGACCCCTCAGGCTATCTGATCGAGGCGGAGAACAAAGACAAACTCCTAGTGCTTTTCTCCCACCACACACGCGAGGCCCTGTGCTCCCCGAATCCAGGGCCAACCCCTGGTGACTACAGTGTCTTGGGCCCGGAGTTCGAGGCCCTTTTGCACCGCTTCCCCAATGTCATCCTCCATGTCGCGGGGCACACTCATCGGCACAAGATCTGGGCGCGTCAAGACCCGGCCGGCTGGAGATCGTGGACAATGGGGATGGCACCCTGTTCATCTTCAACACCATTGTTGACCACAGCGCCCCGGTGGATCCAGCCCAGGCCCTTGACCCCACCCCGCAGGATGGTATGAATGAGCTGCAACTGGCTGCCATATCCAGGCAAGTGGCTTTCTCAGACTCTCAGGGTGGCTATGACAGCGCGCGAGGCACCCCACTGGATCGCAACGTGGAGCTCTTGATCCGCGACCCACGATCCCATGACGATTCGGCCACCGTCAAGGAATAGATAATCCTTTGGCAGGAGGAAACCCATGCCCAAAATTGCCCTCATCGGTGCCGGCAGTGTCGTCTTCGCCCGCACTCTCATCTCCGATATCCTCACCTTTCCGGAGCTCCGCGATTCCATCATCGCCCTCATGGACATTGACCCGGAGCGGTTGAGGCTGATCACCGCCCTGGCGGAGAGGATGGTAGCTCAGGGGGGAGCAGAGATGGAGATCCAAGCCACCCTGGACCGGCGCGAGGCGTTGCGGGATGCCGACTACGTGATCATCATGATTCAGGTGGGTGGCCTGGAGATGTTCGAGGTCGACATTCAGATCCCCCTGCGATATGGCATTGACCAGACTGTGGGGGACACCATCGGCCCCGGAGGGGTCTTCCGTGGCCTGCGCACTATCCCCGTGCTGTTGGACATCTGCCACGACATGCGCGAGCTGTGCCCCGAGGCGCTGCTCATTAACTACGCCAACCCCATGGCTATCAACTGTTGGGCTATGAATGAGGCCGGCGGAATCCGCAACATCGGTCTCTGCCACTCCGTGCAGGGGACAGCCATGCAACTGGCCCGCTACATTGGCGCTTCCTACGAGGAGGTGACCTACTGGGTGGCAGGCATCAACCACATGGCTTGGTTCCTGGAGTTTAAATGGAAGGGGAAAGATGCCTATCCCTTGCTGCGGGCCAAGTTGGAGGACCCGGAGTGGCGGGAGGATGGGGTGCGCTTCGAGGTGATGCGCCACTTCGACTACTTCGTCACCGAATCCACTCACCACATGAGCGAGTACGTGCCCTATTTTCGCCAGCGGAAGGAACTGATCGAGCAGTTCGCCACCCCTCGCTGGGATTACCTGGAGCTGTGCCAGACCGGCTGGCAGCCCCACTATGAGCGCATCCGCCGTCAGGTCGCGGGAGAGGAACCCTTTGAGATCCGCCGCTCCCACGAGTACGGCATCTCCATCATCCACTCCCTGGAGACCAACACGTCCCGACGGGTGAATGCCAACGTGGAGAACACCGGCCTCATTACCAATCTTCCGCATGGCTGTTGTGTGGAGGTCCCCTGTCTGGTGGATAGGACGGGGGTGCGGCCCTGTTACGTGGGGGACCTGCCGTCACAGTGTGCAGCGCTGAACCGCAGCAACATCAATCTGCAGGAGTTGGCAGTGCAGGCCGCGCTCACGGGTAGCCGGCGGGCCGCCTTCCAGGCGGTAGCGCTGGACCCCCTCACGGCAGCGATGCTTCCCCTTCGGGAGATTCAGCACATGGTGGATGAGCTTTTCGAGGCCCAAGCAGAGTGGCTGCCTCAGTTTCGCTGAGGAGCGCACAAAGCAGAAGCCGCCTCACCATGGTAAGGCGGCTTCTGTCCAGGCTCCCGTCCCGGCCGGAGGTCAGAACCAGGATGCAGGAGCGGCCGACAATGTTTCTGCAAAGGAGGAGAAACCGAGAAGGAGAGACAAATCGGACGGCCTGCGCTTTCGCCTATCTCGCCCGCGATGATATGATAACACACTGCGTCCTGCTTGAGGGTAAAGAAAGGGTAAAAAGAGCGTTGAAAAAGCGTAAAGGGGCGTGAATTACAGCGGATGTGTTTTGCTGTTTGACTTGCTGGCAAGTGGGTGTATCATTAAGGGGCGTGTGGGGGCGGTTGAGTCCCGGTGGGCTCCGCGGTCTTCAAAACCGTCTGGTGGGTTGCGCAGAGCGAGCCACGGTGGGTTCGACTCCCATCCGCTCCCGCTATAGAGGCAAGCGCCTACGATCTTTCCCAATCGTAGGCGCTTTCTTGTGCTGAATGGCAGAACCCAGAGGTCAAGGCAGCAGGTCGGGACAGCGGGCTCGAATTACCTCCAGTGAAGTATGGGCTTCCTCAATGGTCAGCTCGAAAATCACCGGCCCGCTAAAGTCAGCCTCCTCAAGCTGGCCCAGGAACCACTCCACTGCCAGGTCGCCCTCGCCGAGGGACAGGTGGTCGGCTACGCGCACCAAGCCGTCGGGGGCTCGTCGGCGGTAGGCGTCGTGCAGGTGTACCTCCGCTAGGCGAGGGAAGGTGCGCTCCAGGGCTTCCTCCAGCGTCACATCGCCCGAATACCCGGCCAGTAGATGGCCTGTGTCCAGGCACACCGACAGGTCAAACTCCTCAGCCAGTTCCAGCGTCAGTTCCAGAGGGAACTCGACATTCTCCACAGCCAGCAGCCGTGACGGAAGCCCGGTACAGTCTAACAGCCTCTTCACGCTGCGCCGAGCCTGTTCCAGAAACAGGCGGATGACCAGGGGGCGCACGGGTTCCAGGGCCGCCATGCGGCCGAACTCGGCCGCCAGGGCACCGGTGGCATGCAGTACATAGACCTCCGGCTCCAGAGGCGCCATCCGCAACACCCCATCCACCAGCACGTTCACCGATCCCTGGTGGACAGGCTGGACGGGTGTGGAGAGCTCCACCGACCACAGGGGCAGGTGAAGAGTATAGCTCAGGCCGCGCGAGGCCTTCAGCGCCCGCAGGCGCTCCACCGAGGGCAGATTGAAACATTGGGGGAAGAAGACCATCAGGTCGGGGTTCAGTTCGATCAGGTTAAAGCCCAAATCGGCCATGCGCCCCACTGCGGAAGCCACATCCAGTGACAGCTCCATTGGCTTGACCCCTGCCGGGCGCACAATTGACTCCAACGCCTGCTCTATCAGCAAGCCCGGCTGCATCAGCTCAATGCCAAAGCGCAACATGAATCTCCCCCTCTTTTCCTCCCTCTCACCCATTGCCACCCTTCCCGCAGGAAGGTTTCCACTCCTCCCAGGAAGTCTCTTTCTATGGACCAGAGCCACTTTCTCACTCAATTCAACAAGCCCTCTAACAGCTTGTGCATCACCCGCGCAGCGCACGCGAGGTGGGCCTTCAAGACAAGACTACATCATCAAGATCGACTATGGCACCTTGTCCATCCTATACAGCCAGAACCCTAATGTACCCACCCCCAAGCTATGCTGGTAACTCCCTTCTACATGGAGCTACCTGGCAAATACGCTTTCTGTGTATGACATACCACGCTTCAGGCCTCGACCTGGCGTCGCTCCGGTGTGCTGGCCATTGTCCAACACCACCTGGCCGTTGACGATGACGGTGTCAATGCCGAGGGGATACTGACATGGGCTCTCGAAGGTCGCGGTGTCCTGCACAGCATCGGGGTCGAAGATCACCAGGTCGGCGAAGCATCCCTCCGACAGCAGCCCCCGGTCCCACAGGCCAAAGCGGTGGGCGGGGAGGGAGGTCATCTTGCGAATGCATTCCTCCAACGTCAGCACCCCTTCTTCCCGCACATAGTGCCCCAGGTAGCGGGGATAGGTGCCGTAGCCTCGAGGATGAGGGTGGGAGCCGAGGAAGATGGCATCGGTGCAGACCATGTGGGCCGGGTGTCTCGTCATGGCCCGCAGGTCCTCTTCGGTGCGGTGGACATGGTACTGCACCACCGTCACTGCCAGCCGCTCCTCGACGATCAGATCGCAGATGAAGTCCACTACTCCCTTTCCGGCCACCTCCGCCGCCTCCGGGAGCAGCAGCCCCTCGTAGCACTGGTTGGCCTCCGTGCCCACGGCACAGATGAGGTAATTCTGCCACTGGCCTTCATGCGTGCCCGCCATCTTCCTCTGAATGCGCTCCCGCACTGCCGGGTCGCGCAGCCGGGCCACCGTGTCGGGGATGCCGCCCGCCTGGGCCCAGCGGGGCAGGAAGTGGGAAAGCAGGGTGCAGCCCGCCAGGTAGGGGTAGTTCTCGAAGGTGACATCCAGCCCTTCAGCCCGCGCTCTATCCATCAGGGGCAAACACTCCTCCGCCCGGCCATTGAAATGAGAGATGTGCACCGGCACGCCCGTCTCGCGACCGATGGTCAGCGCCTCTTCGATGGCCTCGGCGATGTGCTCCCCGTAGTCCCGCAGGTGAGTGACGTAAACCCCACCATAGCGGGCCACGGCACGGCAGCAGGCGACGAGTTCTTCAGTGGTGGAGTAGAAGGCGGGGAGGTAAGTGAGGCCGGTAGAGAGGCCCACCGCTCCCTCTTCCATCCCCTGGGCGACGAGCTCCTCCATGTGGGCCAGTTCTCCCTTCGTCGGCGGTCGGTCAGCCAGCCCCAGCACCTCGTAGCGCACGGTGCCATGGGGCACCAAATAGGCCACATTAGGGCTCACCCGCTGGTCAAAACAGGCCAGGAACTCGCCCACTCCCCGCCAGCCCCAATCCAGCTCCGGCCGCCCATCCACCGCCCTCCAGTAGTCCCGCCAGTAAGCCATACCTTCGTCGGAGACGGGGGCGTAGGAGATGCCATCTTGGCCTAGGACCTCCGTCGTCACCCCCTGGCGGATCTTGGGCTCGTGGTGGGGGTGGGCCAGGAGGTACAGGTCGGAGTGGCTGTGGGGGTCCACAAAGCCGGGGCAGACGACCTGCCCCTGGGCGTCTATCACGTGGCCGGCCTCAGCTCCGGCCAGGTGGCCGATGGCCGCGATGCGCTCTCCCCGGATGCCCACATCGGCCCGGTACCAGGGATTGCCCGTGCCATCCACGATCCGTCCGTTGCGGATGAGGAGATCGAACATGTGATGCCTTTCAGTTACGTCGCCGGAATTGCTTCCTTCAACAAACTCCCCTGCAAAGTATGCCCGAGAGCCAAATCAGGAATAGCGCAGCTTGCTGCGCGCTGGCGCGGGGCAAGCCCCGCTACTCCATCGTGGTTCATCCCGTCAAAGGGTAAACGCCGTAGCGACGCCCTTCGTCTAACATAGCCAGGTAGTTTTGAACTGGAATGTAGTTGGCCACGCTGTTGCCCGTGCCCAGGGCGTAGCCCCCTCCGGGAGCGCAGACGTCAATCACATTCCGCACGTACTCCCTCACCTGCTCCTCTGAGGCGCGGCAGAGGAAGTCCACGTCAATTCCCCCCAGGAGCGCGATGCGATCCCCATACTTCCGCTTGGCCTCGGTCACGGGCAAGAAGGTGTCCTCGAAGGAGTGCTTGGCGTCAATCTTCACGTCCTCGATGATGTCCTCCATGACCACTTCCAGATTGCCGCAGGAGTGCAGCAGGACAGGTCGCCCGTACCCGTGGATGACCTCGGCGATGCGCTTCCACCAGGGGAACACGTACTGGCGCAGGTGTTGTGGGGAGATCATCGTCCCGGAGCGATGCCCTATGTCATCGCTGATCCACACTGCACCGACGGCGTCGAACTGACACAGGGCCTCGCACAACTGGAGGCTCATACTTCCCACCCGCTCGAACATGGCCTCCAGCAGATCGGGCTGATCAAAGAGGGCTATGGCAAGATTGTGGTAGCTCATCAGCCACGTCACGGGCTCCAGGATGCTCGCGCCGTGGCCGATCAGCTTCATCCCCTCCGGCAGATGATCGGCCAGATATTCGACCATCCAATAGTCCACGTCCTCGGGGCGGGGCCAGGGGTACTGCTCGTAATCCTCCCAACGGGTGATGAGCCCGTCGGATTCGCGGGCCCACTCCCGTTTCCCTCTGGACAAGGCCGCGGTGTCCTCCAGCTCCAAACGGCCGTAGTCCATTTCCCCGCCTCGGGGCAGAGCCCTCACGTAGTCATAGCCCAGGGTGTGATAAAACTCGATCAAGAGGTCGCAATAACGGGCCTCAAGCTCCCGATCCACCACGCCCGGTAGGTCCATGATGGGGGGAAAGGGCTGGCCCAGGACCGCTTCCATGATTTCCTGGTCGGCGAAAAGCTCGAGAAAGGGCACTCGATCGGGCTCGCCCTCTCTTCGCAGTAGGGTGAGCAGCCGGTCAAAGTTGGGATCAGGTGTGTACTGGCCAAGATAGTCCATCGGATTATCCCTCCACAAAGGCCTTCAAGGTTTCCACATACCGATCGGGCAGGCCGATATCGAAGCGGCGGCCCTCCACCACATGTCCCAGAAAGCCATCCTCCTGACGCAAGCGGTCCAGACAGGAGGTGAGCTGGAACTCGCCCCGCTCGCGCACGTTGTTGGCAATGTGCTCCTCCAGGTAGTCGAAGATCTGGGGCTTGATGATGTACTGGCCAAACACGGTCAGGTACTCCCCCTCCGGCAGCCCTTCAATGCTCAAGTTGGTCCGCGCGTACTCGGTGGTGGGCTTCTCAGCGAACTCGGAGATGGAGAGCAGCCGCTCCGGCTCCAGCCATACGCCGGTCACCGTGCCGAAGCTGACGACTTCCTCCTCGGGCGTGCGCTTCAGCCCCACCACGCTCAGCCCGTGCTGATCGTAGACGTCGAGGAGCTGGCGCGCACAGGGGAGGTCCATATCCGAACGATAGAGGTGATCGCCCAGCATCAGCAGGAAAGGCTCGTTGCCCACGAACTCCCGCGCACAGTACACCGCGTGGCCAAAACCCTCCTGCGTGGCCTGAGTCACGAAGCTCACCCGCCGTCCCAGGTCCAGAAGGCGCCGGGCGTACTCCTGGAAATGGCGGGGCAGCTTGTTGTAGTTCTCGATGGAGACCTGCACGTTGAAGAAAGAGCGGAAGGCCTCCAGATCGGCGGGCTGGACAATGATGCACACCTCCTCGATCCCGGCGCTCAGTGCCTCCTCCACGATGAGCAGGATGGCGGGCTTGGCGATGCCATCCCGGTCCACGATGGGGAAGAGCTCCTTCTTGGCGGCCTTGGAGGCGGGGAAGAGGCGGGTGCCGAAGCCGGCGGCGGGGATGACCGCCTTGCGCACCCGGCTGCCGGCGCGGATGGAGAGCTTCAGGCAGGGCATTTTCAGGTCGCGCTCGATGATCTCGATCACCTGGGCCTGATCCACCTCACTGCGGGCGATGAACTGGGCTGCCCCATCCCCCTGGGAG
>CAYRNM010000005.1:0-31853 GCA_964425465.1 uncultured Anaerolineae bacterium | reverse complement strand
GCTTCTAGCAAGCCTATGAAGTTGTCAAAGTGTCAACCTATTCTGAACCATCCCGTCGAACGTTACCATCAACTGCGTACTGCTTGACGAACCGCCGGATGCGGCCCCGCATGTCCGGTGGTGTGAGAGGGGGCGGTTAGCCGCCGCCCCCTACTCGATTCCAACACGACCTGTTGAACAGGGTATGGCTGGGTGCGGATGGACAGGGGTAGGTAGGGCTTCGCTTCGGCATGGCAAAAAGAGATCGCCTGAAAGAGGGCGACCTCTGGCTTTTCCTCGCTTGCTCCTTCTTCCGGCCCAAGCTATAATCGTTGCTGTGAGGATGGACGAAGAGGGCCACCTGTACAAGATGCAGGGTGGAACTTCCGCATGAGCGCTTTCCACACCGCGGTGCTGCTGGTGCAACTGGAGCGGCTGGATGAAAGGAGCATGCAATGGCTGAATTGAAAGCGGGTTTTGGCATCTTAACTATCACCCCCAAGGTGGGCTCCGAGATGGCGGGCTACAGCAACCGCCAGGGGCTATCCACCGGCGTCCACGACGACCTGCACAGCCGGGCACTGGTGGTGGAGGGCGACGACTCCATCTGGGCGCTGAGCGCCAACGAGATCTGCTTCTTCACCGAGCCCACGGTGGCCCAGATCCGCGAGCAGGTGGCCGCACGTACCCCCATCCCGGCGGGCAACGTGTTCCTCTGTACCGTCCACACCCACTCCGGGCCCTACGACAACCACCCCGAGGACTGGGAACGGCCCCTGGCCGACCTCGTCGCCGAGGCCATCGTGCAGGCCTACGAGCACCGCGTGCCGGCCCGCCTAGGCGCCGGGCGAGGACGGTTGGATGGCTACACCATCAACCGCCGCTTCATTGACCGGCCCACCGACCCCGGGATGGCCGTGCTGCGGGTGGAGGATCTGGAGGGCCAAGTGTTGGGGTCGGTGGTGAACTGGAACTGCCACGCCGTGGTGCTGGGCTACGACAACCTGCTCATCTCCGCCGATTTCCCTGGCGTGGCCTCGGCAGAACTGGAGGGACGGCTGGGCGAGGGCGTGGTGGCGCTGTACGTGAATGGCGGCACGGGCAACGTCAACCCCTACACCCGCGGCGTGCGGGCTAAGCTCACGGGCGAATACACCATTGACACCATGGCGGAGGGCCCTCACTACTACGGCACGGGAGAGACCCGGCCGCGATTCCACATTGGGGATCGGGGCGGCGGCACCTTTGAGGAATCAGAGGAGCTGGGCCAGGCAGTAGCAGAGGAAACGTGGAAGATCGCTCAGACCATCCAGGTGGGCGAACCCTCCCGCCGGCCATGGGTGGGATCGGCGCGGGTGGAGATCCGCTGTGACAATGCGCCTCCCCTGGAGGAGCGGCTGCGGGCCTACGTTGACCCTGAGAGCTTCGATTCAGTGGAGGTGATGGCCCTGGGTGTGGGCGAGGTGGCATTGGTAGGTGAGCCCGGCGAGGTCTTCGCCGAGACCTTCGTGGACTTCAAGCGGTGCTTGTGGCAGATGGGGTTTGGCGTGCCTATGGCCGCCAGCTACGCCAACGGCTTCTTCGGTTACCTGCCGCCCGCTCACGCCTTCCCTGAGGGCGGCTACGAGGTCGGCTGGGCCCGGCGGCTGGGGCTGCGTGAGGACATGCAGGAGCGAATGTGGGAGGCGATTGAAGGGATAATACGTAATACGTGATGCGTATTCCGTGTTGCGTAATTCAAGGAGGAAAACTGACATGGCCAAACTAGCGATCCATGGGGGCCCGAGAGCCGCCGAGAAGCTGGAGGTGCCTCAGTGGCCGATGCTTGACAAGAGGGACAAGCAGGCCCTTCTCGAAGCGCTGGAGAGCAGACGTTGGTGCCGCATATACCCTGGCTCCCGAGTCGAGGAATTCGAGAGGGCCTTTGCTCAGTATCACGATGCCCAGCACGCCATAGCCGTGAGCAACGGCACGGTCGCTCTGGAGCTGGCACTCCTGGCCTGTGGCATTCGCCCCGGCGATGAGGTGCTGGTCCCGGCGGTGACCTTCATCGCCTCGGCCAGCGCCATCGTCACCTCCGTGGGAGCGGTGCCCGTCTTCGTGGATGTTGAGCCCGACACGGTCTCCATCTCCCCGAGGGGGATCGAGGAGGCGATTACCGATCGCACCAAAGGGGTGGTAGCCGTCCACTACGGCGGCTATCCCGTGGACTTCGACCGCATTCTGCCCATTGTGAAGCAGCACGGCCTGGTGCTGATCGAGGACTGCGCCCACGCCCAGGGCACGGAGTGGAAGGGGCGCAAGGTGGGAGCTATCGGCCACATGGGGGGATTTTCCTTTCAGGAATCCAAGGCCTTCACCGCCGGCGAAGGGGGCATCGTCCTGACCGATGACGAGGAGATGGCCGAACGGGCCCGCCTCCTCCACAACATTGGGCGAGTCGTGGGACGGCCCGGCTACGAACACCACGCCTTGGCCTCCAACTACCGGCTGAGCGAATTGCACGCTGCGTTGTTACTATCTCAGTTGCGCCGGTATAAACGGGAGCAGGTCCGGCTCAAGCACGAGAATGGGGAGTTCCTGGCTCAGGGGCTGCGGGAGATCAGCGGAGTGGAGCCGCTCAAGCGGGATGAGCGCATCACCCAGCGGGGGTACTACTTCTTCACCATCCGCTATGATAGCGAACAGTTTGATGGCCTCCATCGGGATCGTTTTGTGGAGGCGCTGAGGTCTGAGGGGGTGCCCTGCAGTATCGGTTATGGAATGCCCCTGTACAAACAGCCAGCCTTCAGGCGGGAGCGGATCGAACCCTTCCTGGCTGAATCCTCCAAGCCCTGGCCGGACTACGAGAACCTATTCCTGCCCGTGGCCGAGCGCTTCTGTGCTGAGGAGCAGATCACCCTCCCCCACCAGGTGCTCCTGGCTGATCGCTCAGGCCTACAGGCCATCCTCGATGCGGTGGCCAAGATCAAGGAGAACATCGGCGAGCTATCAGCCACAGAGTAGGGGAACAGGATACTCGCGGAGTGTCAATCGAGCGGGTTTCTCAGGCTGCGTAGAGCCTGCATAGAACCCCGCTCGCTCTTGCAGGAGAGGGAATTGATTGGGCAGCAACTTCCGCATGACCGAATAGCAGGCCGCCATCCTGTTGGCCCAGCTTGACCGTGCGAAGGAGCTATCTGCTCGACGGCAGGCCAACGGGGCCTACCTCGCCCAACGCCTGGCCGAGATCCCAGGCATCACCCCCCAGCACCGCGATGAGCGAGTGACCGAACACGCCTACTACCTGTTCGTCTTCCGTTATGATAAGGAGGCCTTCGGCGGCTTAGCGCGGGATGAGTTCCTGGCCGCCCTGCGCGCGGAGGGAATCCCTATGGCCCCGGGATACACCCCTCTCTACAAAGCCGGTGCCATCCGAGAGGGTATCCTCCGCCTGCGCCGCTTCGTCGAGGGACAGGAGGTGGAATACAAGGAGCCAAACTGTCCGGTGACCGAACGGGCCTGTACCCAGGAGGGGGCCTGGCTCACCCAGACCATGCTGTTGGGCACGAAGGAGGATATGGACGACATCGCGGAGGCTATTCTCAAGATACAGGGGGCGAGGGCATGATAGCAGGCGGCTTATTGTGTGCTTAACCTATCGGTGATATAATAGGGCATTACGGTGCGTAAGCCGGAGTGTTAGCTGCTATGTCGAGCCCAGGGTAAGATTAAGGAGACGAAGAATGACTATGCATGATGTGACTACCGCTAAGATTCAACAACTACCCGAACCCCTGGTTCAGGAAGTGAGTGATTTTATTGACTTTCTACTGATGAAGCATGACAGGGCACGCTGGCAGTTGTGGTTACACTTCGCTGAAGCCTTGGAGATGGCCGAATCAGACTTCGCCGACTACTTAGCCAACCTGGAAGACTATGAAGAGCGTTTGGCACGTGGAGATATCCAGTGGTAGCAATCCACCGCGGCGATGTGGTTCTGTGTGACTTGAATCCAGTAGTCGGCACAGAGCAAGCCGGCATACGGCCTGTGGTCGTGGTGCAGATTGACCGTGCGAATGCTGTGAGCCCCCATACGATCATTGTGCCTTTTACGACGAAAATCCGACGAGCTCTTTTGCCTTCGCACGCTTTTGTTCCCGCAGGAAGTGGTGGCTTAAGGGAGGATTCTGTGGCGCTTTGTGAGCAGGTTCGGATGATAGATAGGCGTAGGATCGTCGGAGTCCTCGGCCACCTGGATGGGCCATATCTGGAAGAGATCGAGAAGGCTCTGCGCACGATTCTGGGACTGTAAAGGGCTCGGCCAAGGTGCCTAGCAGGAGGAGATTGATGGGTAAGCGACTGCGTTTCCGCTATGGACAGGGAGCGGTGAAGGTTGACCTGCGCGGGGCGAAGCTCTTGACCTTGCCGCAGATGCGCTCTGGACAAGCCGTGCCCGACGTGGCATCGGCCGTGGCCGAGGCCTTGGCCGCTCCCCTAGGCACCCCGTCCCTGCAAGAGCTGACTCGTGGCCGGCGCGATGCGGTCCTGCTCGTGCCGGACCACACCCGCACCACCCCCCTGCCCCAGATGCTTCCCCCGGTGCTGGCTGAGCTACAGGCCGGCGGCCTGAGGCCGGAGCAGGTGACCATCATCGTGGCCACGGGCACCCACCGCTCCATGACCGAGGAAGAGCTGCATGGCCATCTCGGCCCCGACATTTGCTCCCGCTTCCACGTCCTCAACCACGAGTGGCAGGATGAGGCCAACCTGGTGGACCTGGGCCAGACGCCCCATGGCACGCCGGTGGTGGTCAATCGGCTGTACGACAAGGCTGATCTGAAGGTGGCTTTGGGCAGTGCGAAGCCCCACATGGTCGTGGGCTGGGGAGGTGGGGCCAAGATCGTGCAGCCAGGGGTGGGTGGAGGGTTCACCACGGGGGCTACCCACTGGGCCAGTGCCTCCACTATGGGCCGGGAGATCACCGGCCGGGTGGAGACCTCTATCCGCCACGAGATCGAGGCGGCGGCTGACCTGTCAGGCCTGGATTTCCTGCTCAACGACGCTTCGAATCCCCAGGGGGAGGTGATCGGCTTCTGCGCGGGGGATTTCCGGCTGGCCTTCCGCCGCTGCGTGGGGATGGCCCTCGCGGCCAATGACTACCTCTTCGCCCTCGATCCACCCCCTGAGCGGGCCGATATCCTCCTCTGCGGCACAGGGGGAACGGACATGTGGAATGGCGGGACGGCGGGGATGGTCACGGCCGAGTACCTCCTTAAGCCAGGGGGGACTGTCATTCAGTTCGCCCCCTGCTCTGAGGGGGTGGCCCGGCAACACCCGGAGGTGGCACGCTGGGGGTATCGGCCCTACCGCGAGGTGCAGGCGCTGGCCGAGGGGGGAGAGATCACCGATCTGGTCGCTGCAGCCCATATGGTCCACTCCGGGCGGGTGTTGGATGAGCTGGGCTGCCGATGCATCCTCTTCAGCGATGGCCTGTCGCGGGAGGAGGTGGAGCGGCTGAACCTGGTCTGGGCCCCTTCCCCTCAGGCGGCTCTTGACCTGGCGTTAGAGTGGCAAGGGACGAAAGCCACAATCCACACGATAGGCATGGCCTGAGGATTAGATAAGAAATCTCCCGTAAGGTGCCAAAGGCTATCGGTGTAGCGGGGCTTGCCCCACGTCAGCGCGAAAGTCAGCGCGCAGCAAGCTGCGCTACACCCTACTACTTCCGAGAGCAATCATGAGAGAGGAAACATGCAGATCACAGACATCCGAACCACTGTCGTGCAGGGCAACTTTGAGTGGATTCTCGTCCGCGTCTACACCGATGAGGGGCTGGTGGGGCTGGGCGAGGCCTACTGGGGAGCTGGCGTGGAGGCCGCTGTGCGGCGGCTGAAGCCGGTGCTGGAGGGGGAGAACCCGCTGGAGATTGAGTGGCTCTTCTCTAAGATGATGCGCCAGATGTCGGGCGGGAACTCGCAGGCGGGCACAGTGGTGGCCGCCATCAGCGGGGTGGAACTCGCCCTCTGGGACCTGGCGGGGAAAGCGCTGGGAGTGCCCATCTACCGTCTGTTGGGCGGCAAGTACCGCGATAAGGTTCGGGTCTACGCCGACTCACACCACGGGGCCCAGCCCGAGCCCAGTGCCTGGGCGGATCGCGCCCGAGAGGTGGTGGCCAAGGGGTTCACCGCGCTGAAATTCGACATTGACAACACCGATCCCGCCCATTTCGTCGAGCGGGAGGCCATCGGCCTGGGAAGGGCCTGGAACAAAACCAACCTGCGCCCCCTCAGCGCCGCCGAACTGAAGCACATGGTGCAACTGGTGGCCGCCCTGCGCCAGGCTCTGGGCGATGAGATAGACCTGGCTATTGACGCGCACTGGGGGTACAACACCCTCGACGCCATCCGCATGGCCCGCGCCTTTGAGCCCTTCAACTTGATATGGCTGGAGGACCCCGTGCCGCCGGGCAACTGGGAGGCGATGGCTCGGGTGGCTGCGGCGACGATGACCCCCATCTGCACGGGGGAAAACCTCTATACCCGCCTCGGCCTGCGGGAGCTCATCGTCCACCAGGCCTGCGACATCCTCCAGGTGGATATCCCCAAGGCGGGCGGCCTGTTGGAGTCGAAGAAGATCGCCGACATGGCCGACACCTATTTTATGCCCTTCGCAGCCCACAACGTCTGCAGCCCCATAGGCACCATGGCCGCCGCCCAGGTGTGCGCCACCATGCGCAACTTCACCCTGCTCGAATTCCACGCTCAGGATGTGGAGTGGTGGGATGATCTGGTCACCCGCGAGGAGCCGCTCATCCAGGAGGGCTACATTGCTGTTCCCGAGGGGCCGGGGCTGGGGCTGGAGCTGAATGAGGATGTGGCACGGGCGCGCCTGGCCCCCGGATCGAGCTACTTTGAAACGTGAGAGGGGCCAGCCATGCCTTCTGAGATCACCGTGGCTGAGATGAAGGTCCGCTATGGCGAAATCGCCTCGGCCAATATCTACGACGTGATGGACAGGCTGGGCGTGCCCAACCAGTGCATGGACCTGGGCATCCGCCCCCTGCGGTGGGAGATGCACGTGGCCGGGCCAGCCTTCCCTATCTACGGCACCCGCGAGCCCCGCCTGGGCGACGAGCTGGACAGGCCCCAGTTCAGGGATTGGGGCCAGTTCAAGGCCATGACGCCCTACTGTGTGGTGGTCATCAATGCCGAAAAGGAGGGGACAGTCGGCCACTGGGGGGAGATGATGAGCTGGACAGCCAAGCAGCATGGTGCTTCGGGGGTAGTCATTGACGGCGGCACCCGCGACCGCATGGGCATCCTCCAGATCCCCGATTGGCCCTGCTTCTGCCGCTACACCAGCCCTGTGGAGTCGGCCAGGCGCTGGCGGCCCGTGGACTTCGGCGTGCCCATCTTCGTCTCGGGTACCCTCACCCGCCTCATTCGTGTGAACCCAGGGGACTGGATTGTGGGCGACGCCGATGGGGTAATGGTCATCCCTCAGGAGATGGCCTATGAGGTGCTGATCAAGGCGGAGGAGATCGAGGCGAAGGAGCGCGGCCAGCGGGCTGACCTGTTGGCGGGGATGACGATGATGGAGGTATACAAGAAGTACGGGCGGATGTAGCCGGCCCCGCGCTGCTGTGCCCCGACAGGAAGTATTCACGAGGTGTTACTCAAAGTGGAGAGGATGCTGAGCCATGCGCGCCATTCGTGAGTTTACTGTGTCCCCCTCTCTCCCGGAGAAGTTACAGCCCCTTCGGGAGCTGGCCTACAACCTGTGGTGGAGTTGGAATGTCCAGGCTGTTGATCTGTTCCGGCAGATGGACGAGGAGCTGTGGGAGGAGACCCATCACAACCCCATCCTCATGCTGGGCACGATCAAGCAGGCGCGGCTTCAGGCCGCCGCAGAAGACGAGGCCTTCCTGACCTACCTGGAAAGGGTCTGCCAGGAATTCGATCAGTACATGAACCTTCCGGGGACCTGGTTCGAGAAAACACAGCACCCCTTTCCGGAGGGGATGACGATTGCCTACTTTTCAGCCGAGTTCGGCATCCTCGATTGCCTGGCCATCTACTCCGGCGGGTTGGGAGTGCTGGCGGGTGACTGCCTGAAATCAGCCAGCGATCTGGGCCTGCCCATGGTGGGGATGGGGCTATTGTATCAGGAGGGCTATTTCCGCCAATACCTCAGCGCCGACGGATGGCAACAGGAATCTTACCCCATTCACGATTTCTACAACCTGCCCCTCAAGCTGGAGCGAAAGGAGGATGGCACCCCGCTGACCATCACAGTGGATTATCCCGGCCGTCAGGTGTGTGCCCAGATCTGGCGTGCCCAGGTGGGAAGGGTGTCCCTGTTCCTCTTGGATACCAATATCCCCTCCAACCGGCCCCCTGATCGGGACATCAGCGATGAGCTCTACGGCGGGGACGGGGAAATGCGCATTCAACAGGAAATCATGCTGGGGATCGGCGGCCTACGGGCCCTGCGCGCGCTGGGGATCCGACCGACCATTTGCCACATGAATGAGGGCCATTCTGCCTTCCTGGTGTTGGAGCAGATCCGCTGTCTGGTGCAGGAAGAGGGGCTTTCTGTTGCTGAAGCACGCGAGCTGGCAGCGGCCTGCAATATCTTTACCACCCATACCCCCGTTCCGGCGGGCATTGATGAGTTCCCTCCCTTACTGATAGAGAAGTACTTTGGGGATTACTACCGCTCCCTGGGCCTCTCTCAACAGGAGTTCCTGGCTCTGGGGCGGCAAAATCCGTCAGATCAGGGAGCTCCCTTCAACATGGCTGTCCTGGCGTTGAAACACGCCAGCTACCGGAATGGGGTCAGTCAACTGCACGGGGAGGTGGCACGCCGTATGTGGCAGGGGGTGTGGCCTGGCGTTCCGGAAGATGAGGTGCCCATCGAGGTCATCACCAATGGTATCCACTCCTCCTCCTGGGTTTCCGAGGAGATGGGCGAACTGTTCACCCGCTACCTGAGCCCACGTTGGATCAGGGAGTCCGCCACTCCTGCCGTGTGGGAGCGGGTGTCCCGCATCCCCGATGCGGAACTGTGGCGCACCCATGAGCGACAGCGCGAGCGACTGATTGTCTATGCCCGCCAGCGACTGCACCAGCAGATGGAGGAGCGCGGGGCCTCTCCCTCCGACACCCTCCAGGCGGGCGAAGCCCTGGACCCGGCGGCCCTGACCATCGGGTTTGGCCGTCGCTTCACCACCTATAAGCGCGCCAACCTCATCCTGTGGGACCCTGAAAGGCTGGCGCGCATTCTGTGCGACGAGGAGCGGCCCGTCCAAATCATCTTCGCCGGAAAGGCCCACCCTCAGGACAACCCGGCCAAGGAGATCATCCGGCAGGTTGTCCAGTTCAGCCGCCAGGAGCGGTTTCGGCGCCGGATGATCTTCCTGGAGGACTACGACATGGATATGGCCTGCTACATGGTGCAGGGCGCCGACCTGTGGCTGAGCACTCCCCGCCGGCCGATGGAGGCCAGCGGCACCAGCAGCATGAAGGCGGCAGTGAATGGGGTGCTCAACCTGAGCGTGCTGGATGGCTGGTGGGCCGAGGCCTATCAGCCCGAGATCGGGTGGGCCATCGGCCGGGGCGAGGAATATGAGGACCTCCATGTCCAAGACGAGGTGGAGGCCAACGGACTGTATGAGCTCCTGGAGCGGGTGATCGTGCCCCTCTTCTACGACCGCGGGGCAGATGGCCTGCCACGAGGGTGGCTGGCCCGTATGAAGGCCGCCATGCAGCACATCTGCCCCTTCTTCAACACCCACCGCATGGTGCACGACTACGCGGTGCGCTTCTACCTACCCGCCGCCCGGCGTCGCCAGCGCCTTGCGGGGCAGGATATGGCCAGCACGCGAGCCCTGGCCCAGTGGAAGGCCACCCTGCGGGAACACTGGCCAGAGCTGCGCATTGAGAGTCTGGAAGCGGATATCCCCTCAGACCTCACCGTCGGCGACAGGCTAGAGGTCCGCGCTCAGGTCCACTTGGGCACGCTCACCCCCCAGGATGTCTCGGTGGAGCTCTACTATGGCCCTTTGGACCCCCAGCGGCAGATCGCAGCGGCGGAAACCATCACCATGACCTGCCGGGAATCCATAGGGGAGGGAAAGTACCTTCTCGTGGGGACCCTCCCCTGTCGCATGAGCGGGCGGCACGGGTACACGCTTCGCCTCCTCCCCCGGCACGAGGAGCTGGTCAGCCCCTTCGAGCCAGGCCTCATCCTGTGGGCCTGATATGGGCTAGGCTTCGATCCGGACCTCTCGTCCCTGCTCCGCCGATGCGTACAGCGCATCGAGGATGCGCTGCACCTGGAGCGACTGCCAGGGCTGGACGATCAGCTCCTCCTCGCCGCGCACTACGGCGGCGAAGTGTTTCATCTCCTCGTAGTGGGGTTTTTCCACCCGGGGCAGCCACTTGGGGCTGATGTCCACCAGCTTGCCCGACAGCTCGCGGAAGAGGGTAAAGGGCGGGTGTTTCAGGCCCCCGTCGGTGCCCACCACCCGGATGGAGTGAAGGTCGTCCTCCACATTGGCCGCCCAGCTCATGCGCAGCATGATGGTGGCTCCATTCTCCAGGCGGATGAGCCCCACGGCCATGTCCTCCACATCGAACTCCTCGCGGTTCCACTCCCCGGCCCAGGTGACGGCCACATCCTGGCGCTTGCCGAACTTCTGGTAGGTCACGCCGCTGACGGCGACGGGGTCGGGGTTGCCCATCAGCCACAGCACCAGGTCCAGCCCGTGCACGCCGATGTCAATGAGGGGCCCCCCGCCGGAGTATTTCTTGATGTGGAACACCCCCCAGCCGGGGATGCCCCGACGGCGCATCTCGGTTGCCTCTCCGTAGTACACCTCACCCAGCAGTCCATCCTCGATGAACCGCTTGGCTGCCTGTGACTCGGGCGCGAACCGGTGGTTCTGACCCACCATCAGCACCTTGCCGGCCCTCTCCGCCGCAGCGATCATCTCCTCCGCCTCAGCACTGCTCATGGCGATGGGCTTTTCGCACAGCACATTGGCTCCTGCCTCCAGGGCCGTGATGGTGCACTCCCGGTGTGCAGAGTTGGGGACACACACCGAGACGATGTCCAGCTTGTGATGGGCCAGCATCTCCTCCACGCTAGCGTAGGCATGGGGGATGTCGTTGGCCTCCGCTGCGCGCACCGCCCTCTCAGGGACGATGTCGCAGATGGCGACCAGTTCTGCCTCTTCGGGGAGGTTCTTCCACCCCGGGATGTGGGCGTAGTGGGCGATGCCGCCCGCGCCGATGATTCCGACCCTGAGCAATTCTGACATAGGTTCCTCCGATTGTAGCGGGGCTTGCCCCGCACTAACGCGCAGCAAGCTGCGCTATTCCTTGTTTGTCTACTGTCCATGAGCATAACAGTCGTAGTTGTCAACCTCTCACAGGCTGCCCAGGTGCCCTCTCATCCAGCGGTCAATCTCCTCAAAGGCTCGCTCCCGTTCCACCTCATTCAGCATCCCGTAGTAGAAGCCGCCGTAGAGCCTGTCCCCCTGTTTTAGTCCATTGTCTCATGCTCAAACCCTACATCGGGGTTCTGGATGCAGCGGATGGGAAGCCCGCGGTGGATCGAATCGCGCAGGCAGCCGGCGTTGTCCCACAGACAGGGCACGATCTCTGCGTCGTGCCCCTCGGCCAGCTTGTGTGGCCAGTCGGGGTCGGCGATGAGGGGGCGGCCCAGGGCCACCAGGTCCGCCTGGCCCTCCCGCAGGATGGACTCCGCGATCTCACGTGCCGCGATCTTGCCCACGGTGATGACCGGCACCTCCACGGCCGCGCGGATGGCCGCCGCCAGGTCGGCGAAGCAGCCCAAGGGCTGTGCCTCGTCGGGGTGCGAGCTATACGGTGGTGAGTCGGAGGTGCCGGCCGACACATCCAGGCAGTCCACCCCTGCGGCTGCCAGTGCCTGAGCGTAGGGGATGATCAGTGACAGGTCCACTCCACCGGGCACGAAGTCCGTCGCGCTGAAGCGAAAGAGGATGGGGAACTCCTCCCCCACCGCAGCGCGGATGGCCTTCACTGTCTCGATCTGCACCCGCCAGCGGTTCTCCGGGGGGCCACCGTAGCGGTCTGCGCGGTGGTTCTGGAAGGGGGAGAGCAGGCGCATGAAGAGGGCATGGTGCGCGCCGTGGATGTCCAGCCCGTCGAAGCCCGCCTCGCGGACCCCCACCGCTGCCCGTGCGAATTGCTCCGGGATGATGGCCAGTTGCTCAGTTGAAAGCGCGTCCACCGGACCCGAGCCGGAGAAGACCTGCAGGGCGATCTTGGCCCCCGCCGCATGGCAGCCCTCAATGAGGGGGCGAAAGGCGGCGCCGAAATCGGGGTCAGCCCAATCCTCCAGCCCGCCGGGGGTGGACTGAGGGGCGATGACCAATCCCACTCCGCCCTGGGCGCGCCGCACGTAGAAGGCGCGGAACTCGACACTGCGCCCGTCCAGGGCCAGGTAAAGCGGGGCCAGGACGATGCGGTTGCGAAGGGTCAGCTTGCCGTGGATAGTGAAGGGATCGAATAGCATATCTCCTCGCTTTCAAGGATGTCATAGTGTCTCCAGGAACCAGTCGCGGGTGACCTCGACCACCTCCTGCTCCCACTCGTGGCTGTCGAAGGTGTGATCGGCATCCTGGATGATACGCAGTTCCGTCCGCCCTGGGATTGCCTTCTGGTAGGCCAGGGCGTTCTGGAGGCTCAATGCCTCATCCCGGGTGCCGTGGATGATGAGTGCTGGACTGTGATAGCAAGCCACCTCCTCCAGAGGGCGCATCTTGGGGAGTCCCTCTATGAAGGCGACGCCCATGAGGTTCCCCTCCTGGTCAATGAACCCCCGCTCGGCCAGTTGTTGCTGGGCTGCCTCCCGGTGCTCCTCGTCAAGGAGGGTGACCTCTTCTACCAGGCCCAGTGCCGCCCACAGCGCCAGCGATTTTATTCTAGCATCGCGGCCCGCGACGCACGCTGCCACCAGTCCCCCCAGGCTCAGCCCCAGCACCCCCAGGCGATGGGGGTCCAATTCCGGCTGGGCCTGGAGGAAATCCAGTGACTTGAGGGCATCACTGATCTCTCCTTCGACGGTCATGTCCACGAAGTCTCCCTCGCTCTCGCCTGAGCCGCGGAAGTCGAAGCGCAGGGCGGCGATGCCATGGGCCATGAGCTCCCGGGCCATCTTCACGAAGATGCAGTGGGGCTCGATCTTAGTGCCGGTGAAGCCGTGGAAGAGAGCCGCAGCCGGCGCCCTTTTAACGCCCTCGGGCAGATGCAACATGCCGTAGAGCTTCTGCCCTTCGTTCTCGAAGACGATCTGCCTCTCCACAGGGTTTCTCCTTGTTCCAGATTCATGGTTCTCAATCTTTACCATTTCTCCCAGTGGAGGACCTCCTCCAAAGGTTTTTTTCTTCCATTATCCTCCCAGCGACTTGGCCTTTGTCATCACTCCTCGGGAGAGCAAAAGCAGAGCTCCAGCCACCAGCAGGGGCAGTGGCAGGGTCAGAGTCATGGTTAAAGCCAACTCACGGGAGTACCGCCCCGCGGCGGCCCAGAGGATGGCCGCCATAGCCAAAAACCCCTCCAGCGCCGAGAGCGCACCTCCCACAGCGCTCCACCGCCAAGCCGCGAGCAGGGTGCTCAGGAGAAGCCCCCCAGGGAGGATGAGGTGCATCACCCAGTTGACCAGCCCCAGCTTCTCCACCCAGGCTGAGCCCATCCCGAACCACAGCCAAAAGGCAGTGGTCAGCGTCAGCAGAATCCACGCCGCCCAACGCATTCGCGTCAGTCCCTGTGAACTCATGGCCTCATTCCTCCTCGCTTCGGGTCAGCTCCGGTGGCAGCGTGGCCCGCACGTTTGCCCTCACCTGTGGCCCGGCCTCAATCCCCAGATAGCGCAGCGCCTGGAACACCGCCCCCACCACGGGGTCGAACTCGGGATGGATGATCCGCGCCCGGGGCGCCACGCGGTGCACCCTGGCCCTGATGGTGTCTATGAACAGCGGGCCCTTCCCCTTGAAGATGGAGCCCCCCAGCACCACCTCCACATCCAGCTTCTCCATCCTCAGCCGCTGGATGATGGTGTTGGCAGTGATCCCAATCTCCTCTCCGATGCGGGTTACCAGCTCGCAGGCCACTTCATCCCCCTCGCAGGCGACCTCGAAGAGCAAGGGAGGCAGCTCTTGGAAGATGGTCCTGCGATCGAGAGTGCCAGCACGGATCTGAAGGGGGATATCCTTCATGGATTGTAACCCCAACACCTCGGCCGCCCGTTCCGTCAGGAGGGTGGGGTTCCCACGGCCATCATAGCCCCGGTAGGCGAGCCGAAGCACCTCTGGGCCAATGTCGCCTCCCCCACCCCAATCGCCCGTCGGAGCCCCCATCCCCATGAATTGAATCTCCTGTCCATCGGGGGCGATGCCTCCGGCGTTGAACCCCGTGCCGGAGATGATGCCCACGCCCCAGCCTCGCGTGAAGCCGGCACCCATGGCTGCCACGGTGTCATTCTTGATGACATTCCTCTCGGCAGCGTTGATCCGCTCCACGATGGGATAGAGGTGCTCGAAGTCGCTGGGCAGGTCGGCACCGGCCAGTCCCCAGAAGCCGAAGGCCACCGGCCCCTCCATACCCGCTTCAGCCAGCGCCTGGTGAGTCACCCGATGAAGTCTCCGCTCTGCCTCGGCGAACCCCACATTCTCATGGTTGCTGCCCCCTGCCCGGCCGAAGCCCAGCAGCTGCCCCTCTGCGTCGGCTACCAGGGCGAAGGTTTTGGAGTTGCCGCCATCCACGCCGAGTATAAGGTCCAAACTGCATCCCTCCTTCGCGCGGCAAGCCGCGCTATTCCTAGAGTAGCGGGGCTTGCCCCACTCACGCAAACTGCGGCAGATACTCAGCGTTGGCCTCCAGGATGTCAGCCCATAACTGCCGAGCGATGGCAAAGGAGGGCACCAGCGGATGGGCGTTGAGGGCCTGCAGCGCGGCCCGCCCATCCCCCTCGGCCCCAGCCTTGACAGCCAGCTCCTCATAGGCCTTCACCGCTTGCACCAGCCCGCGAATGCACGCCGGCAGGGGATCGGTGGCCAGGGGATGAGCCCCTCGACCATCAATGACGCAGGGCACTTCCACCACGACCTCGGCCGGCAGGTCGGGGATGGCTCCTCGGTTGAGGGTGTTGACGATCTGGACCTCTCCTGTGTCGGTGGCCAGAGCGTGGATGAGGGCCACCGCTACCTTGGAGTAGTAGGCCCCTCCCCGCTGCTCCAATTGCTGGGGCTTGGTCACCAGCACCGGGTCTTTGTACATCTCCAGCAGGTCGCCCTCCACTTCCATCACGATCTCGCCCCGGGTCTTCCCCGCACCCTGCATCTCAGCCACCACCTGATCAGCGTTGTAGTAATAGTTGAGGTAGAAACTGGGCAGCATCCGCAGCATCTCCAAGAGCTCTGGGGCGAAGGGGCTTTCCCCCTGACGGGCGCGGGCGATGGCCCCCTCCATCACCTCATCGGTCACGTCCCGGCCATCCAGGTACACCCCGCGTATCCAGCTCAAATGGTTGAGCCCCACGTAGTCTAAGCGTATCCGCTCCGGCTCGACGCCCAGCCCGGCAGCGATCCCGCGCAAAGCGCCGATGGGCCCGTTGCACAGGCCAATCACCTCCATATCGGTGTACCTGGATACTGCCTCAGTGATGAGGCCCGAGGGGTTGGTGAAATTGATGAGCTGCGCCCCTGAGGCCACCTGCACGATGTCGGCTGCGATGCCCAGCATGACGGGGATAGTGCGCAGGGCCTTGGCGAACCCGCCGGGCCCCGTCGTCTCCTGGCCCACCACTCCGTACTTGAGGGGGATGCGCTCATCGCGGATGCGGGCCTGCATTCCCCCCACCCGGATCTGGGTGAGCACGAAATCGGCCCCTTCCAGCGCCTCCCTGCGGTCGGTGGAGAGCCGAAGCTCGATCTCCGAACCGGCGGCCTTCAGCATCCGGCCCGCCAGCCCCCCGACGATCTCCAGCCGCTGGGGATTGATGTCCATCAGGGTGATCCTCTCGACGGGCAGTTCCCTCTCCCCCTCGATGAAGCCTTCGATCAGCTCCGGGGTGTAGGTGCTGCCACCACCGATGACGCAGATGTTCAGTTTATCCATGCGATTCTCCTTGTGTGTTTGTTCACTCCTCGATGCCATTGCGCGCGATCACGTCCCGGTACCACAGGGCACTTCGCTTGGGGATGCGCCGCTGTGCCTCGTAATCCACGTAGACGATGCCGAAGCGTTTGGAGTAGCCCAGCGCCCACTCGAAGTTGTCCATCAAGGACCACACGAAGTAGCCGCGCAGATCAACGCCCTCCTCGATGGCCTGCCAGGCGGCGGCGAAGTGATCCCGGAGATAGGCTACCCGGCGGAGGTCTTCGACCGCGCCATCCACCGGCTGATCGGCGAAGGCCGCGCCATTCTCGGTGATGTACATCGCTGGCCCATCGTACTCATCGTGCAGGTGGGTCAGGAGCTCGTACAGCCCTGCGGGGTAGATCTCCCAGTCCATCTCGGTGTACTCCGAGCCCTCAGGCCGCACGCCAGTGGCTTGCAGAGGGCCCCCCTCCGGATCGGCCCGCACCACACCTCGCGAGTAGTAGTTGACGCCCAGAAAGTCAATGGGCACACCAATGGCCTCCATGTCACCCGATTCCACTGTGGGGGCAGCCGCGCTGTGCCGTTCTAGCAACTCCAGCATGTCCTCGGGATAGCCGCCCTTGAACAACGGGCCGAGGAACCAGCGGTTGAGGTAGCCGTCCTGCCGGCGGGCGGCAGCCTGGTCCGCCTCGCTCTCTGTAGCCGCGTGGACGGGCGAGAGGTTGAGCGTGATCCCCACCTGGGTGCCCTGAGCACTGTTCGACCTCAGTACCGGCACGGCCAGCCCGTGGGAAAGGAGCAGATGGTGGGAGACCTGGATGGCCGCGGGCAGGTCCTGGATGCCTGGCGCGTGTACGCCCATGTAGTATCCTAGAAAGGCGATCACCCAGGGCTCGTTGTGGGTGATCCAGCCTGAGACGCGGTCCCCAAGCCACTGCGACACCACATCCGCGTACTCCTGGAACCAGTGGGCGCTGTCTCGGTTGGCCCAGCCGCCCTCATCCTGCAGCGCCTGGGGCAGGTCCCAGTGGTAGAGGGTCACAAAGGGCTGGATGGACTGGGCCAGCAGCCCATCCACCAACCGGCTGTAGGCATCCAGTCCCGCCGGGTTCACCTGGCCCTTTCCCTCCGGGAGGACGCGGGGCCAGGAGATGGAGAGACGATAGCCCTTGAGGCCCAGTTGGGCCATGAGCTGGATATCCTCCCGCCAGCGGTGGTAGTGATCGCAGGCCACATCGCCCGTATCGCCGCCCAGCACGTAGCCCGGCGTGTGGCAGAAGCGATCCCAGATGGACTCGCCCTTGCCATCCTCGTCCCAGGCCCCCTCGATTTGGTAGGACGCCGTGGCTGCGCCCCAGAGGAAACCGTCGGGAAATTGAAGGAAATCCGCTGTCATTTTGACCTCCTATGCTATCATTTTGAGCTCAACTCACCACAGAGGCACAGAGAATGCAGAGGATCCTGAGGCAATTCTGTGCTCTCCGGTGCCTATGCGGTTCTCATGTCCTTACCCAAGTTCATACTTCTTGAAGGCCTCGAACATCCACCATTTGCGCTCCTCGGGCACACCGATGGCCACGCCGTCACCGTAGTCGGAGAGGATGAAGCCACCCTCCGGCGTGCCCCACCGGTCGAGCAGGAGCTTGGCTTCCGCCTCGATCTCCTCCCGCGTGCCGAAGGGCAGGGTCTTCTGGATGTCCACCACCGTCTCGAAGCAGATGCTTCCCCGATAGCGGCGCCCCATCTCCTCGACGCCCAACAGCGTCGGCTGCTGGAGGTTGACCACGTCCAGCCCCACGTCAATCCACTCCCCCACGATGTCGTTGACCTTGCCGCAGGAGTGCATCCAGGCGTGCATCCCCGCCGCGTGGATGGCGTCGTAGAGCTTTTTGTAGCGGGGCTTAAAGAACTCCCGCCACAGGGGGACGCTGATGGTGGAGGCGTGCTGGGTGCCCCAGTCGTCGGTCATGGACATGCCGTGGATGCGGCCCCGGAAGCGCTGGCCGATCATCTCGCAGATGCCGAGGTGAAAGCCGAGGATGCGGTCCAGCAGCTCGTGGACTCTATCCGGTGCGAGGTAGAAGTCAGCCAGCATCGCCTCATAGCCGTGCAGGTAGAAGGCCCGCTCCCAGAGGGTGAAGCCATTGCCGATGATCACGTACTTGTCGCCGGCATCCGCCAGTTGATATTCCATCGTGGCCCAGCGTCGCTCGGCATAGGGATTGGGGAATGGGTAGGTGTCCATAGCCTCCCAGTCGGCCAGGGGATGGCCACCGACGCGCCCCATGTTCTGCACCTCGCTCTTTACCCACCCGCAACCCCACTCGTCGAGGGCCTGCCGCGCGCCGGGGCTGCGATCCAGGGGGCTGGCGGCGGCGGGCTCGTAGTGCACTCCGTAGGTATCATTGACGCCGCAGGCATCGAAGCGCATGGGGAGCCGATCAGGCCCCTGGAACTCGATGGCGCGACGCACAACCTCGTAGCTGGTCTGCATAGTTCTCACCTCCTTGGCCTGGAGTAGCGCAGCTTGCTGCGCGATTGATTGTGCCACTCCTGCAGCGGCCGCACGGTCCAGTCGTCGGTTTTCATGGCGCGGATGGCCTGGACCGCTGCCCAGGCAGCCGAGAGAGTGGTCATCATGGGCACGCCATAGGCCACTGCCACGCGCCGTTGGGCGGGCTCATCGTAGAAGGCCGGCTTGCCCAAAGGGGTGTTGACAATGAGGTCCACCTGGCCATTCTTGATGTAGTCCACTACATTGGGCCGCCCTTCGTAGACCTTGTAGATGGTCTCCACCTCCAGGCCATGCCGCCGTAGGAAGGCCGCCGTCCCCTGTGTGGCCACCAGCCGGAACCCCAGCCTGGCCAGCTCGCGGGCGATGGGCACCAGATTGGGCTTGTCGTTGTCGTTGACGCTCAAGAAAGCGGTGCCCAAGAGGGGGAGCTCCCCGCCGCAGGCCATCTGCGCCTTAGCGTAGGCCTGGCCGAAGTTGTCGGCGATGCCCATCCCCTCGCCGGTGGACTTCATCTCCGGACCGAGGATGGCGTCCACACCGGGGAACTTGTTGAAGGGCAGGGCCACCTCCTTAACGAAGTAACCCTCCACCTTCGGCTCCTCGGTGAAGCCCAGTTCCCGCAAGGTCATCCCGGCCATCACCTTGGCGGCGATCTTGGCCAGTGGGATTCCGGTGGCCTTGCTGACGAAGGGCACGGTGCGCGAGGCACGAGGGTTCACCTCCAAGACATAGACCACGCCCTCTTTCATGGCATACTGGACATTCATCAGCCCGACGACGTGCAGCGCCCGAGCCAGCCGATGGGTATACTCCCGGATGATCTCGTTGTGCTCCGGCGCGACCATGTAGGTGGGGATGACGCAGGCGGAGTCGCCGGAGTGAACCCCCGCCAGCTCGATCTGCTCCATGATCCCGCCGATGACCACCTCCTGCCCATCGCAGACGGCATCCACATCCATCTCGAAGGCGTCCTCCAAGAAGCGGTCAATGAGCACCGGATGATCGAAGGAGGCCTCCACTGCCTCGCGGATGTACCGCTCCAGCTCCCGCTCATCGTACACGATGACCATTGCCCGCCCGCCCAGGACGTAGGAGGGGCGCACCAGCACCGGATAGCCGATGTGGGCCGCGACCTCCCGCGCCTCCTCCAGCGAGGTGGCCGTGCCATTCTCTGGCTGGGGGATCCCCAGCTCGCTCAGGAGGTGTCCGAACCGCTTTCGGTCCTCCGCCAGGTCAATGGAGTCGGGAGAGGTGCCCCAGATGGGCACGCCCGCCTCGTGGAGCGCATTCGCCAGCTTGAGGGGCGTCTGCCCCCCGAACTGGACCACCACCCCATCTGGTTTCTCCTTCTCGTAGATGTTGAGCACATCCTCCAGGGTGAGGGGCTCGAAGTAGAGGCGGTCGGAGGTGTCGTAGTCAGTGGAGACGGTCTCCGGGTTGCAGTTGACCATGAGGGTCTCGTAGCCCACCCCCTGGAAGGCGAAGGCGGCGTGGACACAGCAGTAGTCGAACTCGATCCCCTGGCCGATGCGGTTGGGGCCGGAGCCGAGGATCATCACCTTCTTGCGGTCGGTCGGCTGGGCCTCGCACTCCGTCTCGTAGGTGGAGTAGAGGTAGGGGGTGAAAGCCGGGAACTCCGCGCCGCAGGTGTCCACGCGGTGGTAGACGGGGGTGATACCCAGGGCTTTGCGTTTCCGTCGGATGAGTAGCTCTGGTGACGAGTAATGAGTAACGAGTAACGAGTGCCCCCCGTTACCCATTACTCGTTCCTTGTTATTCGTCACCTGTTCCTCGTTAACTCGTAACAGACTCGCCAACTGCACATCGCTGAACCCGAACCGCTTCGCCTCCCGCAGCAGCTCCAACGGCAGCGTGTCCAGCGTGAAGGAGCGCAGCCGATCCTCCATCTCCACGATCTCCGCGATCTGGTGGATGAACCAGGGGTCAATCCGGGTGAGCTCGGCGATGGCCTGGGCCGACAGGCCGGACTGGAGGGCGTGGCGGATGTAGAAGATACGATCCGGGTGGGGGGTGATGAGCCGCTCGCGGAGGAGGTGGGGGTCAAACTCGTCGTGCCCGTCGGCCCCCAGCCCGTAGCGGTCCATCTCCAGGGAGCGGATGCCCTTCTGCAGCGCCTCCTTGAAGGTCCGCCCGATGGCCATCACCTCCCCCACCGACTTCATCTGGGTGGTGAGTGCCGTGTCCGCGCCGGGGAACTTCTCGAAGGCCCAGCGGGGGATCTTGACCACGACGTAGTCAATGGTGGGCTCGAAGGAGGCGGGGGTCTCGCGGGTGATGTCGTTGGGGATCTCGTCCAGCCGGTAGCCGACGGCCAGCTTGGCCGCGATCTTGGCGATGGGGAAGCCGGTGGCCTTGGAGGCCAGGGCCGAGGAGCGGGAGACGCGGGGGTTCATTTCGATCACCACCACCCGCCCCGTCTGGGGATGCACCGCGAACTGGATGTTGGAGCCGCCGGTCTCGACGCCTACGCGGCGGATGATGGCCCCCGCCATGTCACGCAGCCGCTGGTACTCCCGGTCGGTGAGGGTCTGGGCGGGTGCGACGGTGATGGAGTCGCCGGTGTGGACGCCCATGGGGTCGAAGTTCTCGATGGAGCAGATGACGACAAAGTTGTCAGCCAGGTCGCGCATCACCTCCAGCTCGAACTCCTTCCAGCCGATGACCGACGCCTCGATGAGCACCTGGTGGATGGGGCTGAGGTCCAGACCTCGTGCCACGATGGTCTGGAAATCCTCGATGTTGTAGGCGATGCCGCCCCCCGTGCCGCCCAGCGTGTAGGAGGGGCGGATGATGGCTGGGAAGCCGATCTCCTCCACAAGGGCCAGCGCCTCTCCCAGGGAGCGGGCGATCCCGCTCTGGGGCACCTCCAGGCCGATCTCCTCCATCGCCGCCTTGAACTGTTCCCGGCTCTCAGCGACCTCGATGGCCTCGAACTTGGCCCCGATCACCTCCACGCCGTGCGCCTCCAGAAACCCCGACCGGGAGAGCGCCGAGGCCAGGTTCAGGCCCGTCTGCCCGCCGACGGTGGAGAGCAGGGCGTCGGGCCGCTCCCGAAGGATGATCCGCTCCAGGGCCGCCACATTCAGCGGCTCGACGTAGGTCGCGTCGGCCATCTCCGGGTCGGTCATGATAGTGGCCGGGTTGGAGTTGACCAGCACCACCTGGTAACCCTCCTGTTTGAGGGCTTTACAGGCCTGGGTGCCGGAGTAGTCGAACTCGCACGCCTGGCCGATGACGATCGGCCCCGAGCCAATGATCAGGATCTTGTGCAGGTCAGTTCGCTTGGGCATTCGCGGTTTCGCGCTTTCAATCTAACGTGTTCCATCCAACCTTAAAGCCCATGACCGTGATCCCGACCAACTCTTCACCATTGTGGTGATAGATAACATTGCCTTCCATCTCGCTGTCGGTAGCTTGTTGAGGCTTGCGAAAGCTCATGTACAATACATCCGCCTCCTCATCATAGTCCATCCATACCCGATGCGAGATCGCTACCAGATCAGGCGAGGCTTTCATCACCTGTTCAAATGCTGCTGTCGCCATAGCACTCCCCTTTTCCACACTTTCTCCACCTTTGAGGTCAAGAAAGCAGTGATCACAAAGCCGTCCTCGCTGTTCATGCTCGCTGGAATTTCAATACCGTGATCGAATGCACCGGGAAGGTGTAGGTGAAGGTGGAGGCCGCATCCGTCACCTGCCGCTCCACCACCCTCACCTGCTCCACACCGAAATCATTCACCGCCTTGAGATCGGGCCCGTTGACCTCGTAGACTGTGGCTTGGGGCGTGGGCATGAAGTCGGTGAATTGGATCGTGGCCTCAATGTCCTCGGCGGCGTGCCGGTTGGCAACGAAGAGGGTCACCGCCTGCCCCGCCTCGTCACAGGTGGCGGAGACATCCAGATAGGGCAGTGGCATCAGCGGGGCCAGGAAGCGACGATCCTCCGGGTCGGTCTCGGCAGTGAAGGTGCCAGACTCTACCCATACGTCCAGCGAGATGGGCTGAGCGTGGGTGGCGTAGAGCTGGAGCGGCCAGTAGATGGCCTGGCGAAAGAGCCCCTGGGGACTGGTGAAGATGGGAGCGATGACGTTGACCAGTTGGGCCAGGTTGGCCATTCCCACCTTTTCCGGATGGCGCTGGAAGATGTTGAGGTAGGTGGCCACTGCCAGGGCGTCGGAGAGGCTGTAGCGCTCCTCCAGCCCAGCGGTGCGCTCGCGAAACCAGACATTCCACTCGTCGTAGGCGATGCGGATGTCGTGGGCCAGCCGTTGCTTGTACCTCACCTCCTGGATCAGCGCCCAGGTAGCCCGGATGCAGCGCTCGGCGTGATGAACCTGGGCGATGTTCAGGTAGTGCTCGTCAGAGCCGGTGTAGAGGTGGATGGAGTGGTAGTCCACGTGCGGTGCCAGGACCTCCAGCACAATCCGATCCCAGTCGTGGAGGCCATCCCAGCCGCAGCTCACCAACTGGATGGAGGGATCCACCCACTTCATCATCTTGGCCGTCTCGCGGGCGAAGAGCGCGTACTCGCGGGCCTCCTTGTGGTCGATCTGCCAGAAGCCGTACATCTCGTTGCCCAGCCCCCAATATTTCACCCCATAGGGTTCAGGGTGGCCATTTTGACGGCGCAGGTTGGTGTAGTAGGTATCGCCCGTGCCATTACAGTACTCCACCCAAGCTGCCGACTCGTCGAGCGTGCCGGTGCCCAGGTTGATGCAGATGTAGGGCTCAGCGCCGATGGCCCGGCAGTACGCGATGAACTCATCGGTGCCGTAGCGGTTGGACTCCTCGGTATGCCAGGCCAGCTCCATGCGGCGGGGACGCTGATCTTTGGGACCGATGCCATCCATCCAGTGGTAGCCGGAGACGAAATTCCCCCCGGGCCAGCGCAGCACCGGGATGCAGAGTCCCCTCACCGCCTCTAGCACATCCTTGCGGAACCCCCGCTCGTCGCTCAGAGGTGAGCCCTCCTCGTAGATGCCACCGTAGATACAGCGGCCCAGGTGTTCGGCGAAGTGGCCGTAGATGTTGTGGTCAATCCGGCCCAGCCGCCGGTCGAGGTCAATTTTGATGCGTGTCATGGTCGTCCTCCTTGTTGTCATATGTTGGTTAGGGCACCGTGACATGTCAGCTCCTCCCCACCAAGTTGGGATTTAACTATGCTAACTCTAATCCAAGAACGCCTTCTTGTCAAATCCGATAGATCACACCAAGCGTTTCAGTTCGGCGACCTGTTTTTTCTCCTTGACCAGGTCGGGGTTCTGTTTGTGCTTAACGGTACGCACCGGTCGTCGCAGCCTCCAGTCATGGGCCTTGAGATAGTTCTCCACCTGCCGTGGGGAGATGACTATCCCTGTCTGCTGGGCCAGGTAGTCGGCCAGGTTGGCGGTGGTCCAGTTGGAGAAGGGCAAGGGTCGAAGTTAGAGGATAGTTCTTGAGTACAAAGGCGCAGGACGTCTACCTACTCGCAAACACCCCCAGCCCGGCTGGCAGTATCTACAGGTAGTCAAACAGCGTGAGAATGGACGTGTAGTGGGCGTCAAGTTACGCGTCATCTATGGAGACGAGGATGAGGTACTGGAGCTCTGGGGAGCAAGCACAGCGTAGTCGAAAGGATACAGCTTACTTGTGCCCCCTTAACAACACGTAGAGCCTATCCTAAAAATCGATTCTGTGGTAGAATGATAGCATGGAAGAGATGGATTCCAAAGCGCCACCGTGAAGCCCCCTTGGAGTGCGAGGAAACTGGATCCAACCCCACCGACCGAGGGAAAGGGGGCAGCAAACGTTATCTGATCGCCTCTCCTGAAAGACCCAGGCTTGAGGATCGGGTAGCACCACAAAATGGTGTAGAGTGGGTAGAATTTGCCTTGAAGCGAGACTGGGGTAATAATCTGCCTTTGTTTGTCACCCCAGTTCCCTGAGAGATACTTCACCAATGATTTGGAAGTTCATAGAACAAGTCCCCACACCAGGGGGCTGGCCCAGACCACTCAGCGGTTGGAAGAGGAGCTTTTGCACCTCAGATTGCCGGACAAACCGCTCCCACTATTGTGTAGTGCTACCGAGGAGGTGCCCAAAACTAAAACCGAGAATAGTGTCGAAAGGACCAGACACAGAATGGCTGACCTGGAGCTCATCAAGAGCCTGCTCATTCCCCACGTGGTGGAGACGAAGATCGTCTTTCTCATCATAGATGGTGTCGGGGGCTTGCCGATAGAGGTGGGTGGTCCCACCGAACTGGAGGCCGCGCGCACCCCCAACCTGGACAGACTGGCTACCGAGGGGCTCTGCGGCCTGCACGACCCCGTGGCCCCGGGGATCACTCCCGGCAGCGGGCCGTCGCATCTGGCTGTCTTCGGCTACGATCCTCTCAAGCACCTGATCGGCCGGGGCGTGCTGGAGGCAGTGGGTATTGATTTTCCCCTCACCGAACAGGACCTGGCCTGTCGGGGCAATTTCTGCACTGTGGATGAAAAGGGCTTGGTAGTTGACCGGCGGGCAGGGCGCATCCCTACCGAGAAGAACCAGGAACTGTGCGATTTGCTTCGCCGGCATGTGAACTTGCCGGGAGCGGAGATGTTTGTCGAGACGGTGAAGGACTACCGCTTCGCGCTGGTGCTGCGCGGCGATGGGCTGGCCGAGGGACTGACCGAGACCGATCCCCAGGCCCTGGGCGCGGAGCCCCTGCCGGTGCGGGCCACCCGGCCGGAGGCGGAGAGGAGCGCCCGGCTGTTGAATGACTTCATAGCCCAGGTCCGTCAGGTACTAGCCGATCAGCACCCTGCTAATATGGTGCTGCTGCGCGGCCCCTCCAAAGTGCCCACCATCCCCCCAATGCAGGAGGTCTTCGGCTTGAACCCGGCAGCCATCGCCTCTTACCCCATGTACCGAGGCCTGGCCAAGCTGGTGGGCATGGCCCCGTTGGAGGCGGGGACGACTATCTCCGACGAGTTTGACACTTTGGAGCAGGAGTGGGGAAACTACGACTTCTTCTACCTGCACGTCAAAAAGACCGACTCCTACGGAGAGGATGGGGATTTCGAGGCCAAGGTGCACCTGATCGAGGAGACGGATGAACAGGTGAAGCGATTGATGACCTTGCATCCGGATGTGGTGGTGGTGACCGGCGACCACTCTACCCCTGCCCTGCTCAAGTCCCACTCCTGGCATCCCGTGCCGGTCCTCATCTGGTCCAACTACTGCCGCGCTGACCCTACGCGGGGCTTCAATGAGACCGAGTGTGCCAGGGGTGCGCTGGGCCGCATTCCGGCTACGGATCTCATGCCCATCGCCCTGGCCAATGGACTGCGGCTGGCCAAGTATGGGGCGTAGAGCGGGCTTCAAGTCGAAACCCTCAAGCGGTCTTATCGGAAAACTCGATCGCGATATAGCGGAGGTACAAACTATGTGTGATCTACCAAGCCTACTTCAACGCTGTGAGCAAGATACTGCAAGACTGTTAAGCCAAGGTGCAGCGAACAGATTGGGAAGGTAGAGACGATTTGCAGACAATCAGGCCGAACTGATTGCTTTCGTACAGCGAGTCCTACGTGGGCCTGGTCGTAGTGAGGACATTCACCAATGCACACCGACAGATTGTTTGGCACCGACGGTATCCGGGGCGTGGCAGGCCAATGGCCCCTGATCCCCGAGTTCGTGCTGCGGTTGGGGCAGGCCATCGGCCAGGCGCTGTACAAAGACACCCCACACCCTCAGGTGGTGATCGGGCGAGACACCCGGCTCTCCGGCGCGATGCTGGAGAGCGCGCTGACGGCGGGGCTGCTGTCCACAGGCGTAGACACCCATCACCTGGGAGTGATCCCCACTCCCGCCATCGCCCACCTCACCTGCCAGTGGAGGATGCAGGCCGGCATCGTCATCTCCGCCTCCCATAACCCCTACACAGACAACGGCATCAAGCTCTTCGCCCCCGACGGTTTCAAGCTCTCGGATGCGATGGAAGCCCAGATTGAGGGCCTGGCCCGAGGGGAGGAGCCGTTGAGGGGAGCGGTGGGAGTGGAGCTGGGCCGTAGCCTTCAGCGACCGGAGGGCGAAGAGATCTACTGCCAGTTTCTACTGGACACCTGGAGGGGAGACCGGTCGCTGGAGGGAATGCGCATCCTCCTCGACTGCGCCAATGGCGCCACCTCAGTCCTGGCCCCAAAGCTTTTCCAAGCGCTGGGCGCGGAGTGCCTGGTGCGTCATAACGCCCCCGACGGGCTCAACATCAACACCTCCTATGAGTACCTCACTCCTCACACCCTGGCCCAGGCGGTGGTGGATTATGGAGGGAACCTGGGCATCGCCTTCGACGGCGACGGCGACCGCGTGATCTTCGTGGATGAGCAGGGGAACTTCGTGAATGGCGATGGCACCCTGGCCATTTTGGCTCGGGAGATGAAGGCTGTAGGGACCTTGGCCGGGGACACGGTGGTCGCTACGGTGATGAGCAACCTGGGGCTAGAGGTCAGCCTGCGGGAGGTGGGCATCCACCTGGAGCGAACCCCGGTGGGCGACTACTATGTGACGGAGCGCATGGGGAGGGGAGGGTTCACCCTGGGGGGTGAGCAGGCGGGACACATTGTGATCTTCGGCCAAGGACACACTACCGGTGATGGGCTCTACACTGCCCTCAAGCTGTGCCAGATGCTGGTCCGCTACCGAGCGCCCCTCTCAGAACTGGCCTCCTGCATGTGCAACTTCCCCCAGGTGCTGATCAATGTGCCGGTGCGGAGCAAGCCGCCGTGGGAGGAGCTGCCGACGGTGAGAGAGCAGATGGCCAAGGCCGAGGCCCTTTTGGGCGACCAGGGCCGGATTGTGCTACGCTACTCGGGCACAGAACCGGTGGCCCGGGTGATGATGGAGGGGCCGGAACAGGGGCTGATAGAGGAATTGGCAGAGGGAATCGCCGGAGCGATCCGACGGAAATTGGGATGAGATTGCGAGATCTCCACTTTTCATGGTGGTCTAATGAACAGTTCCTGGCTCGGTGATCCAGTGGCCATAGACCGGGTACTGGCTGCAGATGATCTCCAGGTAGGCCGGTTGACCGCGGGCATTCTCGTCGAAGGCCCGCTTCAGCGCCGGGATGATCTCGGACGGTTCGGTAACGTCCTCGGCATAATAGCCTATAGCCTTGACCGCCTCGGACATATCGGCCACGGAATGGTCTAACACGTCGCAGGTATAGGGGTCGTGGCCGGGGCCCCAGAAGCCCGGTCCGTAGCCGGCAAAGCCGCCGTTGTTGATATGGACGGTGGTGACGCCGATATGGTTGCGCACCAGCGCCTCGAAGTTGCCCATCATATACCCCACGCCCGCGTCGCCGGTGATGTTCACACACTGCCGCTCCGGATAGGCCAGCTTGGCGGCTACGGTCGCCGCCAAGCCGAATCCTAGAGTGGAGACATTCCCCCAGCCCATGTAGCCGCGTGGAATACGGGCCTCGTAGACGGTGCTGGTCTGGTCACGGGTGTTGCCGGAGTCATGGGTGACGAAGGAGTTGTTCAGGTCGATGGTCTTCATGAGGTCGCCGTAGACTCGGTAGGGATTGATAGGCTTTTCATTCGACTCCATCAACGGGCGATACCTAGCCATAAACTGTTCTTTGCCCGCCCTGATCTCTTCGAGAAGTTCCTGGTTTTTCTTGACGCCGCCCCCCGTCTGCGCGGAGAGCTCCTCGATGAGAGCCTGCAGAGTGAACTTGGCGTCGCCGATGAGGGCATAGTCAACTTGGTAACCCTTATTGATGTCCAGCTCGTCCACCGTGCACTGGATGATGGTCTTGCGCTTGGCCTCAGGGATCACTTGGTGAAAGAAACGACGAGAGAGGCTGGAACCGATGGCGAAGAGCAGATCGCACTTGCGTAAGAAGTGAGACGCCAGTTCGCCGCGCACACCCACTGACAGGGGGTGGTTCTCCGGGAAGGCGCTCTTAGCCTTCAGCGTGGTCATCACAGGCACCTGAGCCATCTCGACGAACCTGAGCAGCTCATCAGTGGCATCGCCATAGAATATGCCCTCACCCACGTACAGCAGCGGGTTCTTCGCTGCCAGGAGGGCTTTGACGGCGGCCCTGACATCGTGGGGGGCAGGCGCCGATTTCCATCCCTTCACTGGTACGTAGGGGTATTCATCCTCATCGTACTCGTCCCCGCACAGGGTTCGAGGCAAGGTGACGAGGACCGGGCCGGGGCGTCCCATGCGCAGATAGGTGAAGGCCCGGCGCATGAACTCGGGCACGCGTTGGGGCTGGTCGATGTGGCCGATCCATTTGGTGATGCCCTTGAAGCCCGAAGTGATGTCGTAATGGCTTTTGGCGCTGTCGCCTATCGCCACACCCTCGGAAATGCAAAGCACGGGCGACGAGTCTTCAGAGGCCTGGGCGAGGGCGCCATAGGCTGTCTGGAGACCAGCGGGGTTCATCCCCCCCATTATTGTACACACGCCAATCTTTTTCCCGCCCGTGACCCGCGAATAGGCATCGGCCACAGCCACCGCATACCGCTCATCTCGCATCATCAACAGGCGAATGCCCTCATCACCCACTGCGTTGTTCACCCCACAGGTTGGGAAGGTGGACACCCACCCTACGCCCTCCGCTTTCAGAATCCGCGCTAATCCCTTCGCTGCCCTGATCTTCATCTTCCTCCTTTCTCTCATTTGTTAATATTGTTAAGATGTAATATTAGAGGCCCGGCGACAGCTTGTACGTACCTCACCTGCGGTAGAGCGTGTCAGCGGCTATCCTTGACCCCAAGATGGCTCGTCTCTTTTGCTCGTCGGCCAGTGCCACGAATTCACCCGCAGAGCCCAAAACGACTGCGCCTAGTCGCCGGAATTCGGTCACATTGCATCCCCCTCGCACGCATCAACTTGAAAGATGCTTCTTCATGGACCGTTGCGCCCGCTTGCCTGAGTGCCGGTCGCCCCTTGCGTCTGGGGATAGGGGCAACCTAGTTGCATCTATGTGCCCGGATGTAGTCAAAGTTGATGTCCATGCCCAGTCCTGGCTTCTGCGACACATGCACGTATCCCTGCTCATCCATCGGGTCGACAAGCTCGTTTAACCAGGGTGGCGGCTGTTCATAGTCCAGAAAGGGATGAAGCAAGCCTCGCTCGTAAAACTCTCCCGGAATACCCATCGCGCATAAGACGTGCAGGTTGCCCACGCTGCCAGAGTGCACCTCTAGCCGCACGCCGAAGGACTCACACAAGTGCACGATTTTCATCAGTGGTATGATCCCACCGACGTCATGCACTCCGCCCCGGCTAATATCGGAGGCACCGCGCACGATCCACTCAGCCCGGGTGTACATCTTGCCCTCAGCGGTCTCCGGCCCCAGGATAGGGATCGATAGCTGGTCCGCCAGCCACGCGTACGAAGATATGCTGTGCTCGTCCATCGGCTCTTCCAACCAGTAGAAGTTGAGCTTTTCCAATTCCCTTCCCAGGTACAGGGCCTCTTCTCTGCTGTAATAGTGGTACGGATCGAGCATCAGAACCATATCCTCGCCCACAGCTTCGCGAACGGCCGCACAGGCGGCGACGTCGCGTTTGGGATCCGGCGCGCCAGGTATAGGCGGTTGCCAGGTGTGAAGCTTGAAGGCCGTATATCCCCGTGCTTTACACTTAAGCGCAAATTGGGCATAGGCCTCCGATGTGTTCAAACCGCCCTCCAAATCATCGCCGCACATCGTGCTGGCGTAAGCTTTGACCTTGTCTCGGTAGCCACCCAGCAGCTTGTGTACTGGTTGGTTCAGCGTGCGCCCAGCCAGGTCCCACAGCGCCAAGTCGATCACCGATAACACGTGGTCAGATAGCGTATCCAGGTACAAACGCTGCTGTCCTTTGAGCTTTTGCCAGATCCTTTCCCGGTAGAACGGGTCCTCGCCGACGAGCATCGGTCTGACGAGATGCTGTATAACCTCTGGGTTTGTGCCGAACGCATACCCCTCACTCCCCTCATCAGTGACAATCCGAAGTAAGGTCTGCGTGGCGTCGTGTTCTGGACCAGGATGCATGTGGCCGTCAGAATCGCGGACCACCCGGGATTTGTACCCAAAGGTTTCGGTAAATACATCCACGATTTTCATCTTGCTTTGCCTCCCCACTTTGTGCGTATTCAGACCTGCTCAGCGGAGCACCTTCAGTGTTGAAGCCATCGTGGAGGCATTCTATCACGATCAGGCCTCAATGCAAATCGAATGACCGCCGACGGCCGACGGTCGACCGCTGAAACGATTACGGCGGTCGGCGGTCGCGAGAGAATGGATTTGGCACTTTTCCAATAGCGTGCTATAATATAAGCTATCCGGGCGGTTAGCTCAGTTGGCCAGAGCGCATGCTTGACATGCATGAGGTCACAGGTTCAAGTCCTGTACCGCCCACTTTCCATCGCAGATGGCATATCGCCTATTGCAGATTGGCTGGTCGGATATGAGAAAGCGGAAATTCGCCTATCAGCGGGTACGCGGCTATGCCTAAATACTCCTGCGAAGTACCTTGCCTGCCCGCAGCCTGTTAGCTGCGATCGAGCCTTGAGGATGATGAATGGATGTGTTGCGACGTATGCGACAGGCCATCTGTGAGCAAAGGTACCGCATTAGCTCGCACGCCAATGACGAAATGGCCGATGATTTTCTGGTGGCGGCTGACATTGAGAACATCATCCTCACAGGTGAAATCGCGCGCAAATTTACCCACGACCCACGTGGCACCCGGTATGAAGTGCTCGGTGATACCGTTGACCATCGCCGCGTGTATGTCGTGTGTCGCTTTCTGTTGTCAGGCGTACTGCTGATCATCACAGCCTATGTCGAGGAAGAATAATGGAGAGATAGATACGATGAAAGGTGATCAATGCGAGTTCTGTGAAGGAGAAATGAAGCAACGGCGCGTTTTGGCCCGGTTTCGCTTCAAAGGACAGACGATTTACGTCGAAAACGTGCCAGCCTGGGTGTGCAACAGGTGCGGCGAGCAGTATTTTGACGCACCGGTCTATAAACGCCTTGAGGAGATCGCCCAACAACGTGGACGAATCCAAAGGGTTATCTCCTTTCCTCTCGCGGAATTTGACATGGCTATCGCTTGATGGTGGTACAACCGGCTCGACTTTGGCCAACGACGGGAACGATAGGCGATAACTGACAAAGCGTTGACCGGGACGAGTACCCGAGATGCCAGCCACAGGGAGGAGAGGCC
>CAYRNM010000004.1:0-32005 GCA_964425465.1 uncultured Anaerolineae bacterium | reverse complement strand
GCCGATGAAGCGCTCTCCCCCCGCATGCTCAAGCTCCTCTCAGCGCAGCTCATCGAGGCCGGCACAGATTTCCACTGGACATGCTGTGCCCGCTTCGAGCCGGGGATCAGCGCGGAGCTGCTGAGACAGATGCGCCGGGCGGGTTGCCGCATGGTGCTCTACGGGCTTGAATCCGGCTCCCAACGGGTGCTGGATCGGATGGACAAGGGCACGCGGCTGGAGACAGCACAACGGATCCTGAGAGAGGGTGCGGAAGCAGGGATCTGGAACCATGTCTTCATCTTCTTCGGCTTCCCGGGGGAGACCGAGGAGGAGGCTTGGGAGACAGCGCAGTTCTTCAACGCCCACCGAGGCCTGATCCATTCCGGCTGTACGGGCACCTTTCTATTGGAACGATACGCGCGCGTGGCCGATGAGCCGGCAGCGTATGGGGTCTCGCGCCTCATCGCCCGCCCGGAGCGGGACCTGGCATACTACTACGATTACGAGGTCTCCTCGGGGATCAGCTCTGCCCAGACTGAGGAGATCGAAGATCAATTCCTGGAGAGCCTGCCGCGCAAGCCATTCCCCCAATTCTATTTCCACGATATCTACCGCTTTCTCTATGCCAGCCGCTTTCGGGATTCGGAACCCTTTCCGACCATGCTGGGGGAGGACAACGGACTTGAGAATTAAACGGACTCAGCAGATCACGAAACAAGGAGGCTGGATATGGCTACTGCTGTGAAAATCAGCGTCATCGGAGCTGGGAGCGCGCAGTTCTCGCTGGGCCTGGTCAAAGACCTCTGTCTGACCGAGAGCCTGGCCGGCAGCCAGGTGTGCTTCATGGATATCAACCCGGAACGGCTGGAGATGATCCACCAGCTTGCTGCACGCTACGCGGGCGAACTGGGAGCAGGTCTGCACTTCGAGAGCACGGCAGATCGCCGGGCATCCCTACAGGATGCCGATTTCGTCATCAACACCGCCTACGTTAAGGGCCACCATCACGAGCGGGCCATGCGTGAGGTGACCGCTGGGCACGGCTACTACTATGGCGGCGTGCACCTGGGAAGTTTCTACCAGTTGCAACTGATGTTGGATGTGGCGCGGGACATGGAGGAAATCTGTCCCCATGCCTGGCTCATCCAGTCGGGCAACCCGGTCTTCGCTGGCTGCACCTTGATGACTCGGGCGACAGGCATCAAGGTCTGTGGCCTGTGCCACGGCCACTATGGCGTCTACGGGATCGCCGGGACTATTGGGCTCGAGTATCCAGAGCAAATCACCTGGCAAGCACCGGGCCTCAACCACAATATCTGGCTCACCCACTTCCTCTACGAGGGGAAGGATGCCTACCCCCTGATTGACGAGTGGATTGCGACGAAGGCCGAGGAATACTGGCGGACGCACGTGGCGACTCACACCCACGACACACAGATGTCACGAGGGGCGGTGCATCAATACCGCATGTACGGGCTGTTCCCCGTAGGCGACACCGTCCGCAGAGGTGGATGGTGGTATCATACGGACATCAAGACCAAGAAGCACTGGTTCGGCGAGCCGTGGGGCGGGCCGGACACCGAGCTGGCACGTCCCCTCTTTGTGGCGAATCTGGAAGGACGCATCGCCGAGATGACGAGACTGGCCCATAACCCCAAGGCGAGCTTGGTTGAGGTCTTTGGCTGCTCTAAGACCCGGGAGCAGCAGGTGCCCATCATGGATGGATTGGTCAACAACCGCGAAGCCCAGTTTCAGGTGAATGTCCCCAACCGGGGCGCGCTGGAAGGGCTGCCCGATAACGTGGTGGTGGAGGTGCCGGCCATCGTCAATCAGAAAGGTATCCAGCCCCTACATGTCGGATCCCTCCCGCCCAAGATCATGCTGGAGCAGATCCTGCCCAACTGGCTGGAGATGGAGCGTGCCCTCCTGTCCTTTCAGACAGGCGACCGCTCCATGCTGCTGTGGAACGCGCTGGAAAGACATCAGACCCATTCCTACGACCAGGCTGTGGCTGTTCTGGAAGATCTGCTGGCCATGGAGGGGAACAGAGAGCTGGCTGAATACTACAGCTGAGGAGTTAATGCATGTCCGTCTATTATCTGACCTACGAGCTGCACCCAGAGGGCTACATCCAACACTGGCTTCTGGCGGGGCCTCAGGCCATCCCCGTCCCCGAGCTAGACCGCTTCGCCGGAGAGGAGTTCCAGCTCCAGATTGCCCGCCACTACTATGAGGAAGGCTCAGGAGTCACTCAACCCCCCCAGGAGTGGGAGCCGCCCCTATCCATCGGTGATGAGACCTTCCGCTGGCGCTACACCCGCTGCCTGGAGGATCACTTCATTGACCTGTCGGCTTTCTACCCCACCTGCCACTACCTGCGCGCCTGGGCCTATGCCGAGGTGAAGTGTCCCCAGGAGCAAGAGGTGACCTTTGTCCTCACCACCCATGGCCCGGCGGACCTGTGGCTCAATGGCCAGCACCTCCATCGCCAGGAGCATTTCTACCACCAGGATCCCCACAGCGTCTCCTGTGCGGCAACTCTCCAGAAGGGCCAGAATCAGATCCTGATCCGCTTCGAGGAGGTGGCAGTACGGGAGTGCCCTTACACCATGGCTTTACAGATCATCGGCCTGCTCTCCGAGGGGGTGCTGGTGATGCTCCCCACACCCATCGAGGCCATCGCCCGCCGCCAGACTCTGGAGCGGGTGATCGAAGCGGCCTACCTGGATCGGTATCTCTACACCAGGAACGATGAGGTCATCGTGCGCTGGCCTGAGGACCTGGGGATCACAGCCAGTGTGGGCGTCCGCTTTCAAGACCCCAGGGGCCGGATCTCGCGGGAGGCCTGGATCACGGGCAAGGCCTCCGAATCCCACCGTCTGCTACAGGGTTTTGAAACCCCAGATGGATCGTACCAGGTGGTCGTGATGCCCCAGCCCAGGGAGTACTACGAGGGCAACCAGCGAGTGACAAAGACCATCAACCTCCAGGTACTCAACAATCTCTACTCACAGACGCCCTATGGCGCTTACGAGCAGCGCTGTCAGGAGGCTCTGGAGCACGCAGCTCAGAGGTGGAGACACGACCTCTATTCCGAGATGGCCAAGATGGAGTTGGGACGCTGGCGATATGTGGAGGCTGAGGTGATCATGGAGGCCATCGAGTCCATCAACCAGTGCCAGGCTGGCAGCGATGGGCACATGGTTGGCCTGCTGGGGATGATGTATCGCTACCTGCCGGATCCAGCCTTCCCTGAAAAGCTCAAAGAGCGGCTGGAGGAGTGCGTCCTCCACTTCAAGTACTGGCCTGTCCTGTCAGGCACGGGGATGGATGAGCCGGGCGAGGACGCCATGGACTATTGCTCAGAGAGCCACCAGATCTTATTCCCCACTTGCGAGATTCTGGCCGGGCAGCTCTACCCTGATCGGATCTTCACCAACATCGGGCAGAAAGGGCAGTGGCATCGGGAGAAGGGGGAGCGGAAAGCGCTCTCCTGGCTGCGCAAGCGAGGTCAAGGCGGCTTCCAGGAATGGGACTCCAACTGCTCCTTCGAGGGAGACCTCCTAGCCCTGGCCCACTTAGTAGACCTGGCCGAGAGTTCTGAGGTGCGGCAGTTGGCGGCGATGGTCATGGACAAAATGCTCTTCACCCTGGCCCTCAACTCCCACCGGGGGGCCTTTGGCTCCACCCATGGGCGCACCGATGCTCCATCCATCCTGAGTGCTCACCTGGAGGCCACGGCGGGCATCAGCCGTCTGATGTGGGGCCTGGGTGTCTTCAACACCCACCTCATGGGCGCGGTCAGCCTGGCCTGTGCCAAAGGCTACGGGCTGCCAGCGGTCATCGAGCGCATCGCCTGTGATCTGCCCAAGGAGATGTGGAATCGGGAGCATCACGGAGGCGAGTTGGAGGAGGGGTGCGATCGAGCCACCAGTTCCTGGGAGGTGAACAAGGTCACGTACAGGACGCCGGACTACATGCTCTGCTCGGCACAGGACCACCATCCAGGCGAGAAGGGGGATCAGCAGCACATCTGGCAGGCCACATTGGGGCCTGACGCGGTGGTCTTTGTCACTCACCCCCCCTGCCTAAGCGAAGAGAGCTCACGGCGGCCCAACTTCTGGTGTGGGAACCGCATCCTGCCTCGGGTCGCTCAGTGGCGGGATGTGCTCATCGCTATCCACAACCTGCCCCCGGACGACTGGCTGGGCTTCACCCATGCCTACTTCCCCCTCCACGCCTTTGACGAGCACCTCCTGCGGGATGGCTGGGCCTTCGCCCGCCAGGGGGATGGCTATCTGGCCCTCACCGCTGCCCAAGGGATGACGCTCATCAAGCGGGGGCAGAGCGCCCACCGCGAGCTGCGCTCCTACGGGCTGCAGAATGTGTGGCTCTGCCACATGGGCCATGCCGCGCGGGATGGCAGCTTTGGCCAGTTTCAGGAGAAGGTGCTGGGGCTGGATGTGGCCTTCGAGGGGTTGGCAGTGCGCTGTGCCGCCCTGCGCGGTGAGACACTGGCCTTCGGCTGGGAGGGGCCGCTGACGGTGAATGGGAAAGAACAGCCCCTCACCGGCTTCCAGCACTACGAGAACCCCTACTGCACTGTTGACTGGCCTGCCTCTGATATGGAGATCCATTGGGGCGACCAGTCACTGACGTTAGACTTCAGCAGGCCGCAATAAACTCCTTGAGCTCCTGCCTGTCCCGGTCAGGGGTAGCCCGCAGCGTAGTGATGGCTTGTGATGGGCCAATAGCTCGTTGTCTTACTGATCCCAACAGCAAGCACTATCTGGCGTGCCGAGCTACCTGGATCATAGGGAGATGCTCGCCCAGGAGGATCTCGATGCGGTCTATGTGCTCTTGCCGCCTTATGCGCATGAGCCGGAGTGGGATGTGATCGAGGCAGGCTGTGCTCTCTTTGGGGAGAAGCTGGTTCACCTGAATCTGGCGGAGGCGATACGCGACGAGATCGCCCGCCGGGGCCTGATCAGCGGTGTGGGCTATATGACCCGCTATCGTAAAGACGACGCTGGCCGCGTCCACTTCCACTACGTGGTGAACTACGTGCGGAGCCGCTACCTTTCAGGCGAGCACCATGCCCGCTCCGACGCCCGCCAGGGCCGCTGGGTCACCGAAGCCGACCCCCAGCCCTTCCCATGCACCCCTTCGCCCGCCAGACTGCTCTTCGGCTTTTTCGGGAAGCCGCGCTGTGAGGAGATGCCATTGAGCTGCCTTCGCCGACTTTGGCCAGTTCTTGTCGCACTTGTAATCGCTGCTCTTCTGCTATCAGTAGGTCTGTGGATCACCCGTCCCTACGGGCACAATCTGCTCCTGCACTGGACGGGTGAGGAGGAGCTGCTGCCCCAGGTACGAGGGATGCTCCAGTTGGGCACTGATCTCATCCGCCCTCGGCTCAAACTTGAGCCTCTGGTGCCCATCGCTCATGCCGGCGTCAACCCCTTCGGCTGCAACACCTTCCTCCAGCAGGAGGTGGAGCTCTGGAAGCGGGAGGAGTCGCTGCGTCTTCTCCACGAGGCCGGCTTCCAGTGGATCCGTCAGGAGTTCCCCTGGGAGGATATTGAAGTCCATGCCAAAGGCGACTTCACCGATTGCCGACATGAGCAGTGCATCTCCGCCTGGGAGAAATACGATTACATCGTAGAGCTGGCCTATAAGTATGGTATAGAAATCATTGCCCGGTTGAGTAACCCGCCAGCCTGGTCACGTCACGACGGCGACGCACGAGGCACCTTCGCCCCACCGGATAACTTGACCGACTTCGGCGACTTCGTGGAGGCGGTCGTGCGCCGTTACCAGGGACGAGTCCGCTACTACCAGATATGGAATGAGCCCAACATCTACCCCGAGTGGGGGGAGCAGCCGGTGGACCCGGTGGGCTACACTGCGCTGCTGAGAGAAGCTTACATCCGGGCTAAAGCGGTGGACCCGGAGGTGGTCATCATCTGCGGTGCGCTGGCCCCGACCATTGAGCTTGGCCCACGGGACATGAATGATCTCCTCTTTCTGCAGCGCATGTACGATGCTGGAGCAGGAGAGTATTTCGACGTCATGAGCGTGCAGGGGTATGGGCTGTGGTCCGGCCCCTACGACCGGCGAATGCGGCCCATCACCATCAATTTCTCCCGCAACCTCTTCATCCGCGACATCATGGTTAAAAATGGCGATGCCCACAAGCCCATCTGGATCTCGGAGATGAACTGGAATGCGCTCCCGTCCGATCACCCCTCACCACCCTACTACGGTCGGGTCACCCTGGAGCAGCAGGCCCGTTACGCGGTGGAGGCCTACCAGCGGGCGCAGGCGGAGTGGCCCTGGGTGGGGGTGGTCAACTTCTGGTTCTTCAAGCGCGCCTCCGACGCCGAGCAGGACCAGGCCTGGTACTACTTCCGCATGATGGAACCCGATTTCACCCCCCTGCCGGTGTATGAGGCGCTTAAGGCCTACGCCAACCAAAGGCCGGTGATGTACCAGGGCTTCTATCAGGAGGATCACTGGGCAGTGCGCTGGGCGGGGAACTGGAAAAGGGTCAACGACGGGCAGGCTGTGCTGGGGACCTGCCGCAGGACAGATGAGACAGGAGCGCAAGCCGATTTCACCTTCCATGGCCACAGCGTGGCCCTGGTAGTTACCAAGGGAGCTGACGGTGGCCAACTCCGGGCGACCGTGGATGGCGGCCGGCCCAGGGTTTTCAATCTGAGGGCTGAGAGACCGCAGTACGGTGTCGAGTTGGCGATTACCAGCGGACTGCGCCCCGGCAGTCATCACGTCACACTGGAAGTGGTAGAGGGACCTGTGGTCATTGATGGCTTCATTGTGCGCTCCCGATCCTTCCCGCTCAATTGGATCCTGGCTGGGTCGGGTGTGGCCCTGGTTCTCGGGGCCGTAGTTTATGGCTGGCAAAGAGGGATGCGGTGGAGAAGACAACATTGAGGAAAGCACTCCCGCTGCTGATTATCCTTCTCCTAGCCGCCGCCCCGCGCTTCTACCGGCTGGATGGGCAGAGTCTGTGGGCCGATGAGGGCAACAGCGCTGCCCTGGCCCTCCGCTCGCTGGGCCGCATCGCCCGCGACGCTGGACACGACATCCATCCCCCACTGTATTACTGGCTGCTGCACTTCTGGGTGCGCGCCTTCGGCAGCAGCGAGGTGGGCCTTCGTTCCCTGTCCGCCCTGTTGGGGGTGCTGCTGGTGGCTCTCACCTACTTGTTGGGGAGACGCCTCTTCGGGCGGTCGGTGGGGCTGGCTGCGGCCTTCACTGCTGTGCTCTCCCCCTTCCAGGTGTACTACAGCCAGGAAGCGCGGATGTACATCCTGCTGGCGCTGTTGGGCGCAGCATCGATGTACGCTCTGCTGCGCTATCTGGAATCGGAGAAGCTGCTGGGGTTGATCGGCTTCATCCTCAGTGCGGCAGCTGGCCTCTACACCCACTACTCCTTCCCCATCCTCTGGGGGATGGCGAACGCAGTATGGGTGGCCTGGATCATTTCCACCCGCGCCAGTGGGGGTGAGGCATTTGGCACGAATGCCTCACCCTTACCCCAGAGGATCGGGATATGGCTTATTGGGCAATGGGTCATTGTGGGATGCTATGCTCCCTGGCTGCCCATCGCCTATCGGCAGCTTAGCGCCTGGCCGGCCATCAGCCAGGTGCACGGGCTCCGCTTCTACCTGCACCAGGCCTTTCGACTGTGGAGCCTGGGCGAGACGGCTCCGGGCGGCACAGGCAGCTTCTGCCTGCTGTGGGGGGTGATCGTGCTATGGCTGCTAGGAGCTTGGCCAGCACATCAGGAGGAGGGCCGGTTTGCCCTGCCCCTCTGGCTGCGCCAGGGCCTGGCCCTGGGATACTGCCTGCTTCCAGTGCTCTTTCAGTGGGGGATGTCCCTTTTCCAGCCCGCCTATCGGCCCAAGTTCTTCCTCGTGGCCGCACCCGCCTTCGCCGTGCTCCTCGGTCAAGGCATCGTCAGTGGCCTGCACACCCGGTGGTGGGCCCTGCGCAACGCCTGGGCGGTGGTCAGCCTCTCCCTGATCCTCGTCGCCTCCTCTAACTCTTTGGCCCATTACTACTTCGACCCCGCCTTCGCCCGCGACGACTACCGGGGCACGGCAGCCTACATCACCGCAGTAGAGCGTCAGGGGGACGCCATCCTGTTGAATGCGCCAGGACAGTGGGATGCCTTCACCTACTATTACCCAGGTGAACTGCCGATCTACCCCTTGCCCCGAAAGCGCCCCCTCGATGAGGAAAGCACGCTCGCCGAGTTGGAGAGGATCGGTGCGGAGCACCGCCGCCTCTTTTGCCTCTTCTGGGCCACGGAGGAGAGCGATCCGAAGCGCATCGTCGAGGGTTGGTTGGATCAGCAGGCCTACAAAGCCCTGGACCTCTGGCGGGGGAATGTGCGCTTCGTGACCTATGCCCTGCCGAAGGCCATCTCTCCCGGCGAGATGGAGCAGCAGCTCAACATCCGGCTGGGGGATCGGATCACTCTGCAGGGCTACACCCTGCAGGAGGAGTCCATCGTCGCCGGGGAGATCCTGCAACTCACTCTCTTCTGGCGCGCAGAGGCGCCTATCGCAGAGCGGTACAAAGTCTTCGTCCAGGTGCTCGATGCGGCCAATCACATCGTTGGCCAGCGGGACGCGGAGCCGGGGGGAGGGGCATGGCTGACGACGCTCTGGCCAGTGGGCAAGACCATCGCTGACAACTACGGGGTGCTCGTTCGTCCCGGAACGCCGCCGGGCCGCTATCGGCTCATCGCCGGCCTCTACAGCCTGACCACCGGGAAGCGACTGCCAGCCAATGGTGACGACAAGGTCCTGCTCGGCCAGGTCAGCGTGGCCCGTCCTGCTGCCCTGCTGCCGCTGGAGGCCTACGGGATCCAGTATCCCATTCAGCTCCCGTATGATCCCCTCACCCTTCTGGGTTACGACGTTTACAAGTTGGGCTTCGATTGGCGTCCGGAGGAACCGCTGCACCCCGGTGACATCCTGCACCTCAATCTCTACTGGCAGGCTCACCAGGCTCTCCACACCCACTGGCGGCTGAACCTGCGTCTGGTGGATGAGGGGGACCAGACCTGGTGGAGTGGGCAGCAGATCCCGCTGGCTGGGCAACCCTATCCCACCACCGATTGGCAGCCCGGGGAGCTTGTGCGGGGACAGTACGACCTGCTCATCCCGTCCCACGCTCCCCCGGGGCGCTACCGTCTGGAGGGGGAGGTACAGCCGCTGGGCGGTGGGCCAGGCCTACGGCCCCTGTGGCAGTCCAATTGGCTGACGGTGAGGCATTGAGGGAGAGAGTGCATGGGGGAGAGGGTTTCAGTCATCGTTACAGTCTGCAATGAGGGGAAGAACATCCGCCGTCTGTTGGATTCACTGGCTACTCAGAGCCGCCCGCCGGATGAGGTGGTGATCTGCGACGGGGGATCCACGGATGATACCCTGGACATCCTGCGAAGTTATGCCCGAGAGGGGAAACTGCCCCTGCGGGTGATCATGCGGCCCGGGGCCAACATCTCCCAGGGGCGCAACGCCGCCATCGCCGAGGCCAAGGGGCTCATCATCGCCGTCGCCGATGCCGGGGTGCGACTGGAGACCAATTGGCTGGCCTTTCTGATCGCCCCCTTTGAGGAGGAGCCCCGGACTCAGGTCGTGAGCGGTTTCTTCGCCCCTGATCCTCAGTCCATCTTCGAGACCGCTTTAGGCGCTACGATTCTGCCCGCGTTGGCCGGTGTGGATCCTTCCAGGTTTATGCCTTCCAGTCGCTCGGTGGCCTTTCGCAAGGAGGCCTGGAAAGCGGTGGGGGGCTATCCGGAGTGGATTGATTATTGCGAGGATCTGCTCTTTGACTTCGCCCTGCGGGAACGACACGGCCCCTTCGCCTTCGCGCCCCAGGCCTTGGCCCACTTTCGCCCTCGGCCCAACTTGGCTGCCTTTTTCCGCCAATACTACCACTATGGCCGGGGGGATGGTAAGGCGGACCTGTGGCGCAAACGCCATGCGGCCCGTTATCTGACCTATCTGGTCGCCGCTCCCCTGCTCCTTCTGCTGAGCCTGCTTCACAGCCCCCTGTGGCTAGCGGCCTTTCTTGCAGGGGGCGGGATGATGTTCTACACCCCCTACAAGCGGCTGCTTCCCATGATACGCTCGCTTTCCCTCTGGGGGAGGTGCCAGGCCATCGTCTGGGTGCCGGTGATCCGGGTAACGGGCGATGTGGCCAAGATGATCGGTTATCCGGTGGGATGGTGGTGGCGTTGGCGGCATCTCCAGCAGATCCCCGACCACTATCCCCATGGATAGCCTTTCGACCACGCAGAGTAAGTGAAGAGACTTTTGCGCTTACAGTGCATGGGATAGAAAGACCAAAGGGGATATCTGCATATCGCGATATCCCTCTTCTACATACGCGGAGCAACTAGAGGTCACACTGACGAATCCCTGCCCAGCAGAAAGGACTAAGATCAGGCCAAGGTGACTTATAGCCATAGCGATTTTTCAGCTCCTGGCAAGACCCAGAGCCGCTGCTATCAGGCTGTTTAACCCTAAAGCGATTACGCTTCTTCCTCTCCTTTAGGTTCAGATGGGGAGACCTCTTCTTCTTCCTCCCCCTGGCGTGTGGCCTCTCGGAACTCGTGGATCCCCCGACCCAAAGCCCCACCGATCTGCGGCAGCTTCCCCACGCCGAAGATGATGATGATAATCACCAGGATAATCATCAGTTCCGGAAGTCCCAAATGCGGCATTTTCTCCTCCTAACTAATCTCCTACCTGTTCCACTAGGATACTTCAGCCTTTATTATAGCATAGATTCACACCAAAGGCAAAAGCCTTTCCTCAGGTGTCTTACCAAGTCCAGGCAACCTTGGGGAGGGTAATGCGGCCGGGACTCGTCGGAGGTTCATTCCGAACCTCCTCGGGTTTCACCTAACGGGGCCCGGTTGGCGGACTCTGGGTCAAGTCTGGAGCCCAACAGAAGGATCTGCCTAGCTTGGGTTCCGCTGCAAACCCGCGAGATAGGCAGAGTCGCTCGCACCGCTCGCGACCGAGCACATCTGCCCGTACCCCAACGACCCTGTTTTCCTTTCCCCACGTACTTGACAAAGCTTCCATTCAGGCTATAACTATCATCACTTGATGCGCTACCAACGGGCGAACTCCTGTGGCCTGCGGAGGCAAGACACGCTCTGGCGGATCAAAGTTCTCGCCTTGGTTGTACCCATTGGAAGGTAGGAAATGGACTGGAATGTTCTCCTCAGCACCTTCGTGCTGCTGTTTGTGGCTGAACTGGGGGATAAGACACAACTGGCCGTTATTAGCATGGTCAGCAAGTATGGCCATCCGGGGGCGGTCTTTATGGGAGCGGTTGGGGCTCTGGCAGTAGTGACACTTCTGGGCGTACTAGGAGGTCAGGTCCTGTGTCGGCTGGTACCTGCTATCTTCCTACGCAAAGCTTCGGCGGTAGCTTTTGTAGTACTGGGCATCCTGATATGGTTCGAGGTACTCTAGCCACCCTTTTGGAATCCGCTACCCATTCCATCTACCGGCGGAATAGCACCGTGAACAGGGCCAGATACCAGGTTACCTGAGCGCTGATAGCGTACAGGCCGCCCAGCATGTCAGCGATGAGTCCCAGGAAGGCGCAGGCCATGACAATGTACAATGATCTCTTGGCCAGGCGCTTTCGGATACCCAAAGCTCCTAAGGCAATGACCACTGTCCCGGCCAACAGATCGCCGATCGCGCCGATACGGAGAGCAGTGGATGCCGGCTCCCAAAAACGCTGGACGCGGGGAAAGAGTTGCGGAGGGAGGATACCGATCAGGTACAGCCCGCTGGCAAACATCCCCACCCCGCACAATGCCAGCAGGATGCCTAGCCACTGAATGCCTGCTTCCGACTTGCGGCCCACCTCCTGCCGCGCCCGCTTCCGTCGCTCTCGCTTGGGACTCATGTACTCCTCCTGATCCTACTTCCCCCCGCCGTTTCCTGCAAATGCCTCTTGAGTATAGCAATGTTAGGTCCAGTCCGCAACCTGGCCTGTGCAGTCACGCCGGGCGAGGAGTAGGCCTGGTTACTCAGCTCACTCCTATGTTCGTCCTACAGCTACGTGCACTGCTACGCGATCTCGAGTGATAAATGATCAGGGCGGTTCGCGACTTGCGCGAAACCGCCCGGTGGGAAACTTGTGGGGTGTGAAAACTAGTTGATGGCCAAATCGCTTTACGGCAGCGGTTCTCTTCTACATCATACGCGAAACTTGCTTCTCCTCCCCCAGGATGCCCTGCGGCTGGGTCAGCAGGATACCCACCAGCAGCAGTCCGATCACCAGCAGGCGGATAAAGGGCGCCCGGGCGGCCCAGGCGACCGGTATCACCCGATCAATGACGTAGCCCGTCCCCGACCAGATCCCCCAAACAATGAAGGCTCCCAGCACCACTCCCTTGTTGTTGCCGCTGCCCCCCAGGATGAGCATGACCCAGATGATGAAGGTGCCGAACAGAGGGGTGAAGACGCTGGGCTGAATGGCGCGCACCGAGTGGGCGTACAGCGCCCCGCCGAGGCCCATGATCGCTGCTCCCAGGACCAGAGACTGCATCTTAAACCGGAACACATCTTTGCCGGCGGCCTCAGTGACGATCTCATCCTCACGGATGGCCCGCAAGACACGGCCCCAGGGGGAGCGAATGCCCCGTTCCAGGGCTATGTAGACCACCACCAGAACCGCTAAAATGATGGCCAGGTAGACGAAGTTGTAGTAGTTGGGCGGAACCAGTTCTCCCAATGGCTGCGCTAGCCCCACCATCCCCTGTGGCCCGTTGGCCAGCCAGCGCTCATTGTTGAACACCCGTCGGATCGTTTCGGCGATGCCGATGGTGGCGATAGCCAGGTAGTCCTCCCGGAGCCGTAAGGTGGGAATACCGATCAGAATGGCCAGCAGGCCGCAGACCAGGCCGGCAGCGATCACCCCCACCGGGAAGGGCAGGTTCAGCCCGATGGCCTGCTGGACATAGTCGGCGCGGACGCCGGAGGGCGGCGGGCTGGTCACCAGCGCCGAGGTATAGGCGCCAATGGCGAAGAAGCCGGCGATGCCGATGTTGAACAGCCCGGTGTAGCCCCAGTGGACATTCAGTCCCAGGGCGAAGATGGCGTAGATGGAGGCTGTGATCGTAAAGCCAGCCAGGAAATGAAGCACGCGGACGATGTCCATCAACTCCCTCCGAAGATGCCCTGGGGGCGAAACAGAAGGATCACGATCAGGACAGCGAAGGCCACAGCTGGTTTATAGGCCGGAAGCAGCCACTGGGTGGAAACTTGCTGGACAACACCAATCACCAGGCCACCGACCAGAGCGCCATAGGGGTTGCCAATACCACCCAGGATGATGGCGGCAAAGAGGGGCAGGAGCAGAATCCAGCCCATCTCCGGTCGGACCTGGGAGTCAATGCCCAACAGGATGCCACCGGCCGCCGCCATTCCCCCGCCGATGATCCAGGTCCAGGTCGTCATCTGCTCGGTGGGGATGCCGCTGATGCGTGCCAGGTCCGGGTTGTCGGCCATGGCCCGCAGCGCCTTGCCCATCTTCGTCCGCTGCAGGAAGAGGTACAGAGCCACGACCAGGACCCAGGCGGTGACGATAATGAAGATTTGGTCAGGGCGCAGTTTGATCCCCAGGGGCAGCATCAACATCGGTCGTAGGCCCGAGGTGTAGAAGTGAAAGTCGGGCCCCCAGAAGATGTAGATCAGGCTTCGCAGGATGAAGGCCATAGCTAGCGAGGCCATGGCCAGCATCACCGGCGGGACCCTCAAATGCCGCAGCCGCTGGTACACCAGCCGGTCCACCCCCACCGCCACCAGGCCGGTGACCACCATGGCCGGTACAAATGAGACCAGCATCACCCAGCCGAAGGACAGGGCGCCCAGACGGCTGTCGGATACGCCCAAAGCAGGGAATAGGCGCGCCGCCAGCAGCAGGGCCAGGTAAGCTCCCAGGGTCATCAGATCGCCGTGGGCAAAGTTGCCGAAGCGGACGATGCCGTAGATCAGCGTCAGACCAATCGCTCCTAGAGTGATGATGCTGCCCAGCACAACGCCGTAGCCCACCAGTTCAGCCACCGCCTATCTCCCCAGGAATAGCTCACCAATTTGCTTATCGGCCAGCAGCGCCTGTCCCGCGCCCTCCAGGCGGTTCTGTCCGTCCACCAGGACATAACCCCGATCCGAGTTCTCCAACGCCTTGCGTGCGTTCTGCTCCACGATCACGATGGTCACCCCCTGCTGGTTGATGGCCCGAATGCGCTCGAAGATCAGCTCCACAACCAGGGGGGCCAGCCCGGCCGAGGGCTCATCCAGCAGCAGCATCTGGGGGTCTAGCATCAGCGCCCGGCCCAGGGCGACCATCTGCCGCATCCCGCCGCTGAGCCTGCCGACCCGAGTGCCCCGCCGGCCCTTCAGGTCCGGAAACATGTCGTAGACCTCATCTATGCGCGGCCGGTAGTCGTCATCACGGATGAAGGCCCCCATCTCCAGATTCTCCTGCACGGTCAGCGAGGGGAAAACGTTGTCCACCTGTGGCACATAGCACAGTCCCCGGCGCACGATCTGTTCGGGCTGCAGGCGGGTGATCTCCTCGCCGGCGAAGAGGACGCGACCCTTCCAGGCCCTCAGGAGCCCGAAGATGGTCTTCATCAGCGTGGACTTGCCGGCGCCGTTGGGTCCAATCAGTGAAACAATCTCCCCCTTCTCGACGCGGATGGAGACATTGTGCAGGATCTCCATCTCCTCCCCGTAGCCCGAGACGACATTTTCGACTTCTAGCAGGCTCATCGCTGTTGCCCTCCCAGGTAGGCTTCCAGCACCTGCGGATCGCGCCGGATGGCATCCGGCGGTCCCTCGGCCAACTTCTCACCGCTGTTCATCACGATGACCGGGTTACAGGTGCTCATCACCAGGTCCATGTCGTGCTCGATCAGGAAGATGGTCACCCCATGTTCAAAGGCCAGCCGCTGGATGTACTCCACCAACCGCTTCAGCAGAGTGGGGTTCACCCCAGCACCCGGCTCGTCCAATAGAAGGAGCTGCGGATCGGCCATCATCGTGCGGGCCAGCTCCAGCAGCCGCTTCTGTCCGGCTGATAGATGGCCTGCATATTCATCCTGCAGGTCAATCAGCTCCACGAAGCACAACACCTCCAGCGCCTTCTCCCTGAGCTCCCGCTCCTGGGTCCGTACCCGCCAGGGCCGCAGCCAGGTGTTCAGCAGGCTCTCCCCGGCCTGGCTTGGCGGCACCAGCATCAGGTTTTCCAGCACGGTCATCAGTTTGAGCTCACGGGTGATTTGAAAGGTACGACAGATGCCTTTGTGGAAAATCCTGTGCGGTGGCAGACCATCAATGCGCTCTCCGTTGAAATAGATGGCCCCAGCGTCGGTCTTGTACAGCCCGGAGATCAGATTGAAGAGGGTGGTCTTACCGGCCGCGTTGGGGCCGATGAGGCCCGTGATGGTCCGCGGAGACACCTCCAGGGAGAGGTCGTTCACAGCCATCAAGCCGCCGAAGGCTTTACTCACCCGCTCCACGTACAGGATCGAGCGCTGCTTTCTGTCACTACTGAGATTATCCAACGGCCTACCCTCTCCTGTGGTTTCGGGATTCTGCAGAGGCGCAATGACCTCCCTGCAATGGCGTCAATTTTACCACAATACTTCGATATAGGCAACACGGGTCAGCCGCAGCCAGGTGATTTGACAGATTAGCAATTGTCGCTATAATAGTACTCAAATCCTGGAGACCCACCATGAATTGTAGCTGAGGATCGCCTCGCGGAGGAGGCAGGACTCCTGCTTTCTCCCTTGCTTTTGGACTGGCGTGTGATGAGTTCTCTGCGAAGGGAGGTGATGCCGAAGAGAGACCGTTTTCCTGTCCTGTCCATCCGTGTTTCAAGACCTGCATTCGAGAGGAGGAGACATGCTTATACGCAATAGAGCTTGGACCATCATGACTTTGGGCCTGATCGTCAGCCTGCTTCTCACCGCCTGCGGCGCTCCAACCCCTCAGGTGGTTAGGGAGAAAGTGGTGGAGACGGTGGTGGTGGAGAAGGAGGTGCCGGTCGAGAAGGAGGTGGTCAAGGAGGTGCCGGTCGAGAAGGTGGTGGTGGTGACGCCCACGCCAGCCAAACTCGGCAAACTGAAAGTCGGCATCAACGCTGAGTACCCGCCCTTTGAGATGGTGGATGAGGCGGGCAATATCATCGGCTTCGACCCCGACCTCTTCGACGCCATCGCCAAAGCGGCGGGCTTCGAGTTCGAGTCCATCAACACCCGTTGGGATGGCATCTTCGTGGCCCTGGCCTCCGGTGAGTTCGACGCCGTCATCTCGGCGGCCACCATCACCGAGGAACGGGCCCAGACCGTGGACTTCAGCGACCCCTACTTCAACGCTGGGCAGATGATCGCCGTCCGCACCGACGAGACCCGGATCAAGGGCCCCGAAGACCTGGCGGGCAAGAAGGTGGGCGTCCAGTTGGGCACCACCGGCGACATCTGGCTGACGGAGCAGACCAAGGCTGAGGTGGTGCGGTACGACGAGAACACCCTGGCTTTCCAGGCCCTGGCTGCCGGTGACGTGGACGCGGCCGTGGCCGACGGCCCGACGGCCATTGAGATTGTCAAGGCCAACCCGGAGATGAAGCTCAAAGTGCTGCCGGGCGTCTATACCGAGGAGCAGTACGGCATCGCCGTGCGCAAGGAGCGCCCCGAAGTGCTGGCCGCCATCAACGCCGGTCTGGCCGCAGTCAAAGCCAGTGGCCAGTACGATGAGATCTACAACAAGTGGTTCGCCGTGCCGGCGGCCCCAGCAGCACCGCCAGTTGAGGAGGCAAGGTGCGTGCTCAAGTCGGTGGAGAAGGTGGACGATTACACCGTGAGATTCACCTTCCACCGGCCCCATGCTCCCTTCCTGGCCCAGTTGGCCTCGGCCATGATGCCCATGGTCAGCCCAGAGGCAGTCAAGAAGAACATGGCAGACAGCTTCAAGAACCCGGTGGGCACGGGTCCCATGAAGTTCGTGGAGTGGAAGCCCGAGGACACCATCACCATTGTCCGCAACGACAACTACTGGGGCGAGAAGGCCAAGCTGGACAAGATGGTCTTCCGGGTCATCAAGGATGACGCCGCCCGGCTCCTGGAGTTGCAGACGGGGACCATTGACGGCGCCGACAGCGTCCGACCTGACGACATCCCCGTGATCGAGGCCGACCCGAATTTGGCTCTGTACGTTCGCCCGGCTTTCACCATCGGCTATCTGGGGATGAACACCGACCGCGAGCCGTTCAACAAGCTGGAGGTGCGCCAGGCCGTCAATTACGCCATTGACAAGCAAGCCATCGTAGAGGCTATCGCTCCGAAGACAGCTCAGACGGCCAAGGAATACCTGCCGCCCTTGATGTGGGGCTACAACGACGCGATCGTGGACTACGAGTACAACCCTGAAAAGGCCAAGGAACTGCTGGCCCAGGCTGGTTACTCCGAGGGCCTGGAGATCTACCTGTGGTATCTGCCGGTGCGACGCTCGTACTATCCGGAGGCCAAGCTGATCGCCGAGATCATGCAGAAACAGCTCCAGAGCATTGGCATCAATTGTCACCTGGTGACCTACGACTGGGGCACCTACCTGTACAAGATCCGCCACGACGAGGCCGACCTGTGGATGGGGGGCTGGATGTCCGACTTTGGCGATCCGGACAACAACCTGTTCACCTTCTTCAGTGGCACCACCGATAGCTGGGCTAAGGGGCCGCCTGATCAGGAGCTGTACGACCTGCTGGTCAAGGCCCGCTCTGAGCCCGATGTCGCCAAGCGCACCGAGCTGTACCACCAGGCCAACCAGCGCATCCACGACATCGCCCTCGGTGTGCCGGTGATGCACAACGCCGGCGCCTTCGCTGCCAAGAAGGACGTCAAGAACATCGTCCCTGACCCCTTCTACCTGGAGAACTGGTGGCCAATCGAAACCCCTACCGGCACTTTCATCTGGGGTCGCGCCGGCGACGCCGTGGGCCTGGATGCCTGGGACGAGACCGATGGCGAGTCTTTCATGGTCACCAACCAGATCTTCGAGGGGCTCTATGCCCGGAAGCCGGGCTCAACTGAGATCGAGCCGAAGCTGGCCGATGGGATGCCTGAAGTCTCCGCCGACGGTCTGGTATGGACCATCAAGCTCAAGCAGGGCATCAAGTTCCACGACGGGACAGACTTCAACGCCGATGCCGTGCTTTTCAACATCGAGCGGGCCTGGGATCCCAATCATCCCTATCGCGCTACCGCCCACACCAACGAGTACGTCTACTTCGCTGACTTCTTCGGCGGGTTCAAGGGAGAATAGGCTCATCCGGTGTCAGGCCATACCCTACAGTGCAGGGGGATCTTCCCCCTGCACTGTAGTCTAAGAAGGAGATGAACGTTTGACCCGCTACATTATCCAGCGTTTGCTGCTGTTATTTTTCGTCTTATTGGGGATTTCGATTGTCACTTTTACTATGATGCACCTCATCCCGGGCGATCCGGCCGATGTGATGCTGGGAGAGCACGCCACGGATGAGAAGGTGGCTCGCTTCAGGAAGGCGTACGGTCTGGATGATCCCATACCTATCCAGTACTTACGCTATGTAAGTAAAATTGCCCGGGGAGACCTGGGGCGCTCTGTGCGTACCAATTTCCTGGTCACAGAAGAATTGGCCCAGCGATTGCCGGCCACGGTGGAACTGACCTTGGGGGCTATGTTTGTGGCCTGTTTGATCGGCATTCCGGCCGGCATCGTGGCCGCCTACCACCACAATTCTTTCTTCGATTTGACCACCATGGTTGGAGCCCTGATGGGTGTCTCCATGCCTGTCTTCTGGCTGGGCCTGATCCTGATGTACCTTTTCGGTTTCAAGTTACAATGGCTGCCTCCCTCCATGCGCCTGACAGTGGGGGTCGAACTGAAGACCATCGCTGAGGCCTATCACCTCAAAGAGACCCTCACTGGACCCACTGGAGCCAAAATCATCGCTTTTACCGATTTCCTCTCCAACTTCTATATCCTTGATGCTCTTATCATCCGCAATCTGACAGCTTTGATAGATGTTCTCAAACACCTTGTGCTTCCCTCCCTGGCTTTGGGCACCATCCCCATGGCCTACATCGCCCGCATGACCCGCAGCAGCCTTCTGGAGGTGCTGGGCCAGGATTACATCCGTACCGCCCGGGCCAAGGGATTGCAGGAACAGGTAGTGATCCTGGTTCATGCTCTGAAAAACGCTTTCCTGCCGGTCATCACGGTGATCGGCCTGCTGCTGGGTGGCCTTTTGGGAGGGGCCATCCTGACCGAGACCATTTTCTCCTGGCCTGGGATGGGGCGCCTGGTGGTGGATCGCGTTCTGGCCCGCGACTACCCTGCCGTACAAGGGGGTGTTTTGCTGATTGCTTTTATGTTTGTGTTGATCAACCTTTTGGTGGACATCTCCTACGCTTATCTGGATCCTCGTATTCGCTTCGATTAAGCGGAACAGAGTGATTCAGTGGGACTGTCAAAGGAGAAAAGATGAAAAATGGCCCCGCGGTGGTCAGCCCAGCACAGAAGAGGGGCTCAATGGAGCTGCCAGAGAAAAGGAGCGTTGTTTTTCAATTTGAAGAGCGAGCCCTCACCAGCCTTTGGCGCGATGCCCTGCGTCGCTTGCTGAGAAACAAGTTGGCCATTGTGGGCCTGGTCATTCTTGGCGTTTTTCTCCTCTGCGCCTTATTTGCTCCGCTTTTATCACCCTATGATCCCACCGCGCAGGAGCTAAAGATCCGACGTCAACCCCCTTCACCTGAGCATGTTTTTGGTCTAGATGATTTGGGGCGTGACATCTTGAGCCGGATCATCTATGGAGCTCGGCTCTCACTGCGCGTAGGTGTGCTCTCGGTTAGTTTCGCTATCGTGGTCGGCACCTTGTTGGGGGCTGTATCGGGTTACTGGGGAGGTGGGGCAGACAACGTAGTCATGCGTGTCATGGATATCATGCTGGCCTTTCCTGCCCTCCTTCTAGCCATCGCCATCGTGGCCATCCTGGGGCCGGGGCTGATGAACATGCTGGTAGCCATCGCCATCGTCTCCATCCCGACCTACGCGCGCCTGGTTCGAAGTCAGGTCCTGTCAGTCAAAGAGCAAGATTACATCCTGGCTGCTCAGGCTATTGGCGTTGGCCCGATGCGGATGCTTTTTCGGAGCATCCTGCCCAATTGTATCACCCCCATCATCGTCCAGAGCACCCTGGGGATCGCTACAGCCATATTGGACGCGGCCGGGCTGAGCTTCCTCGGCCTGGGAGCCCAACCACCTACTCCAGAGTGGGGAGCCATGCTCGGCGAAGGAAGGTTCTCCATGTTCACCGCTCCCCACATCATCATCTTCCCCGGCGTCGCCATCATGTTGACTGTCCTGGGTTTCAACCTGCTGGGAGATGGCCTACGCGACGCCCTGGACCCCCGCCTGCGCATAGATTGAGCCCTTGAGGGTTAAAGGGGAGAATGGAGGGGATTCCAATCATGAACTCTGAAGTCGGAAAGTCAAGGAGAAGCGTGGCCTTGCTTATCCCTTGGGGACGCGTTCCCTGGTGGGCGGTCATCATCGCCGTCCTCGGCATCTTCGTCGGTTACTCGGTGTTGAACTCTGAGGCCTATCTCAAAGTCATCCGCTTCGTTATGGAGGGGGTCAAGCTGACGTTGCAGACCACCGTGTTGGCCTTCGCCCTGGCCCTGGTGCTGGGCCTGATGGGGGGCCTGGGGCGCGTTTCCAAGAATCCCATCCTGTACGCTATCGCTACCCTCTACGTCGAGGTCATCCGTGGCCTCCCCATGCTGGTCATCATCCTGTACGTCGGCTTCGTCATCGGCCCCTGGGTTCGTGACGCCACCGGCGGGGCCTTCGATCCGCCCCTGCTTCAACGGGCCATCATGGGGCTGGGGTTCGGCTATGGGGCCTATCTGACCGAGGTCTACCGGGCTGGCATCCAGTCTATCCACCGGGGGCAGATGGAGGCCGCCCGCTCCCTGGGCATGACCTACTTTCAGTCCATGCGCTACATCATCCTGCCCCAGGCCTTTCGGGTCATCCTGCCCCCTCTAGTCAACGACCTATCTGCCTTGCTTAAGGACTCCTCGCTGATCGCGGTTATCGCCCTGCCCGACCTGTTGCAGATGGGCCGCCTGTATATCTCACGGACCTTTCGCGCCTTCGAGGGGTATAACACCGTGGCCCTGCTGTACCTGATCATGACCCTGGCCCTTTCCTCGTTGAGCCGAGTGCTGGAAAGGAGAATGAAAATTGCCGAATGAGCCCATGATTCAGATCCGGGACCTTCACAAACGCTTCGACCACATCCATGCGGTGCGTGGTGTCAGCTTGGATGTCTATCCAGCCGAAGTCGTGGTCATCATCGGCCCCAGCGGCTCTGGCAAGTCCACTCTCTTGCGCTGCATCAACCGGTTGGAGACCCCGGACTCGGGCACGGTCATCGTGGATGGCTTCCCGGTGACCGATCCCAGGACCGACATCAACAAGGTGCGCGCTGAGGTGGGCATGGTCTTCCAACTGTTCAACCTCTTCCCCCACCTGACCGCGCTGGAGAATGTCGTCCTGGCCCAACGGGTGGTGCGCAAGCGCTCGAAAGAAGAGGCCGAGGCCATGGCCATGGAGCAATTGACCAAGGTGGGCATCCCCGAGAAAGCCCACGCCTATCCCGGTCAACTGTCTGGGGGACAGCAACAGCGGGTGGCTATCGCCCGCGCCCTGGCCATGCAGCCCAAGATCATGATGTTCGACGAGCCCACCTCAGCCCTGGACCCGGAGATGATCAAAGAGGTGCTAGACGTCATGCTGGAGCTGGCCAGCGAAGGGATGACGATGCTGGTGGTATCCCACGAGATGGGGTTCGTGAAAGCCGCTGCCAAGCGCCTGGTCTTCATTGACGAGGGGCAGATCATCGAGGAGACGACACCAGAACAACTTTTCACCAATCCCCAACACGAGCGCACTAGACTCTTCCTGAGCAAGATTCTCTATTGATCCCGCAGGAATTGGGGAAGTAAGCTTTCAGCGATCAGTTATCAGCTATCAACCGTGGAACAGGCGGACTGATATCTGAGTGCTTTTGGTTAGGAGAGCGCAATGCGCATCACCCAATTAGAACTGATCCCTATCGCCTTTCCCGATCCTCCCTTGCGCAACTCCTGGGGCGTGCACGCCCCCTTCGCCCTGCGCACCCTTCTCCGACTTCACAGCGAAGAAGGGCTGGTGGGGCTGAGTGAGACCTACGGTGGGGAGAGGATGCTCTTGGCGCTGCAACGGGCCGAGGCGAAAGTAGTGGGCGCCGACCCCTACGACCTCAACCGACTGCGGCTCCTTATCCGCGATCCCCACGCCTTCAGCGCCATCGAGGTAGCCTGCCTGGACCTCATTGGTCGGGCCACGAGGCGGCCCCTGTGCGACCTGCTGGGTGGCCGGGTGCGGGATGGAGTGAATTTCTCCGCCTACCTCTTCTTCAAGTATGCCGGGGATGACCGGTGGGGTGAGGTCCTGACCCCCGAGGCGATGGTGGAACTGGCCCGCCGGTTTGTAGATGAGCATGGCTTCCGCACCCTCAAGGTGAAGGGAGGGGTGCTGCCACCCCAGCAGGAGATAGAGACGATGCGCCTCCTGCGGGAGGCCTTCCCTGACCACGAGCTGCGCATTGACCCCAACGCTGCCTGGTCGGCCGAGACTTCGGTGCGCTTCATCCGGGAAACGCAGGAACTGGGCCTTGAGTATGTGGAGGACCCTACCTGGGGAATCGCGGGCATGGCTGCCGTGCGCCAGCGGGTAGAGGTGCCTCTCTCCACCAACATGTGCGTCACCACCTTTGAGCACATCGCCCCTGCGGTGCGAGCCGGCGCGGTGGATGTGATCCTCCTAGACCACCATTTCTGGGGTGGGCTACGGGCCAGCCAGGAATTGGCTGCCATCTGTAGCGCCTTTGGGCTGGGGCTCTCCATGCACTCCAACAGCCATCTGGGGGTATCGCTGACCGCCATGGTCCATCTGGCGGCGGCCATCCCCAACCTGCTCCACGCCTGCGACACTCACCATCCCTGGGTGGAGGAGGATGTGCTCGTCGGGGGAAAACTCCAGTTTGTGGGTGGCGAACTGGCCGTGCCAGAGGGTCCAGGGCTGGGAGTTGAGCTGGACAAGGAGAGGGTACAAGTGCTGGCGGAGAACTACATCCGGCTTCAGGAAGGTGAGCGGGATGACGCGGCAGAGATGCGCAGGCGAAGCCCCGATTGGGTGCCCTTGAGGCCGCGGTGGTGAATGTGGAGAGGAGGGGAACGGCTTGGCTGCCGAGGGATACCAGTTCTACGCCCACGAAGTGGAAGAATTCGCCGAGGCCAGCCGACGAGCTGTGTCGGAGGCTGTGAACGATGCCGGTTCAAGGAGCTGGGTAGCCATGCAGAGATACAAGCTCATGATCCCCGGCCCGGTGGATGTCGAGCCGGAGGTGCTGGCCGCGATGGGCCAGCCCATACCAGTCCACTACGGCCCGGAGTGGATGGAGGTCTATCGGGATGTGGTCGCACTCCTGCGGGCGGTCTTCCAGACCCAGGGGGATGTGCTGCTGATGCCTGGCCCGGGCAGCGCTGGGCTGGACGCCGCCCTGGGCAGCCTCCTCCCACCGGAGGCCCGGGTGCTCATCCCCACCAATGGCTTCTTCGGCGAGCGAATAGCAACCATCGCCGAGGCCAACAGCCTGGAGGTGGAGCAGGTCGCATGTGAGTGGGGGAAGCCACTGGACTTGGCGATGGTGGAGACCCGGCTGCGGACGAAGAAAATGGATGGACTGGCAGTGGTCCATCACGAGACTTCGACCGGGGTGCTGAACCCCCTGCCGGAGATCGCCACCCTGGCTCGGAAATACGGCCTGCCCTTTATCGTGGACGCCGTCTCCTCGCTGGGCGGGGTGGATCTGCCAGTGGATGAGTGGGGGATTGACCTATGCATCAGCGTGGCCAATAAGTGCCTGGCTGCGCCGCCGGGGGTGGCGCTGCTGTCGGTGAGCGAGCGGGCCTGGGAGCGGATCGAGGCCAACCCTGCCCACCGTGGATGGTACCTGGACCTGCGCACCTGGCTCCAGTACGCCCGTGACTGGGCGGACTGGCATCCCTACCCCACCACGCTGCCCACCAACAACATCCTGGCCCTGCAGGTCAGCCTGCGACGCATCCTAGAGGAGGGGTTAACCGCCTTTCAGGCCCGCCATCGCATGGCAGCCCAGAGGGTGCGCGATGGCCTGCGCGAGTTGGGCTTTCCGCTGATGGTCGAAGAGCCACTGGCTGCGCCCATCATCACCGCCGTGGGTTCCTATCCAGGCCGGACAGCGGAGGAGTTCGCCGCCTTTCTCAGGCACGAACATGGCATCCTCATCGGCGGAGGGATGGGCCCTCTGCGGGGGAAGATGTGCCGCGTGGGCCACATGGGGCGGGCCCATTCCGAGGGGTACATCGCCGCTTTCCTGGCCGGGGCAGAGGAGTTCATCCGCAGATGAACACCCTACGCCAAAGCCTTCTGGACCGAGACCTGACTTTTCTGGAGGTGATCGCCCAGCGCTGGGGGTTGGTCCTGGAGAGCCATCAAAAGGGAGAGGTGCTCGATCATCTGGAGTCGGCGCTGCCGCGGCCTGAGGCAGTGGCGGCAACGCTAGCTGACCTCTCTCTCCAGGAGCAAGCCGCTTTGGATGCGCTCCTGGCCGCCGGAGGCCGAATGCCAGCGGGGCGTTTTACCCGCCATCACGGCCCCATCCGGCGCATAGGCCCTGGCCGCCTGCGGCGGGAGGAGCCCTGGCGCGAGCCCGTAAGTGGCGCGGAAGGCCTCTGGTACCGGGGGCTCATCGCTCTGGGTTTCAATCTGGAAGCCCCCGACGCAGAGGTGGTTTACATCCCTTCCGATCTCCTTCCCCTGCTGCCCAAGCCTCAGGAGGGGGAACCGCCGTTCGTTGTGGCCCCTGCCCCGCTGCCAGAGCAGCAGAAGGAGGGCGGGCAGGCCTTCCGACAGGATATGTGCACCTTTCTCATCTACCTGTACCGTGTGGCGGTGCGGCCCGGGCCGAAGGGCACACTTCCGCAACAACATCACGGACGATTGCTGGGAGCCCTACTGGAGGAGGACCCAGACCGGCTGGCGCTCATCGAGCACCTGTCCTGGCGACTGGGCTTGATTAGGGAGCGCGATCGCCGGCTGCGACTGGACCCTTCGCGGGCCAGAGCCTGGCTGCGAGCATCGCCCGCGCAGCAACTGCAGAGCCTACAGCAGGGCTGGCATGACAGCCCAGACTGGAATGAGCTGTGGCGGGTGCCAGGCTTGCAGTGCCAACCCACCGGTTGGAAAAATGATCCCCTGGCCACCCGTCATCGGCTCCTGAGCTGGCTGGCCCGCTGCCCAGCCGAGGAGTGGCGAAGCATCGAATCCTTCGTCCAGGCCCTCAAGTTCGCTGATCCCGATTTCCAGCGCCCCGACGGGGACTACGACGGCTGGTACATCCGCGATGCGGCTAGCAGGGAATACCTCACCGGCTTTGAATCCTGGGATAAGGTGGAAGGGGCGCTCATCCGCGACCTCCTGACCAGAACCCTCTTCTGGCTGGGCATCGTGATTCTGGGGATGGATGAAGGGAGGCCTGCGGCCTTTCAGATCACCCACCAGGGAGCGGCCTTTCTGGCCGGTGAGGAGCTATTGGCGCCTGAACCCCCACTTCCCCTGGCCGTAGCTCCAGACCTCACCATTCGAGCCCCGGTGGAGGGCAGCCTCTACGATCGCTTCCAGTTGGCCCGCTTCGCCGAGCGGGTGGAAGGCGTTGTGCCCTTTGGCTACCGCATTACGCCGGAGTCTTTGGCCCGCAGCCGAGAGCAGGGAATCGCCCTCTCTCAGATTGTGGCCTTTCTGGAGCAGGCGGCGGGGAGGAAGTTGCCCCACAATGGGCCGATCCTTTTGGCCGACTGGGAGCGGAAAGCGGGCAAAATCGCACTGCGTCAGGCGGTGCTCCTGCAGACGGCCGATGAGCTGACGTTGCAAGAGCTCCAGCATTTGCCCCAGATCCGCGATTATTTGCAGGAGGTGCTCGGCCCCCAGGCGGCACTGGTGGCCGAGGATGACTGGCCACGGCTGGTGCAGGCGCTGAAGGAGCTAGGATACCTGCCCAAGGTGGAGGGTCTAGGGCGGGATAAGCGGTAGGGGCGTAGCGCGCTACGCCCCTACTCTCCTCCTTCTTCTTCCGCAGATACTCTTTGGCGAGAAGGAATTCCCGATCCAGAGCCTTGGTCGAGGGCTGGCCGGGACGAGATACGCCAGGCACATCCTCCAGCTCGATGGAGACCACATTGTCGTACCCCACGTCCTTAAGAGCTTGGAGAATACCCCGCCAGTGATTGGGGTTCGAAGAGGCCTTTCGCCTGGACCACGACGGCGAGGTGTGGCTTGTCTACCTGCGGGCAGCGCCAAGACAGCCTGTGGAGCTCTTCCCCGGCGGGGAGCCTGCGACAGGAGCCCGGGGAAGGGGTGGGGCATATGCACCTCTGTCATTGAGCTCATGCAGATTACGCCCGATTCGCTGCGGGCCCGGTCCGCGAGATGAGTAAGAACAAAGCTCCCTGGCTTGTACCCTTCCTGGCCGGGGCCTTGGTCCTGATCGTCCTGGTATGGGGGTTCCTCAGGTCCGGCCCCTCCTCCGTGCAGGTCGGAGGACGGGCCCCCAATTTCACCCTCTCTCTGCTGGATGGGGGCGAGCTCCGTCTGAAGGAACTGCGCGGCCAGGTCGTGGTGCTCAACTCTGGGCCAGTTGGTGTGGCCCCTGCCGCTTGGAAGCGCCGGCGCTGGAGCAGGTGTGGAAGGACTATAGGGGTGAGATGGCCCTCGTGGGGATCGCCCACCATGAGGTCCCGCAGCGGGCACGAGCCTTTGTGCAGCGCTATGGGCTAACCTATCCCAACGGGCTTGACGCACGAGGGGAGATCGCCCGTGCTTATGGCTTGACGGGTGTCCCGGAGACCTTCATCATTGACCGAGAGGGAGTGGTACAGGCCCATCGTGTGGGGGCTATCATCGAAGCCGAGGTGCTGGCTTCCATGATCGAGGAGGCGCTGAAGGCCTCACCTTGATGAGGGACCATGCCTCAGCCACCGACAGGGGGCCCAGGAGAGACGATGGACGGGCGAGGGCCCCAGCAGGTCCAATGCCCTTCGGTGAGCGGGAGTGCCATAGCCTTTGTGCTGGGCGAAGCCATACCCTGAGAACTGCGCGTCCAACTCCACCATCAGCCGGTCCCGATGCACCTTAGCGATGATGGACGCCGCAGCGATGGAGAGACACAGCCTGTCACCGTGCGCCATCGCCTGTTGGGGCACCTTCACCTCCGGCAGGGGGAGATAATCAATGAGGAGATAGTGAGGAACAACCTCCAACTTGGCGAGCGCCAACCGCATTGCCTGTCGGGTGGCCGGGACGATCCCCTGAGCATCAATCTCCTCCGGCCCCACTACCCCTACGCCCACCGCCCGGGCCTTCTCCTGGATAACGTGGAAAAGCTCCTCTCGCCGGTGGGGGGAGAGGAGCTTGGAATCCCGGATGCCCTTCAGTTCCTGGGGGAGCGTTGCCTCAACTGCCTGCCTCCGAAGGGACAGAATGACCGCTGCGGCGACCACCGGGCCAGCCCACGCCCCCCGGCCCGCCTCGTCCAGGCCAGCGATATGCAGGAATCCTTGGGCCAAAAGGCGACGTTCCAGAGTCAGGGTAGGCCACTGTGTCATGGCGGCTGGGCGCTTCAGAAACGCTCTTGGCGCAGCCGGGCTTTCTTGCCCCGCCGTCCGCGCAGGAAATAGAGCCTGGCCCGCCGCACATGGGCGCGGCGGAGCACCTCGACCTGCTCCACACGTGGGGAGTGGAATAGGAAGGTCCGTTCCACACCGATGCCGTGGCTGGCAATGCGACGCACAGTGAAATTGGCATTCACCCCACCCTTGCGCACGCGAATCGCCGTGCCCTGAAACACCTGAACCCGCTCCTGATCCCCTTCCACAATGCGGTGGTGAACCCGCACTGTGTCTCCAGGTCGGATGTCAGGCATTTCTGCTTTGAGCTGGCGCTGTTCCAGCGAGCGAACGAGGTCCACCATAAGACACCATCCTGGAAACACCTAGCACAGCTCGGCGCGGGGGCTGAGGACCACACCGCGCCGGGTAAGTGATCTATCACGCGAGTGAAAGATTATACCACGCTTGGTCGCCAGGGGCAAATCGAGTTTGCTATGCTGCAAGGCATGAGGTACGAGGATAGTCTGGATGCAGCCTGGCGGACACGCCAGGCCCATTTTCCACCCCTGATAGGCTTCGACTACCCGGTGGACACAGCCGTGATCAGCCTCACCGGCACAGCCTGTGCACTGGACTGTGCCCACTGCGGCCGGCGTTATCTAGCCCACATGATCCCCATTGAGCAGGCAGCGGAGCGGATCGGCCCTGCGCCGAGCCTGCTCATCTCCGGCGGCTGCGACCCACAGGGCCGGGTGCTGGTCGGGGAACAACACCTCCGGCTGCTGGATGGGCTTCGCCCTGGCCGTAGACTCAATTGGCACGTGGGGCTCATCGGCCAGGGTGAGCTGGAGGCAATCCGACCCTACGTGGATGTCATCTCCTTTGATTTTGTGGGCGATGACGAGACTGTCCGTGAGGTGTACGGCCTGGAGCGCAGTGTGGCCGACTATGTGGCTACCTACCAGCTCCTGCGGCAGCAGGTGCCTGTAATTCCCCACCTCACCATCGGCCTGAGAGGCGGCGAGCTGGGCCATGAGCGAAAAGCTCTTGGCATCCTGGCCGAACTGGGCTGCAAGGCATTGGTCTTTCTGGTGTTCATTCCCACTCCGGGCACTCGTTACGCTGACCATCAACCGCCCGCCGTGGCTGAGGTGGTCCATCTTTTGATCGAGGCCCGACTCCGCTTTCCCCAGACCCCCCTTTACCTGGGCTGTATGCGTCCTCGCGGCCCCTATCGAAAGGCACTTGACCCTCTGGCCGTGCGTGTTGGCCTCAACTGCATCGTCAGCCCGGCCCGCGAAGCGGTGGCGCTGGCCCAGGAGTTAGGGCTGACCATCGAGCGTGGGACCGAGTGCTGCGTGTTGACATCTGAGAGGACTTTATGAACGAAGGACAGACATGGCGAATTGAACACGATTCTCTGGGCGAAGTCCGTGTCCCAGCAGAGGCGCTTTATGGCGCCCAGGCCCAGCGAGCGGTGGAAAACTTTCCCGTCAGCGGGCTGCGCCCCTACCCGGCCTGCATCGTGGCCACGGCGGCGGTCAAGCAGGCCGCCGCCGAGGTGAACATGGCCCTGGGACAACTCGACCCCCAGATCGGCTGGGCTATCGTCCAAGCGGCGCAGGAAATCATCGCCGGCCAGTGGCACGACCAGTTCGTGGTGGATCCCTTCCAGGCCGGAGCCGGGACCTCCCACAATATGAATGCTAATGAGGTGATCGCCAACCGCGCCGGGGAACTGCTGGGCGAGCCACGAGGCACCTACCGCCGGGTACACCCCAATGACCACGTGAATATGGCCCAGTCCACTAATGATGTGATCCCCACCGTGATCCGTATCTCAGCACTGATGGCCCTGCGAGAGTTGTTGCCCACCCTGCAAGGTCTGGAGGCGGCGCTGCGGAACAAGGCCCAGGAGTTCGATCCCATCATCAAGGCTGGCCGCACTCACCTTCAGGATGCCGTCCCGGTACGGCTGGGACAGGAGTTCGGGGCCTATGCTCAGGCCGTGGCCCATGACATGGCCCGCATCGAGCGGGCGGCGGAGGACATGAAACGCATCGGCATTGGTGGTACGGCCACGGGTACAGGCCTCAATTCCGATCCTCGCTACCATCCGGAGATGGTGAAGCGGCTCTCGGAGCTGACAGGATTGGACCTGCACTCCTCGGGAAATCTGTTCGAGTCCATGCAGAACATGGCCGATCCTGTGCACCTCTCGGCGGCATTGCGCACCCTGGCGGTGACGCTGGACCGCGTCGCCAACGACCTGCGGCTGATGAGCTCTGGCCCCAAGACCGGCCTGGCCGAGATCAGGCTGCCGGCGGTGCAACCTGGTTCCTCCATCATGCCCGGCAAGGTCAACCCGGTGATGGCCGAGATGCTGAACATGGTCTGCTTTCAGGTGATGGGCAATGACCTGACGATCATGCTCGCCGCCCAGGCGGGACAACTGGAGCTGAATGTGATGATGCCCATCATTGGCCACAACCTGCTGCACTCCATCCACATCCTGACCCATGGAGTGCGTGCCTTCACCGAGCGCTGCGTGAGGGGGATCGAGGCCGATGAGGAGCGATGTCGGGCCTGGGTGGAGGGCAGCATGGGGATTGCTACGGCGCTCAATCCCTACATTGGCTATGAAGCGGCGGCCAAAGTGGTGCAGGAGGCGATGGCGACGGGAAAGCGTATCCGCCAGATCGTGCAAGAGAGGGGGTTGCTCGGCGAGGAGGAACTGGAGAAGGTCCTTTCGCCTCGAGCGATGACCGAGCCAGGGGTGCGGGGAAAGTGATCGCCGTGAAGGGGCCAACATAAATGAACCATCCGTAGGGGCGTCATTGAATGACGCCCCTATGATGACCCCAACCCGAAATACAGCGCACGCCAGGCCTATATGCCTGGCGTGTGTCATTCCTCATCCTACCCTGAGCTCAGCCCATCAGGAACCCTCCTCCTCTCCACTGGAATCAGCCTTCACAGCCTGAGGTGTGGATTGGGGTGGTTCTAGGCCCTCCCCCTGCATGTTGATCTGCCCTTGGATGAATCCTCCCTCATCCAGCAGGAAAGAGTTCACGGAGATGTCGCCCCAGACCTTGCCGGTGCTCAACACCTCCACCCGATTGGCGCTGATGTTGCCCTTGATAGTACCGGCGACCGAGATGTTGTGGGCGGTGATGTGGGCCACAATCCGGGCCTTCTCTCCGACCACCAGATTGCCCGCTGTCTCCAACGACCCTTCCAGCATCCCCTCGATGCGCACCCCGCCGTCGCTCTTGAGGTCGCCCACGAAGTTGGCCGTTGGCCCGATGAGCGTCTCAATGGTCTCCGGTACCATTTCCTTTTGTTTCCGACCAAACATGATCCTCTCCCTTCCGTAATGATAAAGCCCTTTCTGGACGAAGAATATACCATCGGTAGGCTCAGTTGTCAATATCCTCGTTGCGCAATTCTACAGCCCGACCTATAATCCTTCTCCCATGAGCGGACGCAAGTCCGCACTCCAATAGTTGTCCTATGGCCTCACTGTAGGGGCGTACCCCTGCGGTCGCTCCTACCCGGTGGGGGAACGATCACCGGAAACCGCGCTCGAATGGACGCCCCCATGAATCGTGCTCGGCATATCATCCATAGTGCCCTGGGCCGGCTGATCCGCCTGACCCTGGCGCTGACCCTGCTCCTCACAGTCGTCCGCAGCGATGCCATCCCTCCCAGCCGATATTTCGATTACCGGTTGGGAATCGTCATCGCCGGCTACCAGTTCAACCTCGCTGCCTGGGAGTTACAGGCCCTGATGGACAAGGGCGAGCAGATCCTGGCCTATCAAGTGCCCTCTCTGTCTTCCTCAGAGCAGGAGACACAGGTTCGCGCTTTCTTCACCCGTACACAGCGCATCCGGTATGTGGAAGGGGAGCTGCAGCGCCTCTACAGCACCACACCCCGCCATCAAGTGACGGGAGAGGATCGAGCATTGCAGGCTGAGCTGGATGCTCTGACCCGGCAGCAGGCCAGGGAGCAGGGGATGGTGGAAGCCATCTTAGAGCATCAGGTGGGAGAGGCGTTAGCCGAGGAGGGGTTCACTGTGGGCCCTGTCGTCTGGCCCCCCGTTGCTTTCCGGCTGACCCAGCCCCCAACTCTCCTGATCATCTCCCCACGGGAGGAGAT
>CAYRNM010000003.1:34617-39267 GCA_964425465.1 uncultured Anaerolineae bacterium | reverse complement strand
AGGGAGCAATGGCCCAGTTGTTCGACCCACCTCCCAGGCCCACGGTCCCGGCGAATATCGCCAGGTCCTCGGCCAGTCGGTCCACTGCGTGGCCGGCAAGCTTGCCGGGCGGAGCTGTGACGGGAAGCCATTCCGGATAGGTGGGGTCAAGGGCAACTAAGGCCTCAGGCCCATCTTCGGTGAGGATCTTGAGGCGCGCCAGCTCGCAATCCCAGTTAGAGGCCAGGGTGAAGGACATGAGTTTGAGCACTCCCAGCGCGTCGGCGGCGGAGTAGGGAGTAGGCTGGGCTCGGAGCAGGGCAAACTCATGGGGGAGCCGGCGGCATCCCACCCGCACGCCATCCGTAACCCCTTGAGCGTAGGCCTCTACCATTCGACAGGCCTCGTCGCCGAGGGCTTGCTGCTGGGCGGAATGGTAGAAGCCGATGCGTCGGGAGAGGCAATCTAAGGGGAGAGTCGCGGGGCCAACCAACTCCGCCAGGGTACCGCGCACGATGCGCAGCAGCCCTTCCAGTTGGAAGGCGCGGTCCTGTCCGTGGCAGAACCCCAGGCCGTACCAGGCGTCCTCGTCGTTTTCAGCCTCAATGTAGGCGATGCCATAGCGGTCACGCCGGATCAATACCGGTCGCTTGATGGCGGAGACTGTCAGGGTCCCAGTGGTGATGGGGAGACGACGGCCAAGGAGCAAGCGAAAGATAAGTTTGGGCACGTTCATAGCAATCCCTCCGAGGTTGGCTCCTGAAAACAAACATGCCGACAACGTCCCACGCGCTATCAAGGAGAGAGAGTCGGCACTCAATGAAGCATTATCGCAGTTCTCCGTCGGAGAGCGTTAGACGATGAGCATACTGCCCGTGATTATACTCCCATTGTGCCCATCGTCAACTCTCTCTCGTCAGATCATCAACTCGTGAGCTTCCTGCAGGGGCAAGGGTTCCACCCAGAGCACTTCCTGCTCCCCTTGGGCCTCGTACACCACGGCTACCAAGGGCTCATCCCGGCCGTCACTGTAGCGGGCGGTGAGGCGGGCAATGATCCGCCGGTCCTCATCAGAGGGCCACCCCTCCACCAGCGTCACCGGCCCCACATGGTCGCGGGCCATTAGCCGCCCCCGAGTTCCTCGCACCTGATCCAGATAGCCATTCTCTGCCTCGTCCCGGCCCACAATGCACTTGGCCTGCTCTGACACTCGAAAGTGGCGGCCTATGGCCAGGAGCATCATGTCCTCCGGTGTCAGAGCTTCTGTATCGGTATGGGCCACCAGATCGCGAAAGCGACGGGCGTAGTTTTCATCGGTGAGGAGGCACCCGCCGGCCGGTTGAGGATACTCCTTCAGCCCTAACTCCTCCGCCAACCGCATCTGCGGCTTTCGGCTCCGCCCCTGAAAACCGTAGAGCTGATCCCGATCCACCCATCCCTCCCGCTCGGGGATGGTGGAGGGCAGCAGCTTGGCCGAGAGCGGACGGAGCAGCAGTCCCTCCAGCCCACTTTCCCTCGCCAGCAATTGCAGTGCATTCCGGTGCTGAGACATGGGCCGCTGGCCTAACACCTCCCCGGTGATCACGAAATCCGCTCCCACCTGCACCATGTGCTGCCGAGCCTTCCGCAGCATGAACAGGTGGCAATCGAGGCAGGGATTCACGTGGGCCCCATACCCATACCGGGGATGGAGCACGACCTCCAGGTACCCCTGCGACACGTCAACGATGCGCACCAGCGTCCCCAGGCGGGCACCACTGCGCCGAATACCATCTCCATAAGCGGTGCGCTCCTGCCCTAAACGACGACGGCGCTCCACCGCACTGAAACCCGTGTAGAAGTGGAGCGCCTCGACTTCCGTCCCTTGGGCTCTGACCACCGCGATGGCCAGCAGGCTGTCCAGCCCACCCGACAGGAGCGCTATCGCTTTTCGTCCTTCAGAGACCATGCACCTCCTCTGGCTCCGGCCCTATCATGGCAAACCCTTCAACCGGCGCGACCTCTTCTGAGCGCACTTGACACAGACCGTAGTGTGCGGGAGGATCGCCAATCGCTCCTCAGAAATGGGCTCACCACACTCCCTGCAGATGCCGTACTGCCCCTCTTCCACTTTGCGCAATGCCGCTTCGATGGAACGAGCTTTCTTCTCCAGGCTCTGCTTGAGTGCCAGGTTGAACTCCCACTCGTATATGGTGGAGCCCCCCTTGCCGATCCCGTAGTCCGCTTTGTCTTCCAGCTTCTGTTCCAATCGCTGTATCTCGGCTAGGGTTTGCTCCAGCTCCTGCTGCAGCTTCTCCCGCGTTGATGGCATTTGTGCGACTACCTCCGGCGCCGCTTGAATAGCGCTGTGCACTTCTACAGAACGAGTCTCTGTATCTCTAAACGACAACCCAGACATCTCTATTATTTCACTATCCATAGCCAACTCAACCATTCAGGACATCATCTACAGACAATTATATACCTTTGGCGCGGATTTGTCAATTGTCATTTTCGTTCTTCCCCCCCCCAGCCACCCCTGAAGGATGGCCGCTGCTCGCTCCACCGCCTGAGGCCCCTGCTCGATCCAGTGGATCTGTGGATCATCCAGCCGGAACCAATTGTACTGGTGGCGGATGAGGCGGCGGGTGTTGGCCTTCATACGGCGGATGGCCTCCTCCAGGCTGATCTCCTCAGCCAAATACTCTACTAACTCGGCGTAGCCGATCCCCGACATGGCCGACAGCCGAGGGCCATAGCCCTGGGCGAGAAGCCGCCGCACCTCGTCCAGCAGGCCCCTTTCGATCATGCGCTCAATGCGCCGATCTGCCCGTTCGTAGAGTGCTTGCCGCTCCATGGTGAGCCCCAATTGGAGAAAGCGATAGGGGAGCGGGCGCTTCTTTTGCAGTTCGGAGATCGGCTGTCCGGTAGCCTCGTACACCTCCAGGGCCCGGATCACACGCCGCACATTCCGCGGGTCTATCCGCGCTGCGGCGGCAGGGTCCACCTTCGCCAGCCGGGCGTGGAGCGCCTGATGGCCCTGCTCCTGTGCCTCCTGGCGCATCCGCCGCCGCAGGTCGGGCTGCGGGGGCACGCGGGGGATGGACCAGCCCTCCACCACAGCCTGCACGTACTGTCCGGTGCCGCCTACCAGGAAGGGCAGCTTACCGCGCGAGTGGATATCGGCGATGGCCTGGTAGGCCAATTCCTGGTACTGGGCTAGAGAGAGCCGTTCATCAGGGGCGACGATATCCAGCAGGTGGTGTGGCACCCGGGACCGCTCCTGAGGCGTGGGTTTGGCGGTGCCGATGTCCAGGCCGCGATAGACCTGTCGAGAATCGGCGGAGACGATCTCCCCCTGGAACCGCTTGCACAGCTCGATGGCCAGTGTGCTTTTCCCCACCGCCGTGGGACCGACGATCACGACCAAAGGTGCAGTGTGCACCGTCTCACCTCAGCCGCTCTTCCGTCTCCGCGTCGAAGAAGTGCACTTTTGGAGGATCGAGTTGCAGGCGCACCCGGTCGCCGGGGACCAGCAGGAACTGGCGTCCGATCTTGAGCACGCAGGGTTCCTGGCCCAGATTGACATGGACAATCTGGGCCCGCTCGCTGATCAGCGGCTCCACCACCTCTACCAGAGCGGGGATGCCATCCTGATCGCCCAGGGCGATGTGTTCGGGGCGAATGCCCAAGGTCAGGCTTTGACCGATGTGGACCTGTGGCTGTAGCGCCTGGGGCAAGGGCCAATCGAAATCAGCAAAGTGGGCCTGGCCATTGGCCACCTGGCCAGTGTAGAAGTTCATGGCTGGCGAGCTGATGAACCCCGCCACAAAGGTGTTAGCCGGCGTATCGTACACCTCCCGGTAAGTGCCTATCTGAGAGATTCGCCCTTCCCGCATTACTGCGATGCGGTCGCCCAGGGCGATAGCCTCCACCTGGTCGTGGGTCACGTAGATGGAGGTGATGGCGAAACGGCGCAGCAGCCGCTTGATCTCCACCCGCGTCTGGGAGCGCAACTTGGCGTCCAGGTTGGCCAGCGGCTCATCGAAGAGGAACAGGGAGGGATCGCGCACAATGCAGCGGGCGATGGCCACGCGCTGTTGCTCCCCGCCGGAGAGGGTGGGAGGTCGGCGCGAGAGCAGCGTATCGAACCCCACCCCCATGATCTTCGAAGTCACCCGCACACGCTCAGGGATCTCCTCCTCCCGGTCACGGACGCGGAAGGTGAAGGCCAGGTTTTCAAAGGAGGGCATGTGGGGGTAGAGGGCATAGTTCTGGAAGACCATGCCGATGCCCCGGTCTTTGGCCGGCACGCCGATCATGGGTTGTCCATCGAAGTATATCTGCCCCTCGTCGGGGTCCAGCAGTCCGGCCACCACCCGCAGCAGGGTGGTCTTGCCGCAGCCGGAGGGCCCCACCAGACTGATGGTCTCCCCGTCGTAGATCAGGAGGTCCACCTGGTCCATGGCCTTCACGTAGCCTGTGGCCTCGGTCAGGTCGGCGCCGCGTTCCCCTTCCAGGGCCTGGGCCTGTCGTTGGTAGTCGGAGTAGCCGTGGGGCTGGAATATCGCTTTGACCCGGCCCCAGAGTCCCATGTCCGTTGTCTGTGGCATCTGCCAGAAGACTTTGGTCACTTTCTCCAGTCGAATTTCGGCCATGTTACTCCTTCCCCTCGCCTTGGCAATCTCGTAT
>CAYRNM010000003.1:3532-34517 GCA_964425465.1 uncultured Anaerolineae bacterium | reverse complement strand
ATGCGCATCATATCCCATCTGCTGGGCATAGTAGACTGTTTCTATTGGCGCTACCCCATCACCGCATTGCGGATGAGGTTGATGCGGGGTGGCAAGGCGCGCCGCAACTCCACCGCCACCACATCAATCCGCCAATCGCACTCCAGTTGAGGATGTTCTTGCATGTATATCTGGGCCAGTTCGATGAGCTTAGCCTGCTTGGCCGGGGTGACCGACTCCTCAGGTGCGCCGTAGCTGCGACCCCGTCGGGTGCGCACCTCGATGAAGGCCAGACACTTCCCTTCCCAGGCAATGAGGTCCAGCTCCCCCGCCGCGCAGCGCCAGTTCCGCTCGACGATCTCGTACCCCTGGATTCGCAGAAACTCCGCAGCCCGTTCCTCCCCCCAATTTCCCAGTTGCCGCCGTGGATCAGTCATCGGTTGTTCTCGCGGAAGAAGAGATTGGTGATGTAGCGGCCATAAAGGTCCCTGGCCCGAAGGCTCTCTGGCCGCTCGGGGCCGCGGATCTCGGATATATCAACGCCCTCGATCTGCAATCGCATGGGGCAGGTAATGAAGAACCTCAGATCCGCGATGATATCCAGTGTATCGCCATCAACCACATGTTGGACGATGCCTTTGTGCTGGTACAATGTCATCTCCTTCGCTCGAGGAATGGATGATGTGGGATATGCCTCTTCAATCTTAGCACATTTGGTTTTAGAAGGCAACATTCCACGCGGAAGAGCACTCGTGAGGCGTGCATGAGGATTAAGCCGGTCAATGTCAGATGAGGCCGTGAAGGCGCAAGGAGCGGAGCGAGCAAGGAGCCAAGGGGTATAAGTCAAAACTTGGGGGGAAGGGGGGAGCGGAAGCTTGCGAATTGAGGAGGGGGCGGTGAGTATACTTGCGTCAATCATAGAGGCTCCAAGGAGGTGCGGCGGGCTTTGAAACCTATCACTCCCCAGGGGCGGTTGATGGCTGTGGCCGAGGCGCGGGCGCGCGAGGGGCTGGACCCAGATGCAGAGGCGTGGATGGGGTGGGCCTGGCAGCATCGGGAGGCCTTAGAGCCTGCCTGAAAAGGTGGAATAGTTTACCATAACGAAAATGAGGGACTGGGTCTGTTAAATGGGATAGCCTGTACCATAACGAATTTCGCCCTAACTGCTCCCGCTGAATTGCCCAATCCAGCATTTAGAGCTCGAATTTGGTAATCCAAATCGAGCTTATCAACCGAAATCCCACCCAATGGACCCAGTGGCTCGATCCTCTGCCATTCGGCGTCAGTCCAATCGGTCAGGTACGGTTTCCTCTTCGGTTGCTCAGCCATAGGTATCATTCCCTCCTGATTCCTTCAGCCATGAAGGAAGTGTACCCCAAAGACCGATATATGGCAACCTTTCAGACAAGCTCTTAGGCTTGGAAGCTGGGGAAGGCTTCCCAACCTCCCTACAGCCGGTGGAGCGGGCCTTCTGGGAAGTGTTGTCGCTGTTTCATCGCTCCTCCAGTCTGGCAGAATCCCTGCCCAGTTGGCTGTGGCCTTATCTGCAGATTCATCGGGGGATGCCCCAGTGGTTGTTGCCCTTGTGGCAGCTATTCTGGAATCATCACCCCTTTCAGCGCGGCAAGCGGGCGGGCCAAAGTCCGCTGGAACTGGCAGGGGTTGGCGATGTCCTCTCGCTGTCAGAAGTGCTGGATTGCTTGCCCTGCCCCAAGTCAGCTCAGGGCTGGCATGATTTTTCAAGGTGCGTGAAAGTGTAAACCTAACTCCAGTGGAAAATGAACCATCCCAGGAATGGAGTTGATCATTTCGTTCTGTCTCCTCTCCGGGTATCTTTCATGGCCCCGAAGAGTAGCACATTTTCGGACTTTGGGAAGCCCTATTTGTCTCAAAATTGAATTTGACAAATCCAATATTTTGTGGTATACTAATTATTCGCAATTTGTCCCAGCTTCTTAGTTGACTTCATCAAGCTTGATAAACCTCTTTTGCCCTCCGCTTTAGAGGCCACCGATCGGTGGTTGATTCTGTCAGATGGATATCTGACTCCTCTGGTTAAGTATCTCCGGGGCACGAAGCCCCGCAGGCCGTAGAGGGCTTTTCCTATTTCGCTGTGGTCAACATCATTGATGTTTGGGCAGATCGGACTATCTATTTGTCCTCACTCGCTTCAGGATTCCGCCTGAGGTTCTGTTCATAGCTGTCCCCTTGCCCCATCCTCGTTGGAAGAGGCGTATGCTGTGCTTCCGCTGTTTCCTGCTTCGCCAGTAGACAGACTGGACAAGCAGTCCTGTGAGGAGGAATAAGGCTGTGACGAGGAATAATTATCTTTGGGCTAATGCAAAGTCATACGGATGGATTCCAGATGTACAACCCCTGCCGGATCTGATTGAGATACAATTACAACCATACCAGCAGTTCATCAATGTGACCCTGGGCGAGTTATTTAATGAGATCTCGCCTATTCGAAGTTACAACGGTAACCTGGAACTTCATCTGGGGGGCTATCGCCTTGAGGAATCGAAACATGGTGAGCACGAGTGCCGGGACATGGACCTCACCTATGCCAGCCCCCTGTGGGTGACTGCCCGGTTGATCAATCGCGAGACGGGCGAGATACAGGAGTCCGAGGTCTTCTTTGGCGATTTCCCACGCATGACTTCCAGCGGGACCTTCATCATCAATGGCACAGAACGGGTGATCGTCAGCCAGTTGCTCCGCTCCTCAGGGGTATATTTCGAGGCTGAGGAAGATCGGACGACGGGGATTATTCTCAGCCAGGCCAAATTGATCCCCGATCGAGGAGCCTGGCTGGAGTTCGAGACCCGTAAGCGCGGCGATATCGCGGTCAAGGTCAACCGCAAGCGCAAGATCCCGCTAACCATCTTCCTGCGAGTGTTGGCTGCAGTGGATGACGGCCAGGACTCTGGACTCCTGGTAGAGGGGAGTGACGAAGAACTTTTGGCCCTCTTCGAAGACGTGGATACCCTGCCTGATCGCTCCCACATCGAGGCCACCTTGCGGCTGGAGCCCTCCTGGGAACTCAACGGGGAACGCACTATCGCTCAAGAGGCGTTGGTGGAGTTCTTCCGGCTCATGCGGCCCGGCGATCCACCCACCTTGGACAACGCCCTGGAGTATCTGCAGAGCCGCTTCTTCGACCCCCGGCGCTACGATCTGGGGGAGGTGGGGCGCTACAAAGTCAACCAGCGGCTCCATCTTGACATTCCGCTGGATGTCCGCGTGCTGACCAAGGCCGATGTGGTGGAGTTGGTCCGGCGCATGATCAGCATCAACAACGGCTTGGCAGGACCTGATGATATTGACCATCTGGGCAATCGGCGCATCCGCACCGTGGGGGAGTTGTTGCGCAACCAGTTGCGGGTGGGACTGCTCAGAATGGAACGCGTGGTACGGGAACGGATGAGCATTCGCGACCCGGAGCAAATGACCCCCGTGTCGTTGGCCAATATCCGACCCTTCGTGGCTGCCGTCCGCGAGTTCTTTGGCAGCAGCCAGCTTTCACAGTTCATGGAGCAGATCAACCCCCTGACCGAGCTGACCAATAAGCGCACCCTCTCCGCCCTGGGGCCGGGGGGCCTGAACCGCCGACGCGCAGGTTTCGATGTGCGCGACGTGCACCGTAGCCACTATGGGCGCATCTGTCCCATTGAAACCCCCGAAGGGCCCAACATCGGCCTCATCGGACGGCTGGCCACTTATGCGCGCATCAATGGCTATGGCTTCATCGAGACCCCCTATCGCAAGGTGAAGCGAGCTGTGCCCCCTACTGTGGAGGCCCTCCTAGGCCGCACTCTGCGTGAGGATGTGGTGGCTCCCGGCAATGGCCAGATCGTGGCCCAAGCAGGCATCAAAGTGGATGAGGAACTGGCCCAGGCCATTGCCGGGTTGGGGCTCGGCCATGAGATCGCTGTGATCCCTTATGTGACCGGCGAGATCGAGTACCTGTCGGCGGATGAGGAAGAACGCTATACCATTGCCCAGGTGAATGCGGAACTGGATGAGCTAGGACAGTTTGTCCAGGAACGGGTCTCCGCCCGCAGGGAAGAGGGGTTCCTCTTCGAGCAGGTGGATCGCATTGACTACATGGATGTTTCCCCCAAGCAGATCGTGGGGGTCTCCGCTTCGCTGATCCCCTTCCTGGAGCACGATGATGCCAACCGGGCGCTGATGGGGGCCAATCAGCAGCGGCAGGCAGTGCCCCTCCTGCACCCTGAGGCGCCCACAGTGATCACTGGTGTGGAGAGGGCAGCCGCCCTGGGCTCCGGCCAGGTGGTGCTGGCCCAGGCCCCCGGTGAGGTGGTGAGTGTGACCAGTCGACGGATCGTGGTGCGGCAAAGGGATGGCACTGAGCGCACCTACACCCTGCGCAAGTTCAATCGCTCCAACCAGGGCACCTGCATTGATCAGCATCCCATCGTGGAGAGGGGTGACTGGGTTGAGGAGGGCGACGTGCTGGCCGATGGGTCTTCTACAGACCACGGCCAACTGGCCCTGGGACAGAATGTACTGATGGCCTTTCTATCCTGGAAGGGAGGCAACTACGAGGACGCTATCTTGGTCAGCGAAGCACTGGTCCAGAAGGACAAATACACTTCCATCCACATCATCAAGCATGAGGTGCAGGCCCGCGATACCAAGTTAGGGCCTGAGGAGGTTACCCGTGATATCCCCAATGTGGGCGAGGAGGTATTGAGAGACCTGGATCAGGATGGCATCATCCGCATCGGCGCCGAGGTGAAGCCTGACGACATCCTGGTGGGCAAGATCACCCCCAAAGGGGAGAAGGAGCTGGTAACTCCAGAGGAGAGGCTGCTGCGGGCTATCTTTGGTGAGAAGGCCCGGGAGGTGAAAGACTCCAGCCTGCGCCTGCCTCACGGCGAGCGAGGCAAGGTGGTGGATATCAAAGTCTTCGACCGTTCAGAACATCCGAGCCTGCCCACCGGGGTTAACCAGGCCGTCCGAGTCAGTATTGCTCAGACCCGGAAGCTGACCGAGGGGGACAAGATGGCCGGCCGCCATGGCAACAAGGGCGTCATCTCCAAAATGGTCCCAGTGGAGGACATGCCCTTCTTGGCCGATGGCACGCCTGTAGAACTGATCCTGGATCCCCTGGGTGTGCCAGGCCGTATGAACCTTGGCCAGATCCTGGAGACTCACCTGGGCTGGGCGGCAGAGCGGTTGGGGTTCCAGGCCATCTGCCCGGTGTTCGATGGGGCCAGAGAGGATGAGATCGCAGCGGAATTGGCCCGAGCCTGGCTGATGGATCGGGCCTGGCAGGAGGTGGGTCAGCGGGCCTGGAATTGGCTGCGAGAGATGGAATATGACACTGAGTTGCTGCGCGATGACGAGGAGGCCCGCCTGCTCTATCTGGCCCACTGGCTGAGTGATCAGGGCTACGATGTAGAGCGGTTCTTCCACGATCGCATCTACGCCCGGCGGTCAGCGCTGGGGGAGTGGCTGCGAGAGTTGAGCTACGATCCCCAGGAGCTGTTGGTATGGGAGGGGGATGATCGCTCCTGGCCTGAGCGCGAGGCAGCCGACCAGAAGGCCCGCGATCTGTGCCTGAAGCTGTGGTTGGAGGTCCAGGGGCAGGATATCTCAGGCCTCGATTCGGAGGGCCTGACAACAGCGGCGGTGAGCTATAGCAAGAGGAGCGGGGTGCCCATGCCCACTGTAGGCAAAGTCATCCTCTACGATGGCGAGACGGGCAAGCCCTTCGACCAGCCGGTCACTGTGGGGGTGATCAACATAATGAAGCTCCTCCACCTGGTGGAGGACAAAATCCATGCCCGATCCACCGGCCCTTACTCCCTGGTGACTCAGCAACCGCTAGGGGGCAAGGCCCAGATGGGTGGCCAGCGCTTCGGAGAAATGGAAGTCTGGGCGTTGGAGGCTTATGGCGCGGCCTATATCCTGCGGGAGATGCTCACTGTGAAATCGGATGATGTGACCGGCCGGGTGCAAGCCTACGAGGCCATTATCAAGGGGGAGGAGATTCAGGATCCGAGCATTCCCGAATCCTTCCGGGTCTTGGTTAAGGAACTGCAAAGCCTGGGGCTTTCCATTCAGGTGATCGGTAACAGTGGGGAAGTCATGCACTTTGGTAAGGAAGAGCAGGAAGAGAAAGTGCCGGCATTGGGCTTGGACCTGCGAGCGCCAGGCTTTGGATGGGGCATTTGACACCTTTTGGACCTTGTAGTATAATCACCTTTTGTAGGTTCATCCACCCTGAGCGGTAGTGGGAGGGATATATCTTGCCTACCATTAATCAATTGGTGCGGAAGGGGCGTGAGAAGCAGCGGCGGAAAAGCAAAGCGCCGGCGCTGAGTTATTCCTACAACGCCTACAAACAGCGGCGGTTCAGGGTCAAAGGGGGGAACCCCCAGAAGCGGGGGGTGTGTACCCAAGTGCGTACCATGACCCCCAAGAAGCCCAATTCTGCACTGCGCAAAATCGCCCGGGTTCGTCTGACCAATGGCCTCGAGGTCACAGCCTACATCCCCGGCGAAGGACATAACCTGCAGGAGCACTCCGTGGTGTTGGTGCACGGCGGCCGGGTGCAGGATCTGCCAGGAGTGCGTTATCATATCATACGCGGTGCTCTGGATGCTGCTGGAGTGGAAGGACGTCAACAGCAGCGGTCTAAGTATGGCGCTCGGCAGGCGCAGACTGGGCGCTGAGTCCTGACAGCATGTCCCTTCGGAGGGAATCTACATTCTGGCCAGCCGGAAGAGGCAGCACCGTGCGCATAGTGCAGAGAGCCAAGGGCATGGCGCTAAGCCCTCTGCGCTTTGCTCTCTGCACATTGGCGAGGGAGAGAAAGACGGGTGGCGCGTGCCCGGCCGGGCATTCCCCGGCGAATCACGCGCAAGGACTTATTGTTCTTTTGTCCGAAAGTAAAGTAAGGAAGGCGGCTTCCTCCCCCCGGCTGGAAGTCGGGGGTTTCCGCCGCCGAAATTCTATGAATATGGGGAGAGGGGAATGCCGAGACGCAATCGGCCTCCCAAGCGGGAAATTCAACCTGATATTCGATACAACAGTGTCACCGTAGCCCGGCTCATCAACAAGGTCATGAGGCTAGGGAAGAAAAGCCTGGCTATGCACATGGTGTATGACGCCCTGGACCTCATCGAGGAACGGAGCAAGCGCAACCCCCTGGAGGTGTTTGAGCAGGCAGTGGAGAACGCTACGCCGGTGCTGGAGGTGCGACCCCGCCGGGTGGGTGGAGCTACTTATCAGGTGCCCTTGGAGGTGCCCAGCTTTCGGCGCCTATCGTTAGGACTGCGCTGGCTGGTTGAGTCGGCTCGTGAGCGTCCAGGCAAATCCATGGCTCAGAAACTGGCTGCGGAGTTGATGGATGCCGCCCAAGGGGAGGGGACCACTATCCGACGCAAGGAGAATGTCCACCGCATGGCTGAGGCTAATAGAGCCTTTGCCCACTTCCGCTGGTAGAAACATGGTGTAGAGCAGAGCTCCGATACCCACTGGTCAATGAGCCCTCATCTTGGTCAGTTACTCAGTTAGTCAATTGGTCTGAAGACCACCAGACCAGCTGACTGTCAGGCCACTTGACCATCAGACTACCAGACTAAGGGGGCTTTTGATCCAGGAGCAACGTGGTTCCCATGGAGGTACCATGCCTCGTGAGTATCCGTTGGAGCGGATGCGGAATATCGGAATCATTGCCCACATAGACGCGGGCAAGACCACGACCACTGAGCGGGTGCTCTTCTACACGGGGCGTACCTATCGCCTGGGCAATGTGGACGAGGGAACCACGGTCACCGACTGGATGGAGCAGGAGCGGGAGCGGGGCATCACCATCACCGCGGCGGCTATTACCTGCTACTGGCGGGACCATCAGATTAATATCATTGATACCCCAGGCCATATTGATTTCACCGCTGAGGTGCAGAGAAGTCTCCGCGTGCTCGATGGAGGAGTGGTCGTTTTTGATGCCGTGTCCGGAGTGGAGCCCCAGTCGGAGACGGTGTGGCGCCAGGCTGACCTTTATCACGTGCCCCGCATTTGCTTTGTGAACAAGATGGACCGGGTGGGGGCCGATTTCTGGCGTACCATCGCCATGATCGAGGAGCGATTGGAGGCTCACCCCCTGGCCCTTCAAGTGCCCATCGGGGTGGAGAATACTTTCCAGGGCGCGGTGGACCTGATCCCCCAGGAGGCCTGGGTCTACACCGATGAACTGGGCGCAAAGCCGGAGCGGGTCCCGGTGCCCCCTGAATTGAGGGACCTGGTCGCCGAGAAACGCGAGCTGCTCATCGAGCGCATCGTCGAAACGGAAGATGACCTGACGCTCAAGTATTTGGAGGGAACGGAGATCACCCCTCAGGAGCTAAGGGCGGCCCTGCGTCGGGCGACTCTGACCCGTCAATGGGTTCCCATACTGTGCGGCAGCGCCCTGCGCAACAAGGGAGTTCAGCCCGTTCTGGACGCGGTGGTGGATTACCTTCCCTCCCCTCTGGAAGTGCCTCCCATCACAGGGCAGGACCCCGACACAGAGGGTGAGGTGATCTGCCGGGCCGATGTGGAGGAGCCCTTCGCGGGATTGGTCTTTAAAATTGCATCTGATCCCTATTTTGGACGTTTGGCCTACTTGCGAGTGTACTCCGGCTCCCTGACTGGTGGTGGCCGGGTATGGAATTCCACCAAGGGACAGATGGAGCGGGTGGGGCGGCTAGTGCGCATGCATGCCAATGATCGGCAGGATATCGAGACCGTGTACGCTGGCGATATCGCCGCGGTGCTGGGGTTCAAAGACACCTTCACCGGCGAGACGGTGTGTGACCCCCAGCGGCCAGTGATCTTGGAATCCATCACCTTTCCCCAGCCCGTCATCTCCGTGGCCATCGAGCCCCGGACGCAGGCCGATCACTCTAAGTTGGCCGACGCCCTGCAAAAACTGGCAGAGGAGGATCCTACCTTCCGGGTGCGGACGGATGAGGAGACGGGTCAGATACTCATCTCTGGGATGGGAGAGCTGCATCTGGAAGTGCTGGTAGACCGGATGCTGCGCGAGTTCCGGGTGGGGGCCCATGTGGGTAAGCCTCAGGTGGCCTATCGGGAGACCATCACCCGCAAGGCACGGGCGGAGGGTCGGTTCATCCACCAGACAGGAGGGCGTGGCCAGTATGGGCATGTCTGGCTGGAAGTGGAGCCCGCAGGCTCCGGCAAGGGCTTTGTCTTCGAGGACCGGACCACCGGGGGCCTTATCCCCAGAGAGTTCATTTCCGCCGTCCAGGAGGGGGTGGAGGAGGCGTTGGAGGAAGGTGTACTGGCTGGCTATTCCCTGGTGGACATCAAGGCCACTCTGATAGATGGTTCCTATCACGAGGTTGACTCCTCGCGGCTGGCCTTTAGAATCGCGGGCTCCATGGCTCTGCGAGAGGCGGTACGCCGGGCTGATCCTGTCCTGTTAGAACCCGTGATGGACCTGCAGGTGGTGGTACCGGAGGATTTCATCGGCGAAGTGTTGGGCAATCTCAATGCTCATCGGGCTCAGATCACAGGGATCCAATCACAGTCTGGTGGCATTCAGGCCATTCGCGCTTATGTCCCTCTGGCGGAGATGTTCGGTTATGCCACTCAGCTTCGTTCCATGACTCAGGGTCGTGGAACCTTCACCATGGAGTTTGATTACTACGATCAAGTGTCGCCAGAGCAGGTGGAGGCCATCATGGGCGGCTGGCGGCGGTGAATGGCAGATGGCAGATGGCGGCTATCAGCCATTAGCCATCAGCTTTGTTTAAGCAAAAGGAGGGTTAGATGGCTAAGGAGCGATTCGAGCGGACAAAGCCGCATGTGAATGTTGGCACCATTGGACACATTGATCACGGCAAGACCACCTTGACGGCGGCCATGACGAAGGTGTTGGCCATGAAAGGGCTAGCCACATTCTATTCCTATGAGGACGTGGCCCGGGCAGATGTCAAGACCTTCCGCCGCGATGAGACCAAGATCCTGACAGTGGCCATTGCCCATGTGGAGTACGAGACAGAGAAACGGCACTACGCCCATATAGACTGTCCTGGCCACCGAGACTACATCAAGAACATGATCACCGGAGCAGCCCAGATGGATGGGTCTATTCTGGTTGTGGCAGCCGACGATGGGCCTATGCCTCAGACACGGGAGCACATCCTGTTGGCCCGCCAGGTGGAGGTGCCCAGCATGGTGGTCTTCATCAACAAGGTGGACCTGATGGATGACCCCGAGCTCTTGGAGCTGGTGGAGCTAGAGGTGCGAGAGTTGTTGACCCAGTATGGCTATCCGGGCGATGAGATACCCGTTGTGGGGGGCAGCGCCTTGGAGGCTCTGCACAGCGAGAGCACCGACCCAGAGGCCCCGGAGTACGCACCGCTCTGGCAGCTCCTGCAGGCGGTGGATGACTACATCCCCACGCCCCTGCGGGATGTGGACCGGCCTTTCCTCATGCCCATCGAGGATGTATTCTCCATCAAAGGCCGAGGCACAGTAGTGACGGGCCGGGTGGAGCGGGGCATGGTTCGCGTCAGCGATGAGGTGGAGATCGTCGGGCTGGCCGACACCCGGCGAATAGTGTGCACCGGGGTGGAGATGTTCCGCAAGACGCTGGATGAGGGACGGGCAGGGGACAACATCGGCTGCCTCCTGCGAGGTATCGGCCGTGACGAGGTGGACAGAGGACAGGTACTGGCCAAGCCTGGCTCTATCACCCCTCACACCAAGTTCCTGAGCCAGGTCTATGTGCTCACCAAGGAAGAAGGCGGACGCCATACGCCCTTCTTCGACGGCTATCGTCCTCAGTTCTACGTTCGAACCCTGGATGTGACCGGCACGGTTCACCTGCCCAAGGAGGTGGAGATGGTGATGCCAGGGGATGATGTGAGCCTAGAGGTGGAGTTGATCGTGCCGGTGGCCCTGGAGGTGGGAAGCCGCTTCGCCATCCGGGAGGGTGGACGCACGGTGGGCGCAGGCGTGATCACTGAGATGGTAGAGTAAGTGGCCGTCCTGTAAGGGGGCGAGGGCAGCTATGGCCAGACAGAAGATTCGCATCCGGCTCAAGGCCTACGACCACCGCGTGCTGGACCAGTCAGCGCAGCAGATCGTGGAGACGGCAGAGCGGACCGGGGCCGACGTGGTCGGCCCTGTGCCCCTGCCGACCAAGATTGAACATTTCACCGTGCAGCGCTCACCCTTCATCGACAAGGACTCACAAGAGCACTTCGAGATCCGTACTCACAAGCGCCTCATAGATGTCATTGATCCAGGGTCGGAGACGATAGATACTCTGATGCGACTGAATCTGCCAGCCGGGGTGGATATTGAGATCAAGCTGTAGTAGGGCATTCAGCTATCAGCTATCGGCATCTGTCTAAGGAACTTGGAACAGAGACTGACCGTTGTCTTGAGCTGAAAGCTGATGAGGGAGTGGCATGAGAGGCATCCTGGGCAAAAAGGTGGGTATGACCCAGATCTTCAATGAGCGGGGTGAAGTGGTGCCCGTCACTGTTATCCAGGCTGGTCCTTGCTTCGTAACCCAGTGCAAAAAAGGGGATACCGATGGGTATCAAGCGGTGCAATTGGGTTTCGAGGAGACGAAGGAGAAGCATCTGAGCAGTGGGCAGTGGGGGCATCTTCGCAAGAACAACCTTCCGCCCCTGCGCTATTTGCGGGAGATCCCGGTGAGCGATGGGGAGGAATACGAGGTGGGGCAGAAGATCAACGTGGGCATTTTCAGGGTGGGCGAGCGAGTGGATGTCACCGGTGTCTCCCAGGGGAAGGGCTTCGCTGGAGTGGTCAAGCGCCACGGCTTCCGCGGCGGACCTAAGACCCATGGCCAGTCCGATCGGCACCGACGCCCAGGGGCCATCGGGGCGACCACCAGCCCAGGCAGGGTGTTCAAAGGCATGCGGATGGCAGGCCGCATGGGAGGAAAGCAGGTCACGGTGCAGAACCTGGAGGTGATCGGGGTGGACCCCGGGCGCAACCTCCTGGCCGTCAAGGGGGGTGTGCCAGGGGCCAGAGGCGGGCTATTGGTGATCAAGGAAGCGAGAAAGCAGGAGTGAAATGGCGGATAGCAGATGGCCGATAGCAACTATCAGCCATTAGCCATCAGCGAGATGAGCGGAGCGGTGGAATGCAGGTTCCGGTGCGAAATGTCGCGGGTGAGGTCGTTGACCACATCCAATTGAATGAGGCCATCTTCGGTATCGAGCCCCACGAGCCGGTCATGCATCAGGCCCTGGTGCGACAGTTGTCCAATGCCCGGCTGGGGACGGCCAAGACCAAGACCCGGGGTGAGGTCAGTGGAGGGGGGCGCAAGCCCTGGCGGCAGAAACACACCGGCCGTGCCCGGCAGGGGTCCATTCGGGCACCGCAATGGCGTGGCGGAGGCATCGTCTTCGGGCCGCGGCCAGAACGCAACTACCAGAAGCGGATGCCTCGCCAGATGCGCCGCCTGGCCCTGCGCTCGGCCTTGTCGGTGAAGGCCGCTGAGGGTCGGATTGTGGTGCTGGACGAGTTACGTGTGCCGGTGGCCAAAACGCAGGAGATGGTCGCCCTGCTGGATCGGCTGGCGGTGGACTCCAGCGTCTTGATCCTCCTGCCCCAGTGGGATGAGGCTATCGAGCGCTCGGCGCGCAATCTGTCTCAGGTCAAGACGCTGCACGCTAGCTACCTGAACATCCGCGATCTGTTCACCTATGATTACCTGCTGATGCCATTGGCCACTCTCACCACCATCGAGGGCTTTCTGGGGCAGTGAGGGTCATACCATGGATGCTTACCAGATTATCAGACGTCCGATTATCACCGAGAAGAGCAATAAGCTGGCCCGGCTGTACAATCAGTACACCCTCGAAGTGGATCGGCGGGCCAGTAAGATTCAGATCCAACAGGCAGTGGAGGAGGCCTTCGACGTGAATGTGGTGGGAGTGAACACCTACATCGTGCCCGGCAAACGACGCCGCTGGGGCCGACGCATCATCCACACCCCCGCCTGGAAGAAAGCAGTGGTCACCCTCTATCCAGGTCAGACCATCGAGGGGTTCGAGGTATAGCCAGCTTCGGCAGTGAGCTCAGCCGAGCAGCAGGTCAAGGGGAGAGGAAGGTTTCATGCCCATCAAGGTGTACAAGCCCACATCGCCCGGCCGGCGGGGGATGACCGCTTCCACCTTCGAGGAGATCACCCAAAAAGAGCCGGAGAAATCATTGGTTGCTTCTTGGAAGCAGAAAGGGGGGCGGAATGTCCAGGGCCGGATCACTATCCGCTATCGAGGGGGAGGCCACAAACGCCGTTACCGGATCCTGGACTTCAAACGCGATAAGGCCGGGATTCCTGCTCGCGTGGCCTCCATCGAGTATGATCCCAACCGTTCGGCCCGCATCGCCCTACTGGCCTACGCCGATGGGGAGAAGCGCTACATCATTGCCCCCCTAGGGCTGATGGTTGGGGATACGGTGATGTCAGGCCCGGAGGCCGATATCCGGGTCGGGAACACTCTCCCTGTGGGGACTATTCCGGAGGGCACAGCGGTCCACAATATCGAACTCCATGCCGGACACGGGGGGCAACTGGTGCGGGCCGCAGGGACCTCAGCGCAGGTGATGGCCAAGGAGGGGGATTACGTACACCTGCGCCTGCCCAGCGGCGAGGTGCGCCTGATCCATCGGCAGTGCAGGGCCACTATTGGCCAGGTGGGCAATGTGGAGCATGGCAGCATCAGGCTGGGGAAAGCCGGCCGCAAGCGGTGGCTGGGCTGGCGGGGGCATGTGCGGGGCTCGGCCATGACGCCCGAGGCCCATCCTCACGGCGGTGGAGAAGGACGTTCGCCCATCGGGATGCCCTCGCCCAAGAGCCCCTGGGGCAAGCCGACCTTGGGCAAGAAGACGCGCAAGCGAAAAGACACGGATAAGTACATCATCCGGCCCCGGCGGAGGAAGAGAAGGTAGTCAGTCTATTGTAGATTGTAATCCCTCATGTGAAATCTGCAATCCGAAATGGGAGGATCAGGGTGCCACGATCGCTGAAGAAGGGCCCGTATGTGGACCCTAAGCTGTTGACCAAGATCGAGGATATGAATCGCCGAGGGGAGAAGCGGGTGATCCGCACCTGGTCACGGGCTTCGACCATCTTCCCTCAGATGGTGGGGCACACCATCGCGGTGCACGATGGGCGACGCCATGTGCCCATCTATATCACGGAGAACATGGTGGGCCATAAGCTGGGCGAGTTCGCCCCTACGCGCACCTTCAGGGGCCATACGTGGGCGGAGAGGAGGACCCGGGTGAGGCGATCGGATAGCGCATCTGGGAGGGGAGGGTGATGGAGCTGGATTACAGGGTGCGGGCTGTGGCTCGCTATGTGCGCCTCTCCCCCCAGAAGGTTCGACGGGTGCTCGATCAGGTGCGGGGCAAAGGGGTCGAAGAGGCGCTGGCCCTCCTGCGTTTCATGCCCCAGCGGGCGGCCCGGCCAGTGGCCAAGCTGATCCGCTCCGCAGCGGCCAACGCAGAGGATCGCTATGGCTGGGGTGTGGATGAGTTGTACATTGTCCAAATCACCGCCGATGATGGCCCTCGTATGCGACGATATCGCATTGGGAGTCGGGCCCGGGTCAACCCCCGTTTGAGGCGATCTGCGCATATCACGGTTGTCCTGGGCCTCCGTTAGACGGCATGGGCCCTGAATTGAGAGGGAAGGAGGAGTTCTTGGGACGCAAGGTACATCCCAGGGGGTTCCGATTGGGGTACATCTACGATTGGGACTCCCGCTGGTACGCCGAGGGGAAAGAATATAGTCAACTTCTGGAGGAGGACCTGGCACTGCGCCGGAAGATCCGAGAGTTGGCTGCGGATGCGGATATTTCCCGTATCGAGATCGAGCGTTTCCCTAACCAGGTGCATCTCACCATTTACACCGCCAGGCCAGGTATCGTCATAGGCCGACGAGGGGCCAATGTTAAGATCCTGCGGCGCGAGTTGGAACAGATCACCTCCAGCCGGGTGAGGGTGGATGTGGAGGAGGTGGAGCAGCCTGAACTGGATGCTCGGCTGGTTGCGGAAAACATTGCCCGTCAGCTGGAGAAGCGGATCTCGCAGGGACGGGTCATGCGTCGTGCTGCGAGCCGTACTATGCAGGCCGGGGCCGAGGGAGTGCGCATCTGTTGCAGCGGCCGACTGATGGGGGCCGAGATGGCTCGACGGGAGTGGGTGCTGGAGGGGCGGGTGCCCCTTCATACTCTGCGCGCCGACATTGACTTCGCCAGAGCTGAAGCGCTCACCACTTTCGGCTACATTGGGGTCAAGGTCTGGATTCACAAAGGCGAGGTATTACCAGGAGTTGAAAGTTGAAAGTTCTCTCATCATGCCAACTTGTAATTGGCAGCTTGTAACTTACAGCGAGGAACACTATGTTGATGCCCAAACGGGTGAAATATCGAAAGCATCAGCGGGGGCGGATGAAGGGCCAGGCGTCGCGGGGGGTGGAACTGGCTTTCGGCGACTATGGCCTGCAAGCCCTGGAGCCCTGCTGGATGACCAGTCGGCAGATCGAGGCTGCGCGACGAGCCATTGTCCGCCGTGTGCGCCGCGGCGGGAAGCTGTGGATACGGGTCTTTCCCGACAAGCCCGTGACCGCCAAACCGGCTGAGACCCGGATGGGTAAGGGCAAAGGTGCGGTGGACCACTGGGTGGCAGTGGTCAAACCGGGGCGCATCCTCTTTGAGATCACTGGGGTGAGCGAGCAGGAGGCTCGGGAGGCCATGCACCTGGCCTCCTATAAGCTTCCTATCAGGACGCGCTTTGTGACCCGGGAGGAAATCGTCTGAGAGGGAATAGAGGACATGAAGGCCAGCGAGATCCAGGCGAAGACCTCGGAGCAGATCCAAAAGGACATCCGGGATGCTCAGGAGGAATTGATGAACCTGCGTTTTCAGAAGGAGAGTGGGCAACTGCCGGACTCCTCCTTACTGGGGAAACTGAGACGAGATATCGCGCGCATGAAGACTATTCTGCATGAACGTGAGCTGTTGGGTCAGTCATAGGAGGCAAGAGGCATGGGACGGCGAAGGGTCTTGACTGGACGGGTGGTCAGCAACAAGATGGATAAAACGGTGGTGGTGGAGGTGGAACGGTTGCGACGCCATCCTCTGTATGAGAAGGTGATCAGAAAAAACACCCGGCTGATGGCTCACGACGAGGATAACGCCTGCCAGGTTGGTGATGTGGTACGCGTCATCGAGACGCGCCCCCTGAGTAAGCGCAAACGGTGGGTTGTGATGGAGATTCTGCGCTAGGAGAGCCATGATTCAGGTAGAGACCAAGCTGAACGTTGCGGATAACACGGGTGCACGAGAGTTGCTCTGCATTGGCATTCTGGGCAGCTCCAAGCGGCGGTATGCCTCTGTGGGCGACATCATCGTAGCCACCGTGAAGCAGGCCACTCCCTCCGGTTCGGTGCGCAAGGGGGAGGTCGTACAGGCAGTTGTCGTGCGGACAGCGAAGGAATATGGCCGCAAGGATGGGTCCACCATCCGGTTCGATGACAACGCGGCGGTCATCCTGACGGACGACCAGAACCCTCGCGGCACCCGCATCTTTGGCCCCGTCGCGCGGGAACTGCGCGACAAAGGCTTTCTGCGCATCGTGTCGCTGGCCTCGGAAGTGCTTTGAAGGAGCGATGGAAGGTGAAGATCAAAGTGGGGGATATGGTGGAGGTGATCAGCGGCAATGACCGGGGATTCACCGGCCGGGTGCGGATCGCTTCGCCCAGAGAAGATCGTGTGATCGTTGAGGGGATCAGCATCGTCCAGAAGCACCAACGCCCCACGCCCAGTGGAGCCCGGGGGGGCCAAACGGAGGGGGGCATCATCGAACTGGAGGCTCCAGTTCATGTCTCCAATGTGATGCTCATCTGCCCTGCTTGCGATCAGCGCACCCGGGTGGGGTACACCTTCCTGGAGAGCGGCGAGAAGGCCCGCGTGTGTAAGAAGTGCGGCGCCGCCTTGGATTAACATGCCCGCTTCCCTGGACTGGCTGCCAGCCCGTCTTGGACGGGCAGTCCAGTGGACAGGCTGGCCCGTGGAGGTAAGGAGAAGTGTCTCGGCTCAAAGAACACTACCGCGAAAATGTGGTGCCCCAGATGATGCGGGAACAGGGGTACAGGAATGTCATGGAAGCGCCTCGGCTGGAGAAAATCGTGGTCAATGTGGGAGTGGGCGAAGCGCTGCAGAACGCCAGGGCTCTGGACCATGCAGTGCAGGACATTGCCATTATCACTGGCCAGCGCCCAATCATCACTAGGGCCAAGAAGTCCATTGCCACCTTCAAGGTTCGGGCCGGCAACCCCATCGGGGTCAAGGCCACACTGCGCGGCGAGAGAATGTACGATTTTCTGGACCGGCTATGCAATATCGCGTTGGCCCGAGAGCGGGATTTCCGTGGGGTGTCTCCTGACTCCTTCGATGGACGGGGGAACTACACGGTGGGGTTAAGGGAACAGTTAGTGTGGCTAGAGATCAACTACGACTCCATTGATCGGGCACGGGGGATGGAGATCACTATTGTGACCACTGCCAAGAGCGATGAGGAAGGCCGCCGGTTGTTGGAGCTGTTGGGTATGCCCTTTGCCAGGAGATAGGGCTGGAGAAAGAGGTGAGGTTGTGACCAGAAAGTGCCTGATCGAGCGGGAGAAGAAAAGAAAGTACGACGTGCGCGTGCGCAACCGCTGCCTGCGGTGTGGACGTCCCAGGGGCTATATGCGACGTTTCGGCCTCTGTCGTATCTGCTTCCGCGAGCTGGCATTGGAAGGACAAATCCCCGGCGTAGTCAAGTCGAGCTGGTAAGTAAGTTTCAAGTTGAAAGTTGAAGGTTACAAGTTTTATGAACTTGCAACCTGCAACTTGTAACTTGCAACTGTATTGGGAGGAGAAAATGAGTGGGGTTACAGATCCTATCGCCGACATGCTGACCCGCATCCGCAATGCTTCGATGAGGGGGCATAGCCAGGTCGCCGTGCCGGCCTCAAAGTTGAAGCTGGCCATCGCCCAGGTCATGAAGGATGAGGGGTTCGTAGAGGATGTTGAATTGACTGACGCTCGCCCTCAACCCTTCATCCGCATCGCGCTGAAGTATATGGGGGGTAGGAAGGAACGTAAGCCCTTGATCGCTGGACTGGAGAGGGTGAGTAAGCCGGGCCGTCGGGTTTATGTCAGCCGGGAAGAGATCCCCTGGGTGTTAAGTGGCATGGGGATCGCTGTGCTCTCCACTTCTAAAGGGGTGATGAGCGATCGCCAGGCCCGGCGGATGAGGGTGGGCGGCGAGGTGCTGTGCTATATTTGGTAATGGGGGAGGGAGTTGGATGTCGCGCATTGGACGGATGCCGGTGCCTAAGCCGGACAATGTCACGGTGGACATCGGGGGCCATCGGGTCACCGTGAAGGGCCCCCGAGGGGAGCTCAGCCAGGAGTTCCATCCGGAGATGACGATTGAGCTCCAGGATGATCAGCTCGTAGTTAAGAGGCCCAGCGATGGGCAGCAGCATAGAGCACTACATGGTCTGACCCGTGCCCTCCTGGCCAATATGGTAGAGGGAGTGACCAAAGGATATGCCAAGCGGCTGCAGGTGGAGGGTGTGGGTTATCGCGCTGAGAAGCGGGGCGAGAACCTGGTGCTGTATGTGGGCTTTTCCCACCCCGTGGAGGTGGAGCCCCCTCCGGGGATCACCTTCAGCGTTGATCGGGGCTATCGCTCCTTTGCAGTGGAGGGGATAGACAAGGAAGTGGTGGGGAACACCGCTGCCCATATTCGAGCTATCCGGCCCCCTGAACCCTACAGGGGCAAGGGCATTCGTTACGAGGACGAGCAGATCCGCCGCAAGCCAGGTAAGGCCGGCAAGGTCAGCGTAGGGGGGTAGATTGGCCTGGAGTGACGGAGTCAGGAGTTGCTAGAAGGCATATGGGCGGACGAAATAGGGGGATTCAGCGACAGCGCCGGCACCAGCGGCTGCGCAAACAGGTGGTTGGCACGGCCGAGCGTCCACGGCTAAATGTCTTCCGTAGCCTGAAACACGTCTATGCTCAAATCATTGACGATGAACGGGGCCATACCCTTGTCGCCGCTTCAACACTGGAACCTGTAGTGCAAGTTCAGATCGCCGGAATGAACAAGACGGCGCAGGCCGGGGTGGTAGGACGGGTGTTGGCCCAACGCGCGCGCGCCGCCGGTGTTGCCAGGGTAGTCTTCGATCGCGGTGGGTACAAGTATCACGGTCGGGTCAAAGCCCTGGCTGAAGCGGCCCGCGAAGGGGGATTGATATTTTAGCAGATGGCAAATGGCAGATAGCGAATGGCAGATTAAAGCCATTGGCTATCAGCCATCAGCTATCGGCTATCTGCTGACGAGGAGGATCAATGGCACGCAGAGGGTTTGAGGAGCAAGAGGAACTCGACGAACGATTGGTACATCTCACCCGAGTGGCTAAAGTGATCAAGGGTGGGCGTCGTTTCAGATTTCGGGCTGTGGTGGTGGTCGGAGACAACAAGGGCCGCGTGGGGATAGGCATCGGAGGAGCCCGCGCTGTGCCCGATGCCATCCGGAAGGCCACGGAACGAGCGCGCCGTGACATGCAGGGGGTGGCCATGGTGGGGAGTACTATTCCTCATGAGGTCACAGCCAAGTTCGGGGCTGCGAAAGTTCTGCTCAAACCTGCCTCCCCGGGTACAGGTATCATCGCCGGCGGAGGTGTGCGGGCGGTGGTGGAGGTCGCGGGCATCAGGGATATCTTATCTAAATCCCTGGGCAGTGACAATGTGCTCAATGTCGTGAAGGCCACCCTAAAGGGGCTACGTGAGTTGAGAGATGTGGAAGAGTTAGCGCATCACCGTGGAAAAGCACGGCGTGAGGTCATGTCCTTCTGGGAGAGAGGCCATGCCCAGGCCAACTAGATTGCGCATCAGGTGGGTCAAAAGCGCCATCGGCTACTCCAGGCGCCAGAAGGCCACCATCCGAGCCCTGGGCCTGCGACATTTGGGCGATGAGGTGGTCAAGGAGGATCACCCCTCTATTCGAGGGATGATCGCCAAGGTCAGCCATCTGGTTGAAGTTGAGGCCATCCAATGAAACTACACGAGCTGCACCCGGCCAGGGGATCGCATAAAAGAAGAAAACGAGTGGGAAGGGGCAATGCCGCCCGGGGAGGTACCTATGCTGGACGGGGCCGCAAGGGCCAGAACGCCCGCTCGGGAGGAGGGGTCAAGCCCTGGTTTGAGGGAGGGCAGACCCCGCTGGTGCAGAGGCTGCCTCCCATTGGCGGGTTCACCAACATCTTCAAGGTGCACTACAAGCCAGTGAACTTGGATCGGCTGGACCAATTTAAGGCCGGGGCGGAGGTCTCCCCGGCGACCTTGGCTGAGGCGGGCATCATCAAGTCGGCCCACGAGCCGGTGGTCATCCTGGGGCGCGGTGAACTGGATCGCCCCCTTCAGGTTAAAGCCCATCGTTTTTCCAAGAGCGCGCGGGCCAGGATCCTGGCGGCAGGTGGTTCGGTGGAGACATTGCCCTTGGAGTAAGTGAGGGAAGAAAGATGTTGCAAGCAGTTCGTAATGCCTTCAATCTGCCCGACCTGCGTCGCAAGCTGATCTTCACCCTGCTGATCCTGGCCATCTACCGACTGGCATCCCACGTGCCGGTGCCTAATGTGGACCCGGTCGCTCTGCGCCAGGTGTTTGAGGCCAGCCAACTGCTGCGCTTTCTGGACATGTTTTCCGGCGGGGCGATGTCCAGCTTCTCGGTCATGGCCTTGGGGGTCTACCCCTACATCACGGCCTCTATCATTATGCAGCTTTTACAACCCATCTTTCCCCAACTGGACGCCCTGGTCAAGGAGGGCGGTGAGGCGGGCCGGCAGAAGATCAATCAGTATACCCATTATCTGACCATCCCTCTGGCGGTGCTGCAGGGGTTTGGGCAGGCGACCCTTTTGCAGCGGCAGGGCGTCATCGCCAACTTTGGACTCTCGCCGGCGACGTTGCTATCCACCCTATCCACACTAGTCACCCTGGCCGCTGGCACGATGTTCGCTATCTGGCTGGGGGAGCTGATTGATCGAGATGGCATTGGCAATGGGATATCCCTCATCATCTTTGGCGGGATTGTGGCCCGCGTGCCGCAGCGAATTGGGCAGATGATGGTGACGGATGTGCGGGGGCTGCTCCTGTTCCTGATCATCACGATCATCACCGTCGCGGTCATCGTCTTTGTGCAAGAAGGGGAGCGACGCATTCCGGTGCAGTATGGCCGGCGGGTGGTGGCCATGCGTGGCCGGCGGCTGCAGGTCCGAGGGGGACAGAGCACTCACATTCCCCTGAAGGTGAACTCTGCAGGGATGATTCCCCTCATCTTTGCCCAGTCTATCATGATCTTTCCCGGCGTGATCGCCAGCTACTTGCTCTATTCGCCGCTGGGATGGGCATCGCGGATAGCCAATGGGGTCTACCACCTCTTCGACAGTCAGAGCAATTTCTACTGGATCATGTACTTCCTGATGGTCGTGGGGTTTACCTATTTCTACACCGACGTCATGTTCCAGCAGCAGAACCTCTCGGAGAACCTCCAACGACAGGGGGGCTTCATCCCTGGCATCCGACCTGGCCGTCGCACGGCAGAGTACCTCAATGGCGTTTTGCAGCGCATCACCCTGGCCGGTGCCATCTTTCTGGGGCTGGTGGCCATTCTTCCCTGGCTGGCGCGGGACATGGGCGAGACCAGCACCATGCTGATCACCAGTTCGGGACTGCTCATCGTGGTGGGAGTGGTTCTCGACACCATGAGGGGTCTGGAGGCCCAGCTTCTCATGCGCCGCTACGAGGGGTTCATCCGCTGATTACGGGATACGTTTCACGCCAACGGAGAACAGGCAGCCCGTGATGCGTAAAATGTGAAACGTGATAGGCGACGCAATACACAGGAGTCCGAGATCACGACGTCATCCCCGCCCCTGTACATTATCCTCCTGGGCCCGCCTGGAGCGGGCAAGGGCACTCAGGCCTGGCTGCTGGCTGAGGCACTGGGCATTCCCCAGGTCTCCTCAGGGGACCTGTTCCGTGAGAACTTGCGGGAGGGGACAGAACTGGGCCTCCTGGCCAAGTCCTACATGGGCCGGGGGGAACTGGTGCCCGACGAGGTGACAGTGCACATGGTCATGGAGCGGCTGGGCCGTCCCGACTGTGAGGGAGGGGTCATCCTGGATGGCTTCCCCCGTACGCTTCCCCAGGCTGCGGCATTGGATGAGGCCCTGGCTCATCAGGGGCACGAGATATCGGTGGTGCCCCTCATCCAGGTCTCCGATGAGACGGTGATAGAGCGGCTGTCTGGGCGGTGGATCTGCCAGGACTGTCAGGCCATGTACCACACTTCCTTCAATCCTCCCCGCGAACTAGGTCGCTGCGACCGATGTGGGGGCCCACTTGACCAGCGGCCGGATGACCAGCCCGATACAGTGCGCAACCGGCTGCTGGTCTACTACAAACGGACAGCGCCCCTGGTGGGATATTACTTCGCCCACGGCATCCTGGTGGAGATCGATGGCGAACAGCAGATTGAGGGGGTGCAGGCGGACCTCCTGGCCGCTGTGAGAGGCGATGATCATCCTTAAATCTCCCTCCGCCCTGGCCCGCATGCGCGATGCAGGCCGCATTGTGGCTCAGGTGCTGGAGCGATTGCGAGAGGTGGTCCGGCCAGGGGTCACAACGGCGCAATTGGAGGAGGAGGCCTGTATATTCATCGCCCGTGAAGGGGGCCATCCCTCTTTCAAGGGGTACCGTGGCTTCCCAGCGGCGATCTGCGTCTCCATCAACGAGGAGGTCGTGCACGGCATTCCCAGCCCCCATCGGGTGCTGGTCGAGGGGGACATCGTCAGCCTGGATGTAGGGGTGATCTATCACGGCTACCAGGGAGACGCGGCCATTACCCTGCCGGTGGGGAGGGTGAGCCCCAAGGCTCAGCAGTTGCTGGCTGTGACGGAGAGGGCCCTCTGGGAGGGGATCGCTCAGTCGCGACAAGGCCATTGGACGGGTGACATCTCTGCGGCCATTCAACGCTACGTGGAATCCCAGGGGTACAACGTGGTGCGGGAATACACGGGCCACGGCATTGGCCGCTCCATGCATGAGGACCCGCAGATTCCCAACTTCGGACGACCGCGTACGGGGTCTCGCCTGCGCCCCGGCATGACCTTCGCTCTAGAGCCAATGGTCATCGCCGGGGGCTGGAAGACCCGAACATTGGATGATGGTTGGACGGTGGTGCCGGCCGATGGAGCACTGTCCGCTCACTTCGAGCATACTATTGCTGTGACGGATGGCCAGCCAGAGGTCCTCACCAAGTTGTGAGGGGCTGTGGGGAGAGGAGGTGGAGGGGAGTGAGAGTTTCATCGTCGGTGAAGAAGCGATGTCCCAAGTGCAAAATTGTGCGGCGCAAAGGAAGGGTGTACGTCATCTGTGATAACCCCAAGCATAAGCAGCGGCAGGGATAAAGGAGGGGAAGATGGCACGTATCGCAGGAGTTGACCTGCCCCGGGACAAGCGGGTCGAAATTGCCTTGACCTATATCTATGGCGTTGGGCACAGCCGCAGTCAGGAGATCCTTGAGGGGACCGAGGTGAATCCCGATACCCGGGTCAAGGACCTGACCGAAGTGGAGATCGTGCGCCTGCGGGAGTTCATTGATGCCAACTATCGGGTGGAGGGGGACCTCCGCCGCCAGGTGAGCCAGGACATCAAGCGGCTGATGGACATCGGCTGCTATCGCGGCTTCCGCCATCGGCGAGGGTTGCCGGTGCATGGCCAGCGGACCCGCACCAATGCCCGCACGCGCAAAGGCCCCCGCAAGACGGTGCCGGGCCGCGGGCGACGGCGTGGCATGGCTAGGAAGTAACAAGTGGCGAATGGCAAATGGCGAATAGCAGATGGCAACTTCAGCCATAAGCTATCAGCCATCTGCCATCTGCGAATCGGGAGGGAATATGGCACGACGAAGTCGGAGGGTAACGGGAGGGGCGCGCCCCCGGCGAAAGAATGTGCCTACGGGGCAGGCCCATATCCACGCCACCTTCAACAATACCATTATCACCATGACCGACCCAGAGGGCAACGCGGTTGTCTGGGCCAGTTGTGGTACGGTGGGATTCAAGGGCTCCCGCAAGAGCACACCCTACGCGGCCCAGATAGCAGCGCGCACGGTGGCGGAGAAGGCGGTGGATAGTGGTATGAGGGAGGTGGATGTCTTCGTGAAGGGCCCAGGCCCCGGCCGGGAGGCGGCCATCCGGGCTCTGCAGGAAGTAGGGCTCAAAGTGCGTTCTATTACCGACGTCACCCCCATTCCACACAATGGGTGCCGTCCGCCTAAGAAGCGACGACTGTAACCATCGCAGATAGCGAATGGCAGATAGCAGATGGTAGACGGAAGCCATCGGCCATCCGCTATCGGCTATCAGCCAACCAGGAGGTAAGATGGCGAGATATATCGGGCCGGCGTGCAAGTTGTGCCGGCGCGAAGGAGAGAAGTTGTTTCTGAAAGGGGAGCGTTGCTACAGCCCTAAGTGCGCCATGGAACGGCGGGCCTACGCACCAGGACAGCATGGGCAGGTGCGCCGTTTTCGTCGCCGTGAGACGGAGTACGCCATGCAGCTTCGAGAGAAGCAGAAGGCCCGGCGTGTCTATGGCGTGTTAGAACGTCAGTTCCAACGCTACTTCCGCGAGGCGGAGCGGCGCCCGGGTCTGCCAGGGGAGAACCTGGTCATCATCCTGGAGACGCGGCTGGACAATGTGGTCTACCGGCTGGGGCTCGCTGACTCCCGGGCTCAGGCGCGCCAACTGGTGCAGCATGGCCACTTCGATATCAACGGCAAACGCACAGATATCCCTTCCTACCTGGTGGAACCGGGCGATGTGCTCCGTGTGCATCCCACCAGCCGCCGCCGGCCTTATTTCCGCAGCCTCCGGCAGAGCCTGCAAGATGTGATTCCCCCGGATTGGCTCTCCTTCGACCCGGAGGCCATGGAAGCTCGGGTGCTGGCTCTGCCCTCCCGCGAGATGCTGCAGGTGCCCTTCCATGAGCAGTTGATCGTGGGGTACTACAGCCGCTGAAATAAGCGAATGGCGAGATACCATTCGCAATTCGGAGGAAGGATCTTTGGCTAGCTTAGTACTGCCCAAAGTGGAATGCGATATCCGCACCCGGGAGTACGGGCGCTTCATTATCAGCCCCTTGCAGCGAGGGTATGGGACCACGATGGGAAATGCACTGCGACGGGTTCTGCTCTCCTCGCTATCTGGGGCGGCCGTGACCTCAATTCGAGTCAGCGATGTGTATCACGAGTACTCCGATATTCCCCACGTCCAGGAGGACATGATCGAGCTGATTCTCAATGTGAAGCGTCTGCGGTTTAAAATGGAGGACGAATCGCCCGCCCAATTGCACCTCAGTGTGCGGGGGCAGGGTGTGGTCACCGCGGCGGATGTGGAATGTCCGCTGGGCGTGGAGATCGTGAATCCGGAGCTATACCTGTTCACTGTGGATTCAGATGACGCGGAAGTGTACATGGAAATGGTCGTGGAGAAGGGGGTAGGATATTTGCCTGTCGAGGAGCGGAACTACACCCCCTCTATCGGCGAGATCCTGGTGGATGCGGTGTTCAGCCCCATCCGCAAAGTGAGCTATGACGTGGGACAGGCCCGGGTGGGACAATCAACGGACTACGATGCCCTGACCCTGGATATCTGGACCGATGGCACCATCGGCCCTCAGGAGGCGCTGAATGAGGCGGTGGAGATATTGATGCGCCATTTTGCAGTGATCGGCGGCGAGGCAGTGTCGCTGGTAGAGCTGGAGGTGCCCGAAGAAAAGGCGGAGGCCGAGGAGGAGTTGAAAAGGCGAGCCCTGCCTATTGAGGACCTGAGGCTTAGCGTTCGTGTCTACAACTGTCTAAAGCGAGCGGGTATCTCCCAGGCAGGGGAGGTGCTGGATAGGCTGGCCCGCGGAGACGAGGAGATACTCGCCATCCGTAACTTCGGTGTGAAGTCCCTGGCGGAGTTGAAGGAGAAGTTGGTGGCCCAGGGCTTCTCTCTCCCTGTAGCTCCGGTGAAGGAGGAGTGAGAGATGAGGCATCAGGTAGCGGGCTACAGACTGAACCGTCCCCACGGCCATCGCCGGGCTCTGCGCCGAAACCTGATCACCGCCCTGTTCCGCCACGAGCGAATCCGAACCACTCAAGCCAAGGCACGGAGCATCCGGGCTGAGGCGGAGAAGCTGATCACCAAGGGCAAGCGGGGGGACCTGCACGCCCGGCGCCAGGTGGCGGCCGTGCTCAATAATCCAGAGGTGACGCGCAAAGTGTTCGAAGAGCTGGCTCCCCGTTACGCGACCCGAGAGGGGGGCTACACGCGGATGCTGAAACTCGGGCCGCGACAGGGCGATGGGGCTGAAATGGTGATCCTGGAACTGGTGTAAGGCCAGCGATGGGGGCGCTAGGGGATGCGGTATCGGGCCCTGCTAGCCTATGAGGGGACGGCCTATCAGGGGTTCCAGTGGCAGCCCCGAGCCCCGACGGTTCAGGGGGAGGTGGAGCGGGCACTGGCGGAGGTGACCCAGCAGAGGGTACGGCTCCTGGCCGCGGGACGGACAGATGCCGGGGTGCATGCCACGGGGCAGGTGATCGCCTTTGATGTGGTCTGGCCCCACGAAGTGATGGACCTCCACCGGGCACTCAATGCCCTGCTGCCGGCCGATATCGTGGTGCGGAGGCTGGAGGGTGCGCCTTCGGATTTCCATCCCCGCTACGACGCCCGGAGCCGGATATACCGCTATACGGTTCTGAATCAGCCCTGGCGGGATCCGCTGCTGAGACGGGTCACTTATCACCTGCGCGAGCCGCTGGATGTGGTGGCGATGGATGAAGCAGCTCAGAGACTGATTGGCTTTCATGACTTTGCCGCCTTTGGGCAGCCTGCCCAGGAAGACGGTTCCACCCTGCGTCACGTGTTGGCTGCCCGTTGCTGGAGCGAGGGTCCACTGATCCGCTTTGAAATCGAGGCCAACACCTTTCTGCGCCGCATGGTACGTCGGCTGATGGGGACTCTGCTCTGGGTCGGCCAGGGGCGCTGTTCCATCGCCGATTTTGCAGCCCTCCTGTCCGCAGGGGCAGAAGGTAGGGCAGGGCCTGCAGTGCCTCCTCAGGGCTTGTGTCTCCGCCAGGTCGTCTACGAGTGGCAGTGGGGCCCGGCTGAGGCTTAGCCTTGGCCTTGACCTTAGCTGATGAAAGCCTAGGGAGTGCAGTTGGAGTGAAGACGAAAACATATGTGGCGAAACCAGAGGATATACAGCGGGAGTGGTGGGTGGTGGACGCCAAGGGGAAGAACCTAGGACGTCTGGCCTCTCGCATTGCATACCTCCTGCGGGGCAAACATAAGCCCATCTACAGCCCCCACCTGGATACGGGTGATTTTGTCATTGTGACCAACGCGGGTCAGGTGGTGGTCACGGGGCGCAAACTGGACCAGAAAATATACTACCGCCACAGCGGCTACCCAGGGGGCCTCAGGGCCGTGACCTTGCGTCAGCAATTGGAGCGGCATCCCACGCGGGTGCTGCATGCTGCGGTACGGGGGATGTTGCCCAAAAACCGGCTGGGCCGGAAAATGCTCAAGAAGTTGAAGATATACGCTGGCCTGGAGCACCCTCATCAGGCCCAGCAGCCCAAACCCTTGGAGTTTTAGGAGGAGATCGTGGAAGGACACTATTTTGAGGCCGTGGGGAGAAGGAAGACCGCGACTGCTCGGGTACGCCTCTTCACCGGGGAGGGGCAGATCGTGATCAATGGCCAGCCTGTGGAGGAATACTTTGCTCGAGAGATAGATATCCTGCATCTGCGGGAGCCACTGGAGGCCACTGGCACAGCGGGGGACTTCGATATCTCCGTGCTGGTCAAGGGAGGAGGCTTCAGTGGGCAGGTGGGAGCCATCCGACATGGTATCGCCCGGGCCTTGGTTGCGGCCGATCCCAACCTGCGTCCCAAGCTGCGTCAAGGGGGCTTTCTCACCCGCGACGCCCGAGTGAAGGAGCGCAAGAAGGCCGGCCTGAAGCGTGCCCGGAAAGCCCCGCAGTACACCAAGCGATAATCCTGCAAAAAGCCCGCTGTCCAGCTCGACAGCGGGCTGAAGTTTTGATGTGGCTTGGCGGACAGGGGCGTCATTTTATGACGCCTGCTACGATGATTACTGCTCCCGACCAAGTTTTGGGTAGGTTGTAGCCTCGCCTACGGCCCGAGGTAGAGATACTGTACGGTGAAGGGCTGCCCCGCAAGTTCCTGCCAAGCCGCCAGCGGGTTCGCCGGTAGAAATGCGCCCCACAGCCCTTCGAAGAGCGACGGCGTGGGCCGGTAGGGGATGATGCGGGGCTTGCCCCCGATGCCGCCCCGTTCTCCCGCCCGAGCCACGGCCTCCGGCAGGTTGCCCAGTGTGTCCACCAGCCCGGCCTCTAATGCCTGCTCACCCGTGCATATCCGCCCGTCGGCCAGCTCCCGCACCCGCTCCTCCGGCAGCTCCCGCCCCTCAACCACCACCTGCACGAAGTTATCGTAGGTCTCTTCGATGATCCCCTTCCAAATCTCCCGCTCCTTTTCGGTGAAGGGCTGGAAAGTACCGCCCTCTTTGTGGGGTCCGCTCTCCATGACATACATCTTGATTCCGAGCTTGTCCAGCAATCCCTCGATGTTGGGCACGAGGGTGATGACGCCGATGGAGCCGGTGAGGGTATTGGGGTTGGCAAAGACCTCATCGGCTCCGCAGGAGATGTAGTATCCTCCGGAGGCGGCCACGGAGCCCATGGAGACCACGACTGGCTTTTCCGCCTTGCGCAGAGCCTGGTAGATCTCGTCGGAGGCCACGACGCCGCCGCCGGGGGAATCCACCCGTACCACGATGGCCTTCACCGCCGGATTGGCCTCGGCCTGTTCGATGAAGCGCACGATTTCGGCGGAGTAGGCATTGGAGGGCCGTGTAAGGCCCGAGGGTGGCTCGCCGCTCACAATGGTCCCCTCCACAGGGATGACTGCCACTCCCTCTCCCAGCCCCATCAATCCCCCGCCTGTCACCAGCCACAAGGCCATCATTCCCCCCAGGCAGGAGCCCATCAGGGCCAGGCTCACGGCCATTCCCAGTAGAAACCAGGGCCAGCGTCGTACCTTCATCGTTATCCCTCCCGCTCCAGAATGTCCTCCGGTCCCAGCACCTCTGGCAAGGAAGCATGACAGAAAGGAGGGGGCAGTTGCGCCGTCATGTCGGACAACCGAGCCTGAATTTCGGACAGTCGGACTTGATAGTTGTTCACCAATCCCTGATCCAAAGTGATGATGGCATCCACTCGACGCAGAATGTTCGCCGTCTCTGGCGATATCAGAAGACGAGCACCTGCTGCACGGCTCCGGTCCCAGAACAGCAGCACAGCCACGGCCGCATCATCCATGAAAGCACCCTCGTACAGACAGGTGATGAACTTACGAGCGATGTTTTTGTCGAGCAGGTATGTAGGCGTCAGGTCTGACATCATGCTCCTCGAAGTCATCTATGTCCATGGTGAATTGAGCATTCCAGATATGCTCCTGCTCTTCCTCTGACAAAGCCATATACTCGCCCCATGTCAGACCTGCCAGGAAAGGGGTGTCATCTGCTAAAGGGGGATGCGCTTCATACCTGGCCTGTTCCAGGAGCCTCTCCCTGATCGCCAGGGCTTGCTGCCGCAGATGCGAGTCCCTTTCTTCACCACCGCCCTTTAGCTGCTGAAGCAAAACGTTGAGCAGCTCCAACATCTCTGCCCGGTCGAATTCCCGGATCACCTTTGTCACTTCGCGCACCCGTGGACTGAGAACGTCTGTCCTTGTCTCTGTCATTTCCTCACCTCATTCCCTGATCACCAATCTCAAAAAGCGTCGTTTGCCGACTTGTAGCACGGCCTCCTCTGCCGGAACGAGCAGCCCGATGTCCTCCACCCGCTCCCCATCCAGTCGGACGCCTCCCTGCTGAATCAGCCGCCGGGCCTGGCTCCCGGAGGTGGCCAGTCCAGACCCACTGAGGATGTCCACTATGTTCATCGGTTCGCTTAGGGTGAACTCGGGCATGCCGGTTGGGAACTCGCGCTGTTGATGGACCCGCTGGAAGTGTTCCGCCGCCTCATCAGCCGCTTCGCTGCCGTGGAATACCTCCACGATCTCCCAGGCGAGTCTCTTCTTGGCCTCCATGGGGTGGAGTTGTCCCGATCTCATTGCTCCTTCTATCTCCACGATCTGGGCCGGCGTCCAGCGGGTGACGAGCCGGAAGTACTGGGGCATGGCCTTATCGGGAATGCTCATCACTTTGCCGTACATGTCCTCGGGTGGGGCCAGGATAGGGATGTGGTTGCCCAGGCTCTTGGACATCCGCACGACGCCATCAGTGCCGGGCAGGATGCCCATGATGATCGCCACCTGCGGCTTCTGGCCGAAGGCCTCCTGCAGCTTGCGTCCAGCGACGATGATGTTGAAGAGTTGGTCGGTGCCGCCCACCTGTATGTCGGTCTTCTGGGCCACGGCGTCGTAACCCTGCATGAGCGCGTAGAAGGTCTCGTGCAGGTAGATGGGGTCGCCCCGATCCCATCTCTTTCGGAACATATCCCGGGCCAGGAACTGCTGCACGGTGAAGGCCGACCCCAGCTTGATGAGGTCACCGAAGGTGAGTGGGGCCAACCACTCGGCATTGTAGCGGATCTTTGTCTTCTCCCGATCGAGGATTTTGAAGGCCTGCTCAGCGTAGGTCTGGGCGTTGCGCTCCGCCTCCTCGGGGGTCAGAATCGGCCGGACTTTATCTTTGTCCGATGGGTCACCGATCAGGCTGGTATACGTGCCAATCAAGAAGGTCACGTCGTGGCCCAGTTCCTGAAACTGGCGCAGCTTGCGCAT
>CAYRNM010000003.1:0-3432 GCA_964425465.1 uncultured Anaerolineae bacterium | reverse complement strand
GCGGGCAGCTTCACTGTCAGTGTGCTTCCCTCAAGGCGGGCACTGTTGATGTCCAGCGAGCGCTCCAGCGTGTCCACCTCGACGGCAGTCGCCCCCTCCGGCAGCAGTGCAGGGGCCAGCGTCAACTCAGCCTCGGTTTCCTTACCCTCCACCTCGACCAGGCGTAAGACGATGGCTTTGTCATCCTGGCTCTTTTTCATAGCCGCTAGGCGAACGTTCTTGTCTTGGATGAGGACAAAGGACATGACACTCGGCAGCTCTCCATCTTGGAAGCCACCACTCGTCACCGCGAGCGGGATGTTCATCTCCTCCCCGACTCGCATGCAGTCACCCACGGTCCACTCGTCGCCGTGGGGAACCAGCGCGTACTCGATCGTGTGCTCCCCCAGATCGGGCAGGGGATCTGGATCAATGGTAGCCCGTAAGAGGGTCATGTTCAGCGAGTCCCCTTCCAGACTGAACCCATACTTGGACGAGTTCACCAGGGTCACGCCCTGACCATCTGCCTCAGACAGGTCGGCCCACCGCAGGGCAGGCACCTCCTCACCGTTGAACCGGTCGCGGCGGATGGAGCCAAAGGGGATCTCGTACCTGGGCTGTGGATTGTGGACCGCCAGCGGAAAACGCACTCTCAAGTGTGGAATGCCTCGCTCTGGATGGCCGATCTCGCGCCAGTCCACGCGCAGCCGAAACTCGACGCGGGGCACGCCCTGGCGCATGGTGATGTTCAGCTCCAGGTTGGTGTCGTGAACCATGCGCGTCCAGCGGAAGGTCTGGATGTACGGTCCATTGTGCGCCTTTTTCAACATGCCGCCATCCAAGAGATCCTCCCGCTTGAGAAACGGCCCGATCACCCAGGCGGTCATTGTCAGGTTCGCCTCGACGCAGTATTGCAGGATGCCGGCCTGCTTCCCTTCCGGAATCCATTCCCGCCCCCTGTGTTTGTCCAGCAGGCTGACGATGCCGCCCGAAGCCGGGTCGAGTTGCACTCTGAGGAACTCGTTCTCCAGCGTATGATCTGGACGGGGGCTTGTACGCCAGGCCCCCATACCACCTCTTGTCCAGAGGCCACCCTCCTCGTCCACCGACAGCCCCAGCTCCGCCAGGCGGTCGGAGACACAAAGGGTGCGATAGCCCAAGGCGGGGACCTCGGCTGGGAAGGCCACCGTCAGGTATTCATGCCCCCAGAAGCGACCCTTATCCAACACTTGGACGCGCTGTGGCTGGAGGCCCTCGCTCGTCACCACTAGGTGATTCTCGTCCAGTTTCGTATCCCACAGCTTGACCTCGACCACGTCGGTGCGCGGATACGGCAGGGGATTGAACACCAGAAACACCCGATCACTCGTCCGGGTGACGCTAAACGCTGACTCGCCACCGGTCCCCGTGGCGTATCCTACCCCGGCCCCCAGGGATCGTCCCGACTCGGCCTCGTCCTTGTAAGCCCTCTCTGAGCCCTCTTCAAAGGAGCGGCGCAACGCCTCAGTGTCCACTTGCGCACTCAAGGCACGGAGGGCGTTAGTGCGGGCCATGCTGGCTGCGGCCTGGCTTTCCTGGGCGCGGCCCAACGCATAGTTTCGCGTGTCCCGCGTACCAGAACCGGGTAGGATGTCGTGGAATTGGTCGAATAATAGATGTTCCCATGCATCCTCCAGGTTCTCCTGCGGATACGCGACGCCTGCCAACCGGTCACCGAGTGTGGCAGCGACTTCTGCGGTGAATAGCAGGTTCTCGCCGTGGCGGTTAGCCCACTTTTGTCGAGCTTGGGAGGTATAGCATCCCGTAAACACGGAGTTGCGCTCGCCTACCACCTCTGGGATGTTCTTCGCCTGTTCTTCGGCCAGGCGGAAGAAGCGATGCAGGGTGGAAAACTCCAAGTTGGGGAACACCGGCCAGGTGTTCATCTCGATCAGCCGCTTCAGGTCGCGTCGGGTGGGGCCGCCGCCGTGGTCTCCCACGCCGTAGAGCACTGGCATGGCCCTCATGCCGGTTGCCAGCGAGAATTCGACCAGAGGGTCGGCGATGTTGGGCTCGATGGCACACATGTACCATCCTATATCGTTCAAGGCCAGGATTCGAGAGCCATCCGGCCCGATCCACCAGTATAGGTGTGGACCGCGGCTGCCCCGGCAATGGTAGAAGTACTTGATGCCCCCTCGAGCCAGAATGCTGGGCAGCGTGGCTGGGTGTCCAAAGGTATCTGGCTCGAAATCAATGCTCACATCCTCTGGAGAGAGGCCAAACTCCTTCTGGAAATACTCGCGGGTATAAAGCAGGTGGCGGCTGATGCTTTCTCCACAGGCCATGTTCTTGTCGCCCTCGACCCACTGACTGGCTGTCACTTCCCAGCGACCCTCTTGCACGCGCTGGCGGATCGCCTCAAACATAGGGGGGTTGTATGTCTCGATCAGGTGATAGGTCGAAGCCTGGCTTTGCGAGTGGATAAAGTCTGGGAACTCGTCCATTAGGGTCAGCATGGTTTGAAAGGTATCGTTGGTCACGGCGACCGTCTCCGGCCACGACCACATCCAGTTCATGTCAATATGCGCGTGGCTGATGCAGAGCAATGTGTACTCCTTGGCCACCCGACCGATGGGCTGCAATATCGCCTCTGCTTTGGCTACCCGCTCTCCCAGTGCAACACTCTCGCTCCTCAGACCTTCCTGCACAACTCGCCCGGCCTCGACGATCCGCTCCTGCCACTCCGATGCTCTGTCTGGGTATGCTCCACAGAGCTGATGGGCCAACTTGAGCTGGGCCGTAAAGCGCTCCAGCTTGTCGGCCCGACGCTGAAGACTGTACTGAAGCGATTGAGAAATGTCAGTAAACTGTGCAATGTAAGACGTCATGCAGGCTTCTCCTTATCCAGTGAGAAAGGTTTCACTCTGCTAGGGTTCTATCTATATCTTCAACTCCTCCTCCGTGAACTCCAGGTTCTTCAGCGCTGCGATGTTCTCCTCGGCCTGATGCACTCGGCTCGCGCCCACAAGTGCCGAGGTCACGCCCTTGTGACGCCGGTTCCACGCCAGGGCCATCTGCGCCATCGTCTGACCCCGAGCCTGCGCGATGGCATTCAGCTTATTTTTCGATGGCCTGGTTTTCTGCTTCCGGGTACAGAGCGTCAATCTCTTCCTGCAAGGCGATGGTTCGCTGAATGGCTGTCACGATGCGGCAGTACGTCTTGATCTCTTCCAGTGTGAGTTGGCGTTCCTGGCGGTCTTTCAGCCACTTCGCCAGCACCTGATAGCCGCCGATCTGGTACTCCCACAGCTCCAGGGGGACCGGCTCGAAGTACTGGGTTTTGTTGACGTAAACGCGCTCTTCTTGGAGTTCGTAGCGAAGCCCCTGGCTTTGGGTGCGAGCCACACGGCTATCCCCCTGGCCCTGGAAGCGGGCCGCTGGCAGGTCGAGCTCTGCTGACCGCAGGAGATG
>CAYRNM010000002.1:33493-40739 GCA_964425465.1 uncultured Anaerolineae bacterium | reverse complement strand
CTAGTGCTGAGTCCATAATCAACGCCCATGTTGGGCGTACAACCATTGAGGGCCCGGCATCTGCCGGGCCCTCTCAAGAGAGGAGGAAGCTGAAAACCCAACTCCTCTGCGCCAGCCTCCACCTCTTGATGTTGCAAGCGTCGTGCCAGACTTCCCTTGCAGAAGTGAGAAGTCAGAATGCAGAAATCAGAACAGTTCTGCCTTCCGCCTTCAGGGGATTGGATTTGGCACGAATCTTGCAGCATTTACGGATAGGAGTGAAATGACGACCACTCTTGTCAATCCACCTATGCGGAGGAATGAAAATGGTAATCAATCTGCAGATCATCATGGCCACCTCACTGTTCGCTTTGGGGCTAGCTTCTTGCATAGCCGGCCTGTGCACCATTCTGACGAGAGAGTATCAGGAGGCCTTGAAAGGGCTTTCATCCCAATCACCGCGCATCTACAGCAAAGCCCTGACCGACCTGGGGATCGGTCCCATCATTGAGGCCAGCTCTCGCCTGGTAGAGGCGGTGAGCAAGCTGGTACGTACAGCTATGGGGGTAGGCGTCTTTCTCTGTCTCAGCGGCATCGCCGTCTGTCTCATTGCCTTCTGGATGCTTTCCCACCTGTAGTCCAAAAGACACTGTAGCCTGATACTCACAATTGGGAATCCATTATCCTCTGCGCCAGACTGATCAGGAGGAGCAAAGGTGACAGACTACAAAGATGAGGATACCCATCTGTACCATCGCTACCTTCAACAACTGTTAAACGACCCTTCCTTAACCACCCTAGAAGGACGATTCATTCCCCGGCGGATACGCGGGCCAGTGGGTGAGGGCGATCTCCTTCTGGCTGAGGAGGCCCTGACCACTATGCCCCGATGGGTGCTGTTAGGACCACCAGGCTGTGGAAAAACCAGCCAACTCCGCCACTGGATGGCTCAACTCGCTCGCCAGCTCTTGGGTGCCGATAAGGAGCCAAAGCGCAGGTGGCTTCCCCTTTACATTGACCTGACCCAGTTCCAGGAGGGATTGGAGCTGGATCATTTGGTCGAAATGGCACTCATTGTCCAAGGGCTGTACACCTCCCCAGAACAGAGAAAAGTCTTGTTGGACTATACCGTGCCCCTGCTGTTGGTGGACAACCTGGACCGGGTGCGAGATATACGCGCCCTGCAGAGTGCGGCACGACTGTGGCAGCCTCACCTGCCTGGCTCAGCGACAGGATCTGCTGACCATCCATGTGTAGTCCTGACCTGCCGTAGCGAAGCATTATCCGCTTATCAAGGGTGGCTCCAAGGGCTACCCCTGACTACCTTGACCCCTATTGATGACGAGACCATAGCCGAATACCTGCTGGCTCAGTTGCCTGTCCAGGCCGACAGGCCAGGGACAGATCAGGCGCGTTCCACACTGCCCGCTACGACGGTCCTATATTGGCTGTGGCGCGACCCTGCTCTGGAGGAGTTGGCCGGCCAGCCTCTATTCCTACAGGCGGTGATAGATGCGGCGAAGGCCGACGACATCAGCCGTGCTGCGGTGGTGGAAAGGGGAATGCAGGGGGCCTTAGAATTGGCCCTTCCTCAGGGCGTACAGGCAGGAAGACGGGCCCTAGCCGGCATCGCCTGGGCCATGCGCCAGGAGGCCAAGGCCAGCCTGTCCCTGGCCCAGACCAAGGAGACACTGGCCCATGCTGGCCTCCCCCTCTCCTTGGAAAACCTCCTGGACAGTGGCCTCTTGAGCATAACCCAGGAGGGTAGGGAAGTAAGCTTTGCTCACTCCCTGTTGCAGGTCCAAAGCGAGGCCTGGGCCTGGGAGGAAAGAATCGCCGCAGGAATGTCTCTCTCCGAAGCCTTGGCCGCTCTCGCATCCAGAGGCCGCGAGGTGCTCCTGGCCCTCTTCCAGCTCAGCTCGGACAAGCTCGATTTCCTTCAAACGCTATTGACCCTGAGGGATGGGCCACGGCGGGTGGCGGATGGTTTGAATGGGGAAGTGGACAGGGCACACGCTGTCCAATGGATAGAGCAATTGCTGGACTCCGATGTGCCTCCGGCCACCTGGTACCGCCTGGGGGTAAGCCTGGCCAAGGTAGGACTGAGAGAGGCTGGCTACCTGGCCCTGCAAAAGGCGCTAGATTCCCAAGGTGATGGCTCGTCCCCTCCCCTTCAGGATCTGGATGAGGGGGGGGAGGAAATAGCCCAGGCCTGGGTCGAGATCATCCGTGAGCGTTGGCAAGGGTTGATCTACCGGGCCCTCACCCGGACCGATGCGGCTCTGGAGTCCTTTCACCAAGCGCGACACCAGGTGCGCCTACTCTATGGTGAGATGTGGTATCAACTGGGGCGAGTCCAGATGAGCGGTGAGGACTTCGAGACGGCTATCCCCCTGCTCCAGAAAGCGCTCCTCCTGAGGCCGGAGTGCAGCCCCTGGCATGTTCAGATGGCCGTGGCGTACAACCGGGCGGGGAAAGCTGAACGCGCCCTGGCAGAGTTGCAGCAGGCGGAGGAGATGGGCCAGGACCCCGAGGGAATGCAAGGCGAGTTGGCTCAGGCCTATCAGGCTCTGGGTCAGTTGGAAAAGGCCCTAGTTGCCTACCAGCACGCGCGAAGCCTGGAGCCCTACCATACGCTCTATCATCGCCAGGCCGCCTTGCTTCTGTCTCAGCAGGGAGTTATTGAAGAGGCCATCACCGCCTGGAGGAGGGCCCTGGCCTGGAACCCGGAGGATGGAGCGGGGCACGATGCTCTGGGACAGCTCTATCAACAAAGGTCTCAGTTCCAGCGGGCTCTCTTCCACTTCAGTGAGGCGGTGAGGCTGGACCCCGTCCAGGCCATCTATCACTTCCATCTGGGGGAGTGCCAGGCCGCACTGAAGGAATGGGGCCAGGCCGCTGAGCATCTGAGGCAGGCTGTCCAATTGGAGCCCGGGCAGGTGAAATGGCATGAAGTCCTGGCCAATGTGCTGGAGCAGCAAGGACTGGACACAGAGGCAGCCGACCACTACCGCGAGGCCATCAGCCTCCAGCCTCAGGAGGCCGCATATTATCTGGCCCTGGGCCGGTTGCTGAGAAAGCAGAGCCATGCTGCGGAGGCCCTGCTCTATCTACAGAAGGCCCTAACCCTGCGCCCCAATGATGCAGAGATTCTCTATCATCTGGGGCAGGTGCACGAAGACTTGGGGCAGGAGGAGCAAGCCATCGCCGCCTACCAACAGGCCTGTGAACTGAACTCCTCGGAGGTCGCCCCCCACCGCGCCCTGGCAAGGGCCTACCTCCGCAGAGGCGATCTCATCCGCGCCCAGAGTGAACTGCGCCTGGCCGTGCGCTTGGATCCCACCGATGTCTGGGCGCTGACCCAACTCTCGGCGGTGTATGAGGAGACAGGTCACCTGCAGGATGCACTGGAGGCCCTGGAGATTGCCATCCGCTCCGCCACCTCGCCCCAAGAGCGCGCCCATTGCCACCTGCAGGCTGGCAGACTGTCCCTCCAACTGAGGGAGGTGAACAGGGCTCGCAACCATCTGGAGGAGGCCGTCCGACTGGCTCCTGACCAGGCCGAGGCCCACTACTATCTGGGCCGGGCCTGTCAGCAATGGAGAGAACCGGCCCAGGCTGCGGAGGCGTACCGCCGGGCCATCCAGTTGGCCCCTCAAGAAGCCAGTTACCACGCGGCTCTGGGTGAAGTGGCGCTGGAGTTAGGGCAATTGGATGAAGCGCGAGCAGAGACCACCCAGGCAGTTACCCTCCAGCCCCAGGAGGCGGCCTTCCATGCTCAGTTGGGCCTCATTGAGTGGAAGCTGGGCAACCTGAGCAGTGCCCGCGAGCACTATCAACGGGCAGTGGCGCTCAATCCCCAACAGCCCAATTATCATCTGGCCCTGGCTCAACTGTACCAGGCGGAGGGGCAACGGGAGAGGAGCGCCAAGCATCTGGAAGCCGCCCTGGCGGCTGATCCCCAGCGGGCCGATCTGCACCTGGCCTGGGGCGAATTTCACGCCCAGGCTGGCCACATCAAACAAGCCCTCGCCTCTTTTGCTCGGGCGGTGGAGTTGAACCCCGAGGAACTGGACTACCTGGATCGCTACGGGAGGTGCCTGATGCAGGCCGGCCAATATCCAGCCGCTATTCGACAACTGCAACAGGTGTTGGACCGAGAACCACAGCGGGGCATCACGCACTACCACCTGGCACAGGCTCTGGAGGAGGTGGAGCGCTCAGGTGAGGCCCTGAGCGCTTACACCAAGGCCACGGGCCTGCTCTCCGGCGACCGCCTGGCTGAGGCCCTCTATCGCTTGGGACGGCTGGCATGGGATACCCAGCGCATTCCTGAGGCGACGAGAGCCCTTCAGCAAGCAGTACAAATGCGCCCCCAATGGGCTGAAGCGCGTCACCACCTTAGCCTGGCCCTGGAGCAGAGCCAGGATATGGAAGGGGCCCTCCTCCAGGCGCGAGAGGCAGCCCAACTAAAACCGGACCATGGGGACTACCATTTCCACCTGGGCGTGCTGTGCAATCGCCTGGGACTGCACGATGAGGCCATCAGCGCCCTGGAGAGGATGCTCACTCTACCCTTCGACCAACAGGCCACCGGACCAGAGGCGTACTTCGAGTTGGGTCAGGCCTTCGAGAGCAAGGGCCGGGAATGGTGGCGTGAGGCAGTTGAGGAATACCGCCAGGCCACGAAGTTGGCCCCTCAGGAAGCACGTTATCAGCACCATCTGGGCATCCTCCTGGCTCAGCTAAAGGAACCGCAGGCCCTCGATGTCCTGCGCAGCACCGTACGGTTGAACCCCAAGGACTATGAGGCCCATTTCTATCTGGGACAGGTCTGCCTGGCAGGGGGATTGTGGGAGGAGGCGGAGGCTCACTGCCGCAAGGCCAGGGAGCTGGACCCCACAAATCCTGACTACACCTATTACCTGGCCGAGGCGTTGTACCACGCTGGGCGAACCCAGGAGGCCCTGGAAGCGCTGGAGGGCTTGCCCCAAGAATCGGCTGCAGCGGCCTTCTTGAAGGGTCAATGTAAAGAGGCGCTGGAGGACCTCCAGGGTGCACTGGATGCCTATCAGCGGTCGTCCACCCTGTCCCCACGCCGCCTGGAGTCCTGGCAGCGGCAGGGCTCGCTGCTCGTGGCGCTGGAAAGATGGGAGGAAGCCGCCAGAGCGCTGAAACGAGCTCTGGAACTGGCGGAGGAGCGGGGGGACCGGGACCTGCAGGCCACACTGCACCGTCAACTGGGCAGGGTGTGGAAAGAGCTATCTCAACCTGAGGCTGCCCTCATCCATCTGCAGCGGGTTGTGGGGCTGGATACGGAGGATGCGGAGGCCTACTACCTGCTGGGCTCGCTGCTGGCGGAGCAGGGGGAATCTACGGCAGCCATAGGCGCCCTGAAGCAGGCTGTGGACTTGGAATCCACCTTGGCTCAAGCCCACTTCCTCCTCGGCCAACTGTATGAGGAGCGGGGCTCTGAGAGTGATAGGAACCGGGCCCTGGCCAGCTACAGCCAGGCGGCCCAACAGGCACCTCAGGAGTTGGTATACCTGAGAGAATGGGCCCGCATGCTCTGCCTGCAGGGACGAGGGGAGGAGGCCATCCCCATCCTGCATCGTGTGCTGGAGGCGGATCCCCAGGACGCGGCAGCCCATTACCACCGGGGTAAAGCGGAGGAGGCCCTGGGCCACTTGGAGGAGGCCCGGAGGGACTACGAGGCGGCAGTGGCCCTGGCCCCCAATGAGGCGGCTTTCCTGGAGGCCAAGGCCCTGCTCCTGCAGCGGTGGCTGGAACTTCGCTCCCAGGCCGGGGAGCCTCTCCGGGAGGCCGACTATGAGGAGCTCATGGACCTCTGGCGCCAGATTGTCCAGCTAAGAGGTGGGGAACCACCCCTCCTCTACCGAGAGCGAGGGTTGGCGGAGGCACTGTTCGGTCGGGATGAGAAGGCAGCCCAGGACCTGGCTCAGGCCCTGGAACAGGCTCCTGAGGATGCCTTCCTGCGACGGCGGAGAGCACAGGTGTTGCAGCGGCTGGAGCGGTACCAAGAGGCTCTGGCTGAACTCCAAGCTGCTGCACGCCTGGAACCGGAAAAGGCCGGCCATCACCACCTGCTGGCTCAGTGCTACCTGGCGTTGGGGCGAGAGGAGGAGGCAGTGCAGGCCCTGGAGCGGGCCATCGAGCTGGCTCCCTCCCAGGCGGCCTATCATCGTGACCTGGCCGAAACCCTGGCTAGGCTGGGGCGGATGGAGGCCGCAGCGACTGCTATGGAGAAGGCTGTCTCCTTGGAGGTGGAGCAGCCCTCCTGGCACCACCGGCTGGGCGAATTCCGCTCCTGCCTGGGCCTACATTCCAAGGCGGTGGAGTCCTACCGACGGGCTCTGGAATTGGACCCCAACCATCCCCTCTACCAACATGACCTGGCGCGGGCCCTGGCTCAAATCGGCCACTTAAGCGAGGCTGCCGAGGCCCTGGAGAGGGCGCTGGAACTGGCACCGGAGCGGAGTGAGTGGCTCTTCGAGCTGGGACAGCTCTATGAGCAGTTGCAGCGCTATGATCTGGCTCACCAGTACTACCGTAAGGTGGCAGCGCTCCAGGAGGATGAGCCTCAACACCTTATCCACCTGGCCCGGGCAGCCTACCTGGCGGGTCAGGAGGAGGAGGCCTATCGGGCCCTGCTGCGGGCCATTGAACTGGCCGAGGATTGGGCTCCGGCCTTCGAGGCCCTGGGAGACTTTCACACCCACTATGGCCGCTATCGCGAAGCGGTGGAAGCCTATCTCCAGGCCACGGCCCTGGAGCCGGAAAGGGGTGATTATCACTTCAAGTTGGGACAGGCGCTGCACCAGGTGGGGGAATATGAGCAGGCCATTGACTACCTGGAGCAGGCCGCGATGCTGGATTCCCACCGGGCGGACATCTACACCGAGTTGGGGGACATCTATCAGTACCTGGAGCGCTATGACGAAGCGATGCAGGCCTACCAACAGGCTGTGGTGATTGCCCCCAACAAGGTGGAGGCCCTGTATCGTGTGGCCCATTTGTGCCGTCAGTTGGGCTACCTGGATCAGGCTCAGGCCCATTTCCAATCCCTAGCCGCGCTTCATCCTGACGAGGCGGCTATCTACGCCCACCTGGGAGCCATCTGCACGGACCGAGGGGACTACAAAGGGGCCCTGCAAAACTATCTGACGGCCATCGAACGCGATCCCGAACAGGCTGGCTACCACTACCATGTGGGCCTGATCTACAAGCAGCTTCGGGAGTACAAGAA
>CAYRNM010000002.1:25691-33393 GCA_964425465.1 uncultured Anaerolineae bacterium | reverse complement strand
GCCGCCCTGCTCCTGGCCGACATCGCCTGGCAGAGGGGCGACCTGGAGGAGTTTGCGGAAAGGTTCCACCAGGCTCAAAGACTTGATCCCAGCGGGGTAATGGCCCGTCAGATATGGGGAGATCAGCATCCCCTCTTCAATGTCTTGAGGGTTGATCCCCCCCTCCCGATGGAGGGAGCAGGGGGAGGAAAATATGCCAAAGAGCCTCGAGCCTCTGGACAGGAGGAGGACCTCCTTCCTCCCGCCAACCCACCCTGGTTGCTGGATTCCCCCCTTCCTCGATCCTCTGATGGGGCAGACCAGCAGGCCGACATGCCCCTCCAGGCTGCTCCTCATCCAGACTCCTCCCGGGATCTCACTCCCTGGTCACAAGTGCAAGTGGGTCAAGACGAAGAGCTGGCTGAGATAGAGCTCGATCTGAAGCGCATCGCATCTTTGTTACCTGTTCAGGCCGCTTGTGCCTGCGACACGGTTGCAGGCGACAGGCCAGGGAGCCCTGACCCTTCGCCATCAAAGCCGCATCCCTTTCCCAACCGTAGGCCAACCCAGCAGCAGAAGGTTCCTTTGGCGCTCATCGTGAGCAACCGTACCGCGCTGGAGGCCAAGTATGGATCCACTGGGGTCTGGCGTATCCACCGGGCCTTGACCGATCTGGCGGATGCGATAAGTGATGGAGAACGCATGCGGGCTCTGGTGCTCTATTTGGATGATCCGCAGGCCCTAGAGCCTTACGGCCTGGCGCCTGCTGACCCTAAGGACCCCCAGGAGCTCAAGTTTACCCTGAATCGCCTGGAAGAGCGCCTGCGGAATGGAAGAGAGGGAGGGCACAGGGGAGGGACTTATCTCCTGCTCATCGGGGGTCACGAGATGGTGCCCTTCCACCCTTTGCCAGACCCCAATGAGGATGAGGATGAGGTGGTGCTGTCGGACCATCCCTATGCCTACTGGGGCGACCACTATCTCTCCTTTGAGCGAGCCGTGGGGCGGCTCCCTGATGGGGCTTCGCGGGATCTCGGTTTCTTGTTGCGGCTCATTACTGCTGCGACTGAGGCTCACCGCGCTCGTCGTCGAAGCCCCCTCTGGCAGAGCTTAGGGAGGTGGCTGGGCCGGGCTGGCCGTAATGGCCTGTCCTATGACCACGAGCAGGGGGCGGCGACCAGCTTTGGCTACACGGCCAGCATCTGGAGGCGGGCCGCCCGGGAGGTCTTCAGCTCCATTGGGCAAACGAGCCTCCTTCGCACCTCCCCTCCCTTAACCTGTGAGGAAATGGATTCGCTGGGCCCCGTAGCACCATGTTTCAGCTACTTCAACCTCCATGGACTGCGGGATTCGGCCTACTGGTATGGTCAGCGCGATCCCACCTACGCTGCTAGCTATCCCCTCTTTCCAGTGGCCATCAAACCCGACAACATCCCCGTCGTGCCGCACCCAGAGGCTATCGTGTTCAGCGAGGCCTGCTATGGGGCCCATATCCTCAACAAGCACCAGATGTCATCCCTGGCACTGCGCTTCCTGGCGACGCAGGCCCTGGGAGTCGTTGGCTCCACCGCCCTAGCCTATGGGGCCGTCGTCCCTCCCCTGGTGGGGGCCGATCTTCTGGCCAAGGCTTTCTGGGAGGGGGTGAAGGCCGGCTATCCCCTGGGCGAGGCCCTTCGCCAGGCCAAGCAAGCCCTGGCGCAGGACATGCTAACCTGCCAGGGATACCTCGACCCTGAGGATCAGAAGACCATCCTGAGCTTCATCCTCTATGGGGATCCCACCTTGGCCGTGGCCTGTCCTGTGGCCAGGCACAGGGAGGCAGGCTCAGGAGATGGGGCCCTCCCTCAACGCCCCACGAATGGGGATAAACTGACCGCCTCCACCCTGTGCCGTCGGCAGGTCTTGGAGGTGGGGCTCATCTCCCCGCAATTGATGGCCTATGTCCAACATCACCTGGCCTCCTGCCTGCCCTCATTCCTGTGGGAGGATGTGACCGTCTCGGCTCAGGTTCTGTATGGCGAGAAGCGGTGTGATGGAGGGTGCAGTCTACATCAGTCCGTGGCCAAAGGAGGCTTGCCATCACAGGCCAAGTGGGTGTTCACCCTGCAGCAGAGGTCCCCTGCCCACGAGGGCCATGTCCACCAGCAGATTGCCAAGGTCACTGTGGACAGCCAGGGCAATTTGGTCAAGATTGCCATTTCGAGGTGAGGATACAGTCCTAAGTCCATAGTCATCAGGGCTCACTCGGGACTCAGGACTAAATGACCCAAACGATATGGAACTTGGAGATTATCCCCGTCCTGACAACGATACTGGCATCGGCTTTCACTACTACCCTGACCTGGACCATTATGGGGCCGGTGATCTGGAGCGGTGGCTTGTGGAGCTCAAAGCGCTGGGCACCAGTTGGCTCTGCCTCCTGGCTCCTATCTCTGAACCGCTCCCCCGCTTCTTCATCCAGGCGCTGCTGGAGGCCGAGATGGAGCCGATCCTTCGCCTATATACCCCCACTATTTGCCCAGTGGACATGGCTGATCTCCGGAGGCTACTGGACATCTATGCCACCTGGGGGGTGCACTACCTCCACCTGTACAATGAGCCCAACCTGATCCAGGAGTGGGGCTGGGAGGCCTGGTCCCAGCCGGGCCTGGTGGAGCGGTTCATGGATCTGCTCATCCCTGCCCTGGAGGCGACTGACCAGGCGGGCCTGTATCCCCTGTTTCCGCCCCTGGCTGCTGGCGGCGACTACTGGGATCTCTCCTTCCTGCGAAGCATGCTGGAGATCATCCAGAGCTGTGGGAAGGCGCACCTGTTCGACCGGATGACGGTGGGGATCCATAACTACCCCTTCAACAAGCCGCTCATGTGGGGGCATGGAGGCCAGGCCCGCTGGCCGGCAGCGAGGCCCTATTATTGTCCCCCTGGCAGCCAGGATCATCTGGGGTTTCTGTTGCCTCAGTGGTACGATGAGCTGATCCGGCGGCAGGTGGGCCGGTCGCTGCCCCTCATCTGCACCGAGAATGGCCCCCGCGTAGGCGATCACCAGCATCCCAACTTTCCCGCTGTTGATGAGGCACGCCACACCCAGATCAGCGTGGACATGAGCCGCAGGCTGATGGAGGGCCAGTTGCCAGACTACATCCTCAACAATTGCTTCTGGCTGCTGGTCAATGGCCGGGACAACCCCTTTGAGAAGCATGCCTGGTACAAGGCCGATGGACACCAACTCCCAGTGGTGCAGGCCCTGAAGGAACTGCCCAAGCACCCCCGCCGTTGGAGTGGGCTGGGGCCGGACTGGGGCGTGCCGCGCCCCACAGCGGCCGGCAAGACTCTGTACCATTATCTCCTCCTCCCCCAATGGGAGTGGGGCATCTCCGAGTGGTACTGGCATCTGGCCTTTGAGTATGTCAAGGCCTTTCGTCCCACCTGCGGCTTCAGCCCTCGCGATGCGGCTCAGGCCCAGTACGTGACGGTGGTAGGGCACTGGCGAGGTGTTAGTGAGGCCACGGTGGAGGAGCTGAGGGCCAAGGGGTGCCAAGTGGAGCGCATCGCTGGCCAAGACAGCTCCCAGACCAAGGAGCTTTTCGACACGCTGGCGCGAGAGGGAAGGCGGTTTCTGACCTTGGAGGAGCCATCCTGAGGTGAACTGGTTCGATTACCTGCTGGTGGCCATTGTGGGTTTCTCCGGCAGTCTGGCCCTGATACGAGGTTTCGTGCGGGAGGCGATAGGGCTCCTGGGATGGGTGGTGGGCTTTGTGATCGCCTCTCATTTCGCAGGATGTGCTGCTCAATTCTTGTCCCGATGGACTAGCGAGGGCCAAGTTGCTGCAGATGCCCCTTTCAGGGGCACAGACAGCATCGTCAGTGGCGTCAGCGCTTTCCTCTTCCTGTTCCTAGTGAGCTTGCTGGCCATGGCCCTTGTTGGACGCCTGGCCCACTCCCTTGTGGGCAGGGCTGGCCTATCACCGGCCAATAGAGCTCTGGGACTCGCCTTTGGCCTGGCCCGTGGCGCCTTTGTGATCCTGGTCGGCTTCCTGGTCTTCAGGCTCTTCAATCTCCCTGAACCCACGTGGATGAGCAGCTCCCGACTGGCGCCGATGTGTCACACGGGCGTGGCATGCCTGGCCCGGTGCCTTCCGGGGGACTTTCCCTTGCTGGAGCGGCTAGGGAGGGATGCGGCGAGCTGGCAGCAGGGTCAGAGGTGGGCCCCACCAGCCCCTTGGTGAGGTGTGAGCGGATGGGGCGGGAATCATGTTCCTTGGCCAGTTCCAGGGCCACATAGATGCACAGGGAAGGTTTCCTCTGCCTCCGGCCCTTCACCCCCATTTGGCTCCAGGGATGGTGGTCACCAGAGGGTTGGACAGGTGCCTGCTGCTCTTTTCCCGCCAGAGATGGCAGGAACTGGCACACAGGGTGAGTGGACTGCCCCTTACCCTGCCCCAGGCTCGCTCGCTGAGGAGATTGCTCTTTGCCGGGGCCCTCGATTGCCTGGTGGATGGTGAGGGATGCATCGCACTTCCGGAGGAACTGCGCGCCTATGCCGAGATCGAGGGGGAGCTGGTATTGGTGGGCCTGGGAGGTTATCTGGAGATATGGAGTCCGGCCTGCTGGGGTGAGGCCCTGACTCGCCTGGAGGCTGAGGCGAGCTCATGGGCTGAGGAGTTGGCCATCTGAGTTGGAGGAACCATATGAAGCGACATGCCCCACTGCTGATCAGTGTGGCCATTCTATGGTTCTCCCTGGCGCTGGGCCTGAGCTACACACTGACCATCTGGCCCCAGTGGAGGGGACAGGGACCCATAAGAGCTCTATTCGTTGCCAAGTCCGCTCCTTCTCCGAAGCAGCCCATCAACCGAGGGCTACAGGCCCAAGTATGGCGCACGGTGGGTGAGGGGTGGACTCAGGGCCAGTTTGAGGGGACGATGGCCCTGGAGGGGGGAGCGGGCCTGAGGCTCGCCCCTGACAGAGCTCAGGGGAGCTACCTCTCTCCTCCCTGGAGGGGTTCCTTTTCCCCAAACGCTCTGGGCTGGGAGTGGCAGGGTACTTATCCCCCAGGAGCGGAAGTTACCATCCAAGCGCGGGTCAGCGCTGATGGGCAGGACTGGTCGCCCTGGCAGGAGCTCCCCCCCTCCCATGAGGAGCAGGACCCGGAGGGGCCGTGGGTGGGCGAGTTGATGGGCGTGCCTGTAGGGGAACACATTCAATATAGATTGGAACTTCGGAGCTCCCCAACCGGGGACTCACCGGTGATGGAGGCCCTGACCCTCACACTGCTGAACTCGCTGCAGGGGCCACAGGTTAAGACCGCCAAGGCTATGCTGCTGCCTCCAGAGGAGGATGGAGGAGTTCCCCGTCCGCCCATCATCAGCCGCGCCGGCTGGGGGGCTGACGAATCGTTGGCCAATTGGGAACCGGAGTACCGCTGGCCCAAGAAGGTGATCATCCACCATACAGTGACCTATAATCCCGACCCCCTGGCCACGCTGCGGGCCATCCACTACTATCATGCTGTCACCCGCAAGTGGGGGGACATTGGCTACAACTATCTCATTGACAGCGAGGGCAACATCTACGAGGGGCGCAAGGGCGGAGAGGGTGTGGTGGCTGGCCATGCCCGGGATTACAACTACGGCTCCATCGGCATCGCCCTAATGGGCGATTTCACCGAGAAGCAGATGCCCCCACCTATGGAAGAGGCCCTCATCGAGATGCTGACCTGGATCGCGGATCGGTACTCCATCGCGCCTCAAGGAAGGGGCCCAGCCTGGGGGCTGGAATTGCTCAATGTGCTGGGGCATCGGGACGTGAGCAGCACCTCCTGTCCCGGCGAGCCAGTGTATCGCCGCCTACCCTATCTGCGGGCTATGGCCGCCCAACGGCTGCTGGCTTATCCCCCTGCGGTCACCATCCAGGCCCCCCGCTCCGGCGGCGCGGTGGGGGGGAAAACCCGCGTAGAAGCCTCCAGCACCAGCCCCCTCCTGGCCCAGATGAGGCTCTATGTGGATGATCAACTGGTATCCACCCATGAGGGGTCGCCGCTGGTCTGGGAATGGGATACCACCACCCATGAGGATGGGGAGCATATATTGAAGGTGGTGGCGCGGGGCTACCAAGAGCTGGATGGGGAATTAGTGCGCACGGTGGTAGTGGACAACTCGCCCCCCCACGGCTCTCTGGTCATCAATGGCGGCGCAACATACACCCGCGATCCTATGCTGAGCCTGGCTCTGGCGGCTGCCGATGTGGGTGTGGGGGTGCAGGATATGGAACTGGCGGAGGATGACCAGTGGCGGGCCAGGGAGGGGTTTCGCACCCGGAGTGAGCTGCAACTCTCCCCGCAGGATGGGGTCAGAAACATCGCTGTCCGCTTCTGGGACGGAGCAGAGAACCCCTCCCCTGTCTACAGTGACACCATCATACTGGATACCACACCTCCCCTATGGGATCGCTCCTGCGCTCTGGAACCAGATCGGCTGCAAATAGGAGTACAGGACGAACTTTCAGGGCTGGTGGTATCCAGTGCGGAATATGCTTTCTCCTCCACTGGAGGAGAGGAGTGGGGGCCCTGGCAGCCCTCCCCCTGCTCCGGCCCGGAGGGTTCAAGGGGGCGCCAGATCGTCAGCGTTCCCCTATCTGCCCTCTCGGGCACCGCCATCCGTTTCCGGGTGGTGGATCGGGCGGGTAACTGGTCTATGGTCAGCTTTCAGCGGTCAGCGATCGGCTTTGGAACAGAAGCTGATAGCCGATAGCTGAAAGCTGAGAGCTGAGAGGGGTGGGATGATGAAAGATACCAATTCACTGTGCATCAAGGTCATCGGTGTGGGAGGAGCAGGCAGCAATACGGTAGATCGCATGATCCAGGTGGGACTGAATGGCGTGGAGTTCATCGCTGCCAACACTGATGTTCAGGCCCTGGCTCAATCAGAGGCCTTCCATCGGCTTCAGCTCGGCCCCCGGGTGGCCAAGGGATTGGGCGTGGGTGGTGATCCGGAATGGGGAACGCGGGCTGCGGAGGAAAGCCAGGAGGCCATTCGCCAGGCGCTGCGAGGGGCCCATGTGGTATTCATCGCCGCGGGCATGGGAGGGGGGACGGGAACGGGTGCGGCTCCTGTGGTGGCGCACATCGCCAGGGAACAGGACACCCTGACTATCGCTGCTGTCACCCGTCCCTTTTCCTTTGAGGGGCCACGGCGTCGTCGCATAGCCGAAGCGGGCATCATGGCCCTATCCAGGTATGTCCATTCTCTCATTGTAATCTCCAATGACCGCCTGCTGCCGCTGGTAGGCCGGGATATGACCTTCGACGTGGCGCTGCGCGTAGCGGACGATGTGTTGCGCCAAGGCATCCAGGGTATCAGTGAGCTCATCACCCGGCCGGGCCTGGTGAACCTGGACTTCGCCAGCATCCGAACTGCCTTAGAGGGGGCCGGAGGGGCTCTCATGGCCATTGGCCGGGGTCGGGGCGAGGGGAAAGCGGTGCAGGCCGCTCAGGCGGCCCTGAACAGTCCGCTGCTCAACTTTCAACTCCTCAGCAGTGCGGAGACCATTCTGGTGAACATCACTGGCGGGCCTGATCTGACCCTTCATGAGGTCAGCGAGGCGACCCAGTTGATTTCCGAAGCATCCCATCCCGGAGCTGACATCCTGTTTGGGGCCATCATTGATCCCCAGATGGAGGGCGAGGCCCGGGTTATCCTGGTGGCTGGAGGGATTGACACCTGGG
>CAYRNM010000002.1:17713-25591 GCA_964425465.1 uncultured Anaerolineae bacterium | reverse complement strand
CAGATGGAGGGCGAGGCCCGGGTTATCCTGGTGGCTGGAGGGATTGACACCTGGGAGGAGATGGAGCCTGCTGACAGGAGCCGAAGGCCGTCGGCCCGATCGGTTGCCTTGCCTGTCCCAATGGACTCGCCAGTAGGCTCAGCGTCAAAGCCCCAGGTGAGGGGCGACCGGCGACAGGACATTTACCTCGCCGAGCCCATACCCTGTACAACCTACTGGTCGGCTCAAGGAGAGGTGAACGATTCCCCGCCAGCGCATTGGTCAGGAGGAGAGCTCCATTCCATGACGCCTCCCTCACCCCTGCCTGCCCGCCCATCGCCTGTGCCAGCGTCGGCAATGGTACAGCCTGCCCTGAGTCCCTCGGCTTCGCTTGAGATAAACTCCGCCGAAGGAACTGCTCTGCCTGAAGGGCCTAACTTGGCGACCGGTCCGGCCTGTCCTGAACGACAGTTCAAAGGGGCGGACAGAGGGAAGCCAGAAGCGGAATCAGAAAGAAAGGGCTACGGCGAGAGGATTTTGCTGCGCTTCCTGCCCAATTTGGATTTCCCTGCCTTCCTACGCCGCTGACCGCGGATGATGGATTGTGAACCGCGAAGTGGGAGGGTACCATGAAACAGGTCAACTGCAAGGAGCGAGCGAGAAGTTATGTTCGCCAGCATTTCCCCTCCCTGAAGGATGTCGAGCCTGTACATACAACTCGCCGCCATGGAGAAAGTAAACTGCATGTTTATACTTTTAAGAAACAGTTTTCGGTCCAGGGCGGGACTCTGTCCCGCATAGTGCGCATCTTCGTCAGTGCGGAGGGGGAGATTGTCAAAGCGATCTCGTCGAAGTAATTCGTGAAACGTGAAGCGTGAGAGGAAGTGCACCCGTGAAGCTCCATGAGTACCCGCGTCCCCCAGGCGATACGGGCATCGGGCTGCACTGGTTCCCCGATGCGCACCATTGCCGACCCGATGACCTGGCTATCTTTGTCTCTGAGCTATCGGCGTTGGGGGTCAGTTGGCTGGCCATGGTGTCGGACCTGGACCACCCGGTGCCTGAGCCCTTTATCCGGGGTTTGCGGGAGCTGGGCATTGAACCCATTGTGCAGATCTGCCCTCCTCAGGTGGCGTACCTGGATCCAGAAGGGCTCCGGGAACTCTGCCGGCGCTACGCCTCCTGGGGAGTGCATTACATTCATGCATACCGAGAGCCCAATATGCGAGGCCGGTGGGCTCAATGGGACCCCCGTGCCTTGCCGGAGCGCTTCATGACCTATCTCCTGCCCTGTCTGGAAACTCTGTACTCCATCGAGGGTCTCATCCCGATCCTCACTCCTCTGGCCCCCGGTGGAGACTATGATGATCTTCGCTTCCTCAGTTGGTGTCTGGACATTATCATTCGCCTAGGCTACGATTATCTGTTCGACAAATTGGCCATCGGGATCCAAAACTACGCCTTCAATAAGTCCCTCACTTGGGGGGAAGGGGGACCGGGCAGGTGGCCCTGCGCCCAGCCCTACTACACACCGCCTGGCTGCGAGGATCATGTGGGCTTTCGTCTGTTTGAGTGGTATGATGCCCTGGTGCGGAAGCGGATGGGGCGTTCATTGCCCCTGATCTGTTGTGAGAATGGGGTGTTGATGGGCCATGCGGAGCATCCCGATTTCCCCCCAGTGGATGCGGGTCTCCACGCCGCACGCACAGTGGAGATCTGCTGCCTGACCATGAAGGGACATCTCCCCGACTACCTGTTCAACAACGCTTTCTGGCTGCTGGCCTGCGAAGCCGACCACCCGGCCGCTGCCGACCGCTGGTACACGCCGGGTGGGGAGCCAGCCCTGCCTCTGACGGTAAAGGCCCTTAAAGAGGTGGAGAAACTCCCCCGGCCCATGCCCTCTCCATGGCCTCAGGAGATCACCGTGCTGTTATCACCTGTGCCTGACCAGGTGCAGGCGGAGAGGGGCGAGGTTATCACCTTGCCCCTGGAGGAATACCTGAAGGGGGTTTTGCCCCGCGAGTTGGGGCCCCAAGCGCCGAAAGAGGCACTTAAAGCGATGGCGGTGGCTGCCAGGGGATATGCTGTGGCGGCCATACTCAGCCCCCGCCATGGCCATCGGGCGGCCGTATGTAACACCAAGCATTGCCAGGTCTGGTCCCCCAACCATCACCCCGTCACCGATCAGGCGGTGGAGGATACGAAGGGGCTGGTGCCCATCTACGGGGGCCGACCTGTGGCCACCTATTACTTCGGCCACTGCGACGGCCACACCCGCAACAGCGAGGATGTATGGCGTCAGGCGCTGCCCTACTGTCGCAGCGTGCCCTGCCCCTGCGGATATGAGAGCCTGTACGGCCATGGGGTGGGGCTCTGTCAGCGGGGCGCGCTGGAGATGGCCCGCCGAGGGGTCACCTGGCCGCAGATCCTGGCCCACTACTATACTGGGCTGGCGGTGTGGACTCCACGAGGTATTATCACTCCAATTCCTCCCGAGATATCTCTGCCGCCCAGGTGGGAGATGGAGGTGCGGCCTCGGCCGGGACCGCTAGTCATCGCCGGCTGCCTGCCCTCGCCGGGCCTCACGATCACGATAGCCGATGAGTGGGGAAACACCCTTCAGACAGTGAGCGGATCCAAAGCTCAATATGGGGAGGGGGGATTTGAGGTGATGGCCTGGGGGGCAGGGCGTTACACCATCACCTTCTTGGATGCAGCTTTCCAATTGGATATAGACCAGCAGGGGGTCTTCCTGACCTTCCGTGTGAGGTGAAGCAAGCCCGCTCTACACTCCACGCTCTCCGACTCTTCGCTGCAGTTCCTCTGGTGAGAGGGAGAGCAGGCTTGCGGCCCGGTCATGGTCACCCGCCGTCCGGTCCAGGGCCTGTCGGAGCAGGCTCTCTTCCAATGCAGCGATGGTGGCTTTGAGGTCCACTCCTTCTTCTGGCAACCGGTAAGGGGGGAGGGGTAGGGGGCTTAATTGCCTGACCAGAGGGCGGATGATCTCTTGAGGCAGATGGACCGGTTGGATCTCTTCCTCATCGCACAGGATAACCGCCCGCTCCAGGATGTTGCGCAGTTCGCGGATGTTCCCCGGCCAGCGGTAGGTCCTCATCAGGTCCAGGGCCTCTGGGCTCACGCCCTTGATCTGTTTGCCCAAGGTGCGGTTGAACTCGCTCAGGAAGGCCGCGATGAAGAGCTCCAGGTCCTCGATTCGCTCTCGCAGGGGGGGCAGTGACAACCCCACCACCCGCAGCCGGTAGTAGAGATCCTCGCGGAAACGGCCCTCGGCTACGGCGGTTTGCGGATCGGCGTTGGTGGAGGCTATGACCCGCAGGTCCACGGCGATGTCGGCCTGGCCGCCTACCCGCCGCAGCGTCCGAGTCTCCAGTACGCGCAGCAGCTTTCCCTGCATCTCTGGCTTCATGGCTCCGATCTCGTCCAGCAAGAGGGTGCCGCGATCAGCTTCTTCGATCACACCCTTTTTCTGACGGTGAGCGCCAGTGAAGGCGCCGCGCTCGTAGCCGAAGAGCTCACTCTCCAGGAGGGCATCTGGAATGGCGGCACAGTTGATGGCCACAAAGGGACCAGAGGCACGCTTGCTCTCGCGGTGCAGAGCGCGGGCCACCACCTCCTTGCCGGTGCCGGTCTCCCCCTGGATGAGGATGCTGGCCTGGGTGGGCGCCACCCGAGCGATCAGTTCCACTACCTGCTGCATGGCCCGGGTATGTCCCACAATCAGTGTGGCCCCGGGACTGGAAGCCGAGGCCGCTTGAAGGCGATGGATCTCCCGCCGTAGGCTCAAGGTCTCCAGTGCCTTGGCAATGGTGACCTTCAATTTGGCCACATCTACCGGCTTCTCGATGTAGTCATAGGCCCCCTGTTTGATCGCCTGCACTGCGCTGGACACCGCGCCATAGCCGGTGAAGATGATGACCGGCAAATCGGCGCTCTGCAGCTTGACAGCCTGTAGGATGGTCAGGCCATCCCCGTCGGGTAGCATCAAGTCCACTAGGGCGAGGTCGAGGGAATATTCCTGTACCCGGCTCAGGGCCTCGGCTACGCTCCCTACGGTCAGGATCTCGTAGCCCTCTTTGCGCAGGCTCTGGCTGAGAAAAAACCGCGACTTCTCTTCATCGTCAACGAGCAACAGGGTAGCGGACATGCTTAGCTCCTAAAATCCGTGGAGTGTGAAGCGGCTAGCAAATCTCCCATCACGCTTCACGCATCACGCTTTACGCTTTACCAAATGATACCACTCCCCAGCGAAAACGCAACTTTCGGCCGAACCCGATACCATGGAAACTTTAATAGTACTAAAGAATTTGACCAAACGTACATTTCTGATACAATAGTAAGAAGTTTGAGGTGCATGGTGATGTATCTGAGCCCCTATCTGGAACCACAGATCACTGTTTCCCCTCAGGTGGTCCTGACGAGTGAGATCCTACAGCTCTCGGCCGCAGACCTGGAAGAGCGCATTTCGCAGGAACTGGCGGAGAACCCGGCGCTGGAAAGGGCAGAGCCATTCCACTGCCTTCGGTGTGGGATGCCCGTGGCAGAGGGCCAGCGGTTATGTCACTCCTGTGGCTGGCGGATGGCGAAAGGGAATGGTCCTTTGGAGGAGCGGAGCGATGTGGAAGCCTGGATACCGGCCCGGATCACGCTGGAGCAACATCTGGGGGCCCAATTGCGCCTATTGCTGCCGCGCTCCCTGCACTCCCTGGCCGAGTTGGTGGTGGGGTATCTTGATGAGCACGGCTTTCTGCCCCTCTCGACGGAGGAGCTGGCCCGACAACACGGTGTTTCGGTGGAAGAAGTGGGCCGGGCGGTCGCCGCTCTGCATGAGGTGGAGCCCGCAGGTATTGGGGCCACGGATGCCCGGGAGGCGCTGCTCATCCAGATCGCTCACCTGTCGCAGAGGGGGGAAGTCCCCTACCTGACCCTGGCCCGAGCTATTCTGAGGAAGCACTGGGCCCTGTTCAAGAAGGGGGAGAGGATGTGGGCCAACATCGCCCAGGCGGAAGGAGTGAATGTTGATGCTGTCCGAGAGGCGGTGGGCTTCATCATCCGTGACCTCAATCCCTTCCCTGCCCAGGCCTGGTGGGAAGACGCCAGGGGGTCACCTCTCCCCATCAACACCCCTCTCCAGCCCGATATGTTGCTGTACATCCTCCCCTCCCCATCTGGAGACCGGCTCGAGGTGGAGCTTTTGGAGCAGCACCGGTTTCGGCTGCGCACCAGCGAAATGTACACTGAACTGGCCAGAGGAGGGATAGAGGTGGCTGATGAAAGCGATGTGGAGACCGCGCATTACTACCTGGAGGAGGCCCGCCTCTTCCTGCACAGCTTGCGTCAGCGGTGGCACACCTTACGACAGGTGGCCCTGGCCCTGGCGGAGGTTCAACGGGATTTTGTGCTGCGTGGCCCTCGCTATCTGCGGCCGCTGACCCGAGCCCAACTGGCCGCCCAACTGGGGGTGCACGAGTCCACCATCAGCCGAGCAGTAGCTCACAAATACATCCAGATGCTCGATCAACGGGTCATCCCCCTTGCCGATTTCTTCGATGGCTCTCTGCCAGCTAAGCATGACCTGCAAGCGTTGATCCGTCAGGAGGACGAGGTCCATTCCCTGAGCGACCGGGTTCTGGCCACAGAGCTGCAGGGTTTGGGACATGATATCACACGGCGCACTGTGACCAAGTACCGTCAGGCGCTGGGCATTCCCTCCTCTCGCCTCCGACACCTAGCGGCGCAGTACAGAGGTGTGGCCCAGTAGTGCCCTATGAGTTTGAAAGGCTTTGTACCATGACCCGCTCCCCATCCACCTCTCTTGAGCCCCCTTTGGCAAGGAATGAGGACCCGTACTTGATCATCAGCGCCCACGGGGGACGCATCTTGGCTGCTGATGAGGCCAGTGCACGCCTGACCGGCTATTCTGCTGAGGAGCTCACCGCCCTGCGCCTGGGAGACTTGCTGGGACGGCAGGAATACCCTCAGGTAATGGCCTTCCTGGAGCAAAGCCTGCTCTCAGGGAGAGGGGAGTTGGAAGGGGTTCGCCTGTACTGCAAGGATGGCTCCTCCCGAAGCGTGGTCCTTACTGCTTCAGCTATCAGCTATCAGCCATCAGCCATCAGCCATTGGCTCTCTGCCCTGCACTGCTCCCTGAGGGATGCCACCGAGCAGGAGCGCATGGGCCAGGAGCTACAGCAGCGCAAACAGGCCCTCTCCAACCTGCACACCCTGGCCGATACGATCAGCCAGGCTCCTCCCCTGGAACGGGGATTAGAGGAGGCTCTGAGCCAGATCCTGCAGATGCTAGTTTTGGAGATGGGAGGCCTTTACGTTGCTGAGCAGCGAGACCAGGATGGGCCCTTTATCCTTCGGGCAGCGCAGGGAGTGCCTCTAGAGCTGATGGAGTCCGCGCCACCGCTCCTCACCGAAGCTCCCCTTCGGCAGCGGCTTAGCGCCGGCATCCGAGGTGACACCCCTGACCCAGGCCGGCGGGCCTCCCTCCTGGTGCGAGAGCGTGTGCCTCCCTCCTCTGATCTGTTGCCCTCCCCCTGGAGAGAGGCAGGTATGTGTGCCTTTATGGCCCTGCCTCTGGGGACTCCCTGGCGGTCCTGTGGGCTGCTTCTGGTGGGGGCGACTCGACCCCATCATTTCACCTCCCGCGACCAGGACCTGCTGGAATTGAGCTCCCACCAGTTGAGCATGGCGGTGGAGAAGGGACTGCTCTTCCAGGAATTGGCGGCGCGCATCCAGGATCTGTCGGCCATGCGTCAGTTCAATGTCAATGTCCTGCGGGCCATGAGCGATGGGTTGCTGACGGTGGACGCGGCGGGGTGGATTACCACCTTCAACCCGGCTGCGGAAGAGATCTTGGGCTATCCAGCATCCCAGGCCCAGGGGCAGTCCCTGGCTAGTCTTCTGGGTGAGGACAGCGAACTGGTCGCTTGGGTGTGGGAAACCATGAGCGAGGGAATATCCCGCGCCCGCCGTGAGTTGGTGGTGCACCGGGGGGATGGACGGCCAGTGCCCGTGGGGGCCAGTGTCGCCCTTTTACGGAATGAGGAGGGCCCAGCAACTGGCGCGGTAGTGGTGTTCACCGACCTCACGGAGCAGAAGCACGCTGAAGAGGAGCGACGCCATCGGGATCGCTTGGCCCTGCTGGGGGAGATGACCGCCGTCCTGGCTCACGAGGTGCGAAACCCCCTGGCAGGCATTGTGCACGGTATCCAGTACCTGTCTGAGGAGTTGAGCCTGGAGGGCGAAGCAGCTCAATATGCCCGCCTTATCCTGGAGGACAGTCGGCGCATCAGCCGCCTGCTGGATGACGTGCTTCTGCTCTCCCGCCCCCAACAGCTCAAACTGATCCCCTGTGATCTGCCAGCTCTCCTGGAGGGATTGCTGCGCCACTGGCGAGCCCAGGCTGCGGCTCGAGGGGTGGAGGTACGCACTTTCTATGCCGAGGGGCTTTGCCCACCCCTGGGCGATCCAGCGCGCCTAGAGCAGGTATTCGCCAACCTGATCAGCAACGCCCTGGACGCGATGCCAGAGGGTGGCACCCTATGGCTGCGGGTCAGGCCGGCCCAGCTAACCCCCTCCCTTCCCGGCCAGAGTCCCCGCCCTGCGGTGCGGGTGGAGGTAGAGGACACTGGAGTGGGCATTCCCCCCCACGCCTTACAGCGAGTTTTTGAGCCTTTCTTCACCACCCGGCAGAAGGGCACAGGGCTGGGGCTGGCTATCGTGCGACGGATCGTGGGGGATCATCAGGGAAAGATGGAGGTGCAGAGCGAGGAGGGGAAGGGCACCCTCTTTACCGTCACCTTGCCCTTGGGGGAGTCGCCCTGAGGGCAACCGCAAGGGTTGCCCCTACCAAGAGGACCAACAGAGGAT
>CAYRNM010000002.1:0-17613 GCA_964425465.1 uncultured Anaerolineae bacterium | reverse complement strand
GTCGCCCTGAGGGCAACCGCAAGGGTTGCCCCTACCAAGAGGACCAACAGAGGATGGAGTGACTCGGGATCACCTATTGCGCACCAGCCGACAGGAATTGGAGGACCTCCTGGTGGCCCGTGGAGGCAGCCAGGGCCTTGACCTCTCTCAGCGGGATATGTCGGGAGAGGACCTGAGTGGCCTGAAATTGAGGGGGGCAGTTCTGGAGCGGTGCAGTCTGCGCCAGACCAGGCTGGAGGGGGTGGATCTGAGCCAGGCCGACCTGTTCAAGGCGGATCTAAGCCGAGCTACCCTGAGCGGCGCCAGCCTTCAGGGCGCCAGCCTGGGAGAGGTCAACCTGGAGGGGAGCTGGATGGTGAGGGCCGATCTGAGAGGCGCTAGATTGCTCAGCGGACGCCTATTGGATGCCGCTCTTACTGAAGCGAACCTGGAGAGGGCCACTCTATGGGGTGCTGATCTGCGAGGAGCTCACCTTCGCTGGGCCTGTCTGCAGGGGGCGGACCTGCGGGGAGCCGACCTGGGGGGGGCCGATTTGGAGGGAGCGGACCTAAGGGAAGCCATCTTGTGGGATACGAACCTGCAAGAGGCCTTGCTGCGCAATGCGGATCTGAGGGGGGCTCGTCTCCAGAATGCTGATCTCAGCCACGCGCACCTGGAGTTTGCCGCCCTGGAGTCCACCGATCTCTCACAGATCAGGAGTTTGGAAGGAGCCTTCCTCCGTGGAACCCGCTGGAGGGAAAACTTCCTCAGCCCGGAAAAACTGGGGTCAGGGATAGGGGAGGAACGGAAGGGAGAGTATGCTCGGGCTGCGGTCGCCTACCTGGCCCTGTACCACCTCTTTCGCGAGGGTACCTCCCCTGGTGCTGCCTCCTGGGCCTATGTGAAGGCCCGGCAAATGGGAAGGAAAGCTGCTTCCCCCTGGCATGCCCATCCTCCCCTGGGCTGCTATACCTTCCGATGGCTGACCGATTGGCTGGTCGAACTCATCTGCGGTTACGGAGAAAAGCCAGGGCGACCCCTGGCCTGGGCACTGGTAGTGTTGCTCCTTTTTCCTCTGCTGTACCGCATCAGCGGCGGTGTGGTATCTAGCGCTCACAGTTCCCCTACCTGGTTGGAGCTGCTGATCTACAGCCTGGCCACTTTCGCCACGCTGAAACTGGATGGTTATCAGGCCCTTACCCTGCCCGCGCAACTCTTGACCAGCTTGCAGGGCCTACTGGGCCTGGTTCTGTTGGGATTAGCTCTGTATACTTTTGGTCGGCAGGCTGACAGGCGCTAGGGCGTAGCTTAACGGAGGGGAATGCGGAGTACCTGGCCAACGTAGATGTGGTGCGGATTGGTAAGGCTATTGGCGGTCATAATGTTCTGCACGGTGGTGTGGTAAAGCAGGGCAATGCTGCTCAGTGTGTCGCCAGACCGCACCCGATAGGTTGTCCCCGATACACTTTTGCTCACCGGGGGCGCAGCCACGGAGGTAGAGGTCATTTGCTGACCGACGCAGGGCACCCTGAGCGTCTTGCCTGCCAAGATGAGGCTGCTGGAGAGGCCATTGGCCGACATGAGGAACTGGACAGTGGTGCCATGCCGGGCGGCGATCTTCGATAGGGTATCACCTCGCACGATGAGATAGGTGCAACCCGCAGAATAAGAGCCGGAGGAGGGAGGCACAGAGGCCGAAGAAGCGGCGAAAGCAGTGGGGATGACCAGACGCTGGCCAACATAAACGCGGTTGGGATTGGAGATGTTGTTCCTCCGCGCGATGGCGCTAACCGTCGTGCCGTAGCGTGCTGCAATCCTGGCCAGGATCTCCCCCCGCACCACCGTGTGGTATATTGTCCCCCCCTGTTGAGGAGGTGCTGCCTTGGCTGTGGAGACGCTAAGGAACAAGATCCACACCAACAGGTTCAGGGTGAGGAAAACCCCCACCAAAGGGTGCTTAGCCTTCATCGTTACACTCCCTGGAAGACCAGCGTCCTGAAACCAAGCGAGCATCAACTCTTGAACTGTGAAGGCGAAGGGGTGATAATCCGGTTTGCCATGACAGAGAAATGTCCAAGTGGTCACCCCTGCACTTGAGGATGAGATTGAATAGAACATTAGTTCTGTTAATAATGCTCTTTAATTATAACACCCCCAAAAGGATTGTCAAGCAGAATGAATATTCATTTGCTGCCCTATCGTAAAATAAACTCGAGTTGATATAAATAACCCCAATGCAAGTGACATTCAAGATATAGTAGTGAAAATGAAATAGTTACTACATGTAGGGGCAATGGTCTTGAGAATCAGGCGATGGATCTTAGGCTCCTACTACTACATATCGTATTTCTTTAACAAAAGACACTAAATCTAGACCTCAACTTGACAAATACAGTTATTGGTCTAAAGTCGAGTGTAAAAATTTCGTAAAGAAAAGTGGTGTATGTATAAGTGAAGTGGGTAGCACTACATAAACAGCGTGGAGTGGTTTGTTGGGCAATCTGAGGCGCAAAAGCTCCTCAACCGACCACATGTGGTCAGTCAATCCGGTGGCCACGGCCGGGGTTGATCTCAGACTGGTTGGAGGGTACAGAAATTGTACGCCACCCCTGACCAGAACATCTCATCTTCCAGGTGCTGAGCTGTCCGGGCCAGCCCCTGGGTGCGTCGCGCCAGCGTAGCCATGCGGGCCCGAAAGGTGGCATGGAGTCGTTCAATGTAGGTGGTGTTGATCAACCCCAAAGCGGTTTGCGACATCGCCATGATGTCATAGACCGAGCGTTCCTTTAGGAGTAGATGCCGATCCGCTGGTTTTCGCCGCAATCAGGGCAGGTCATCAACTCAGGTTTCAGCGGGGCTTGTTCCATGAACTTCAAAATCATTGTGAAGTCCCTCCCAGGAAACTGGAGATGACAAATCAAGGCAAATTTTACCAACTTCACGCTATTTTGTAGTGCTACCTGAAGGGCTCTCCTAGACAAATAAGGGCAGGTGGCAATATGGTCGGTCAAGCACATCACTTGCTGAGAAGAGGCTTTTGTCTGTTGACGCTGCTCCTCTGCTTCCTGGCCCTGCTGGCCGGCTGGGCCGGAGCGGCTGCCGCGCAGGGTTGGCGCTCTCCCTGGCGTACCTTCACCACCGCCGATGGGCTGGCCTCCGACACGGTGACGACCATCTATCAAACTCAGGATGGCACCTTGTGGTTTGGCACCATACAGGGCCTGAGCCACTACAATGGCGAATGGGAAACCTACACCACCGCTGATGGGCTGGTCCATAACCAGGTAACGGCCATTTTTCAGGATCAGGAGGGAGTGGTGTGGATTGGCACCCGGGGCGGCCTCAGCCGCTACGATGGGAAGGAGTGGGCTCCAGTCCCATCCGGTGGGTTGGCAGGTCGAGATGTCTCTGCTATCAGCCAGCTTGAGGATGATGCCCTCTGGTTTGGTACCCTGGATGGGGGGATAAGTCGCTTGCAGGCCGGAGAATGGCACACCTTCACCACAGCCGATGGCCTGCCCAGTGACTGCGTCACCGTCGTGGACCGAGACTACCAAGGAGGCATCTGGGTGGGCACTCCTCTGGGACTGGCCTACTACGACGGAAAGGGGTGGGAAACCTATACCACGGCTCAAGGCCTTCCAGGCAATATGATCACCGCCCTCTTAGCTACTGAGGATGGGACCATCTGGGTAGGTACTCTCAGGGGGTTAAGCCGCTTCAAGCCCGATGAGGGAGACGCCTCCGGGCAGGTATTCCTTCCTGAGAATGGGCTGGCGGGAGAACACATCACTGCCCTGCTGCAGGATGAAGACGACACCCTTTGGGTGGGCACGACCGAGGGAGTCAGTCTATACGATGGCCAGCGGTGGCGCACCTGGACCCAAAGAGATGGGCTGGTTTCCAGTGAAGTGTGGGCCATCTACGAGGACGCTGATGGCGGGCTGTGGTTCGGCACCAATGCCGGAGTGAGCTATTGTGACCTCACCTGGCGCCTCTATTCCCTCTCCCAGGAGGGCGAGGGAGAGGGCAGGGCCGCTTATGATGTATCCGCCCTGGCTCAGAGCAAGGATGGAGCTCTGTGGATAGCCACACTGGGCGGTGGTGTCCTGCAATACCAGGATGGCCATTGGGACACCTACACTTCTGCCCAGGGGCTGGCCGATGACCATGTCTTCGCCTTGGCAGAAGATCCTCACGGGGCCCTTTGGTTCGGCACAGCTGGCGGTGTAAGCCGCTACCTGGCCGGAGCGTGGACGACCTACACCACGGCAGTTGGCCTGCCGACCAATGTGGTCCTCTCCGTAGAGGCAGCCAACGATAGCACCTTGTGGTTTGGAACGGCTGGGGGAGGAGTGGTGTCCTACCGGCCTGAGGAGGAATGGCACACCTTTACCCAGCGCGACGGTCTGGCCGATGACTATGTGCGCGCCCTTTGCCAGGCCCAGGATGGAGCCCTGTGGCTGGGAACCTCCAAGGGGGTGAGCCGCTTTGATGGCCATTCCTGGCAGCTCTTCACCTCTCAATCTACCAACGGGGGATTGCCTGGCGATGAGGTGCGATACATCTGGTGTGCACCCGATGGGTCTCTGTGGTTCGCCACCGATCAGGGAGCAGCCTCTTATGATGGCTCCTCTTGGCGAAGCTATGACAAAAAGGATGGGCTGCCGGCCAGCAGCGTCAACACCATCTGGAAAGAACAGGAGGACATCTGGTTTGGGACCTCCGGCGGCCTGTGTCGCACCGATGGCCACACCTGGCAGGTATATACCCTCTACCATGGCCTTCCCAGTGCCCATATCCTCTCCATTCTGCATTCTGCGCCGGACACCTGGTGGATTGGCACCACCGGCGGCGGCCTGGTCCGTTACCGGCCCGACCGAACTCCCCCTTGGGTGCGCGTGGTAAGCATTAATGACCGCCCCGTTCTCACCTCCACGCTGGTCCTTCCCATCAAGGAGCGGAATGCGGTCATCTCCTTTGTGGGAGGGGATATTCACACCCCATCGGAACAACTGCTATACCTGCACCGGCTGGAAGGTGTCAGTGAGGATTGGGTGCATGGGCGGGACCGCTTCGCGCTGTACTCTGATCTGGCACCAGGCACCTACACCTTGTGGCTTATGGCCCGAGATGTGAATTTCAATTATTCTCAGCCCTATTCCGTAGGACTTACCATTCCCTCCAAGCTCGATGTGGCTGCGCCAATGCTTGTGTCTTCTACCGTGGTACCCCTTACTCCTACATCCACGCCAGTATCTGGGCCTTCTACTCCACCACCCACTACATCCGTCCCGGTGTCGGGGGCTTTCGTCCTTGGACCTAGCCTCCCCTGGCGATACAGTTGGCTGAGCCTGCCTCTTCTGGCAGCTCTGGGTATGAGCTACTGGGGCTATAGCCGGTGGCGAGCTCGTCAGGCGGTCAAGCGGGGTTTCAATCCCTACATCTGTGGTCCACCCATCTATGATGAGGGCATGTTCTTCGGCCGCGAGGATCTACTGCGAGAGATTCTGCAGATTATCCATAACAACAATACCATCATCTATGGAGAGCGGCGCATTGGCAAGACTAGCCTGCTCTATCATCTGGGGCAACGACTGAAGAAGTTGGATGACCCTGACTACGCATTCTTTCCTGCTTTCATCAATCTGCAGGGCATCCCTCAAAATCGCCTCTTCCTGGTGCTGGCCCAGAGCGTGGCCCAGGAGATGGAGGATAAGGTGGGCTCGCTGGGGCTGATCTGCCGATCTGGAGACAGGAGAGCATCTAACCTCTCCTCCCCTGAACTGTCCGCCGGGCCAGGCCCTTCGGCGAGCCTCAGGACAGACTACACTAACTTCGATTTCCAGGAAGATTTGGCGGTTATCGTCCAGGCCCTACAGGGCCTGACCCCCAAAGAGGTCTGCCTCATCCTCCTGGTGGATGAAGCAGATGTTATCAGCACCTACGACCAAGGGGTGCAGGAGCAGTTGCGTGGGGTTCTGATGAGCTCCCTGGCGCGACAGGTCAAGGTGGTCCTGGCGGGAACCTATATCAGTAAGGAGTGGCATCTTCAATCCAGCCCCTGGTACAATCTGTTCAGCCGGGAGATCATGCTGCCCCCCTTCGATGTGGAGGAGATTAGAAGGCTCATTCAGCGGCCGGTACAGGGAGTCTATCGCTATGATCAGGAGGCGATAAGACACATCATTGCCTACAGTGATCGAAGGCCCTTCGAAGCCCAGAAGTTGTGCCTCCATGCGGTAAAGGAGGCGCTGGAACAAAAGAAGCGTCGTGTTACCGCCTCGGAGGTCGAAGCGGCCCTGAAAAGCGCTCTGGAAGAGAGGGCCCTGGAGTTTGAGCAGCTCTGGGAGGCTATGAGCCCCGATGGTCGACGGGCGCTACAAGTCCTGATCAGAAGCATGTCTGTGTCCGCCCCCGAACAACTCGCCCGAGGGAGTTGGCCAGGGGCTCAGGGGGGCAGGCGGGAAAAGGCACTGCCCAAATTGCCCATCTCCGATGAGGATCGGAGGTTGCTCATGGAGGGTGGAGTACTCTACCGCTATCAGAAGCGGGAACATCTCCTCCCCTCATTCCAAGAATGGATCAGAAGGGAGTCGCCTTGAGAAATCCCTATATCTGCGGCGGTTGGGTAACAGGGTCCCACTTCTATGGACGCGGGGAACTGGTGCAGGAGATGGTCAGTGGCCAGTTTGAAGCTCTGTACGTCATAGGGGGGCGACGGTCAGGTAAGACCTCACTGCTGCGCCGTGTGGAGGAGGTCTGCCTGAGTGAGGGAAGGCCCTGCCTGTTTCTGGACCTCCAAACCACTGGCCGCAGCATGGAGGGCTTGTTTCAGGTGTTGCGGGCTGAGCTCCGAGGCAAGGCTCACTATGAAGCGCATCTCTTCAGCCCCGATCTGCTGGCCGCACCCGATCTGCTCACCCTCACGGAGGAGCTAATGAGGCGGGTTGAGGTGCAGGGGATGGAACTCCTGCTGCTGTTGGATGAGGCAGAGGTATTGCTGGATATGGCGAGCTCCTTTCCCGGGCTCCTGGCTCGCCTGTGGGAGATGCGGCATGAATGGCCGGCCTTCCAGGTCGTCATGGCCGGTTCCCGGGCGCTGTTGAGCCTGGGTCATCTGCTTTGCTCGCAACTCTCCTACCCCTTCTGGGAGGGCTTTCAACTGCGCTGTTTGGCACGCCTGGATGATGCAGAGGCTAGGGCGTTGATCCAGCAGTGCAACTCTCCCTCTCCTGTGCAGGTAGCTCCCCAAGCGATAGAACGGATCAGGGAGGCCACCGGCGGCCAGCCCTACCTTCTGCAGTGGCTCTGTCAGCGGCTGTACCAGCCTGACCACTCCCTACGCCCCCCGACCGAGTCGGACCTGGAGGTGGATGAGCTGTTGGGGAGTCTCTTTCGCGCGGACTATCAGAACCTCCTCTCTGAGGAACGGGATTTGCTGGGGCTCATCGCCGACAGGCCCTGGAACGCCAGGGAGCTGCAGGCGGCGACGGGGTTCGAGGAGGAGCGCTTGGCCATCTGCCTCCGCTGGCTGGAGTGTCTGGGCTATATCCAGCGCAAGGGGGAACAGGTCTCCATCGCCCATGCATTTCTTGCCTCTTGGTTGCTCTCTCAAGACGTGACCGCTGACGGCAGACCGCCGACCGCTGCCAAATGCAACATCTCGTAGGTTCTTTCGGCGGTCTGCGGTCGGTGGCCGGCGGTCCCTGAAACAGGAACACATGGCCCACTTTCGATCTCCGACCCTCATATTGCTGCTTCTCTCCGCCCTGTGCGTGGGCTGTCAGGGCATCGTCCTGCCCCTCTCCCTGGCCGCACCGGGACCGCTGCCCACGCCTATACCCCCATCAGCGGAGGGGGTTGCCCATGCGTTCCTTCAGGCCTGGGAGCGAGATGACTATTCAGCCATGTACGCTCTGCTCACCTCCGCCTCTCAGGCGGCCACATCGGAGGAGGAATTCATCGCCGCCTACTCCAGTGCGGCCCAGGCGATGACTCTCACCCGACTCACGATCAACCTGCAGTCAGTGCTTCAAGGGGAAGAAGCGTTGGCTGACTTCCAACTGACAGCCCAGACCTTGCTGCTGGGCTCTCTCTCCGTCACCAACACCCTGACCCTACAACTGGAGGAGGGGCGCTGGGGCGTGGCCTGGTCACCAGCTTGTATTCTGCCCCAACTGGAGAGGGGTGGCCATCTCTATCTCCTGCCCGAGGTGCCCGCGCGGGGCCACATCTACGACCGTCAGGGGTTGGGCCTGGCGGCGAATGGTTCCAGGGTGGTGGTGGGCATTGTGCCTGAGGAACTGCAGCAGGAGGAGCGCACCCTGCATCTGCTAAGCCAGGTTCTGGAGGAACCTATTTCCATCCTGGGCCAGACATACGCCGATGTGCCCTCTGACTGGTTTGTCGCTCTGGGTGAGGTCTCGGCAGAAAAGGGCGTGGAATACTACGACGCCCTGAAGGAGCAGCCTGGGGTGGTGCTCAAAGAGAGGCCCGTGCGGGTCTACTATGGAGGGGATCTGGCCCCCCATGTGCTGGGCTATGTGGGTCCCATCAGGGCCGAGGAGGCGAAAAAGTGGGCCGACAGGGGCTATCCTCCGAACATCATGGTGGGGCAGACGGGGTTAGAGGCCTGGGGCGAGGAATATCTGAGGGGGGAATGGGGAGGTACCCTGGCCCTCGTCTCGCCCCAGGGACAGACGATAGACATCCTGGCCCAGAAGCCGGCCCGTCAGAGCCGGAGTATCTACACCACGCTGGACCGAGCTCTTCAGCAGAGAGCGGTCGAGCTCCTGAAGAGCCAGCGGGGGGCTGTGGTAGCCCTTGACCCTCGCAACGGTCAGGTGCTGGCCATGGCCAGTTCTCCCTCCTTTGACCTCAACCTCTTCGTCCCCGCTATCGCTCCTCAGGATTGGCAGGTCCTGCTCCATGCGCCCGGGCAGCCGCTGCTCAACCGGGCGGCACAGGGGCTTTACCCTCCAGCCTCGATCTTCAAGATCGTGAGCATGGCTGCAGCGATGGAGTCCGGCCTCTATGAAGCGACTTCCCTCTTCAACTGTACCGGGCTGTGGAGCGGATTGGGTCCAGGGTGGACCAAGCGCTGCTGGGTCTGGCCTCGTCAGCACGGGATTCTCGATCTGGTGACCGGGCTGACGGTCTCCTGCGATACTGTCTTCTACGAAGTGAGTCTGGCGCTCCATCAGCGGGACCCGATGATCCTCCCCCAATATGCCCGCCGCTTTGGCCTGGGGCGGCTCACAGGCGTGCAAGGGCTGGATGAGGAGGAGGGCCTGGTTCCTGATGAGGAGTGGAAAGAACAGAGGTGGGGAGAGGTGTGGAGGGCCGGAGATTCTGTCAATCTGGCCATCGGCCAGGGGGATCTGCTAGTCACACCCATCCAGATGGCGGTGCTGATCAGCGCGGTGGCCAATGGCGGCACCCTCTACCGGCCTCAGCTCGTGTGGAAGGTCGGCGGCACGCCGGAGCTCCCTGAGCAGCCTTTCGCCCCCGATGCCCGGGGGAGGCTGCCCCTGACCCCTGAGCACCTGGAGGCCATCCGGGAAGGACTGTGGGGGGTAGCCAATCAGGACGCTGGCACGGCATACTGGGTCTTCAAGGGCTTTGAGATCCCCGTGGCGGGCAAGACGGGCACGGCGGAGAACCCTGGTGGCAGGCCCCATGCCTGGTTTGTGGGCTATGCCCCGGCCGATGACCCGCAGATCGCCATCGCCGTTGTAGTGGAGAACGGTGGCGAGGGGTCAGTGGCTGCTGCGCCCATCTTCCGCAGCCTGGTTGAGACTTTCCTGCAGAAAAAAGATCAGGGTGCCAGCCATTCGCCTAAGTGAGCGTTCAGGTGGCATTCTTGACTTGATATAATCCAGCAGTTGTGGTATACTATTCCCAAAACAGGTGGTACCTGATGCAATCCCCTGAAGTTGGGAGGCCACAAATTGCCTGGACGCTTGCCCATCTCTACTCCCACAATCTGATAGCCCTTTGTGATTGAGGCTCACAAAACCACGCAGGTAAATGCAGGAGGTGAATCCATGACCAGAAATCCTATTGGCAATCCGAAGCATGGATCAGGAGGTGAAGCTATGAGCAGAGATCCTATTGGCAATCCTACAGTATGCATCAGGAGGGAATCTATGAAAACCAGAAACCTATCCATAGCAGTCCTTGTTGCTTCGCTGCTAACGGCGGTGATCCTCTCCTTTGTCCTCCGACCTGTCTCCCAGGTGACAGCGTCCTACAGAGCGGCCATCCTGTGTGAGGAGTTGGTGAAGAATGGTGGCTTTGAGACGCTGTACAGTGATTGGACAATTCCTACAACGGCATTCCCTGCTGACTATTCCACCGCCGAGGCCCACTCCGGTGTGCAATCGATGCGATTAGGGATCCCTCCAGGGTATTTTGACGGATATGCCTATTCGTCAATCTATCAAGATGTCACCATTCCCTCTAGTGCCTCGAGTGCTACCCTCTCCTTCTGGTACAAGCCCTACACGCAAGACTCGAGTGGATGGGACCGTCAGCAGGTGTTTCTTTACGACACTAGCTGGGTATTACAGGATAGAATCCTTTCGGTGCTCTCCAATAGTCGGACATGGACCCAGCACACCTTTGATGTCTCGTCCTATGCCGGTGAGACACTGCGCCTCTACTTCAGCGTCTACAATAACCCCTACCGTTACTACGGGCGGACCTGGATGTATGTAGACGATGTGTCCTTGCAGTGGTGCGGCGAAGTCACGCCTACGCCGACCCACACACCCACGCCAACCGCCACACCCACGCCAATCAGCACGCCGCATACCGAACTTGCCTTTAGCCCCTCCTACCAGACTGTCTTCACCTACACTGGTGCCTTAAGCTTTACCACCGATGTGGTCATCACCGATGTGTCAGATCTGGGGGCCTTCGAGTTCGATGTGGTGTACGACCCCGATGTGGTCCGTGTGGCCAGGATACAGCTGCGCGACTTTCTGGGAAGGACGGGGCGGACTGTTGAGAGCGGTTATGATAGCACCTTGGAGCGAGATGGGCGGTATAGCTTCTGGGCATACAGCTCTTGTCCTGCAGATCCAGGGCGACCAGGACCTACCGGCAAGGGCGTCCTGGCCACCACCTTCCTGTCGCCTATCGCCCCAGGAGAGACGGATCTTGCCTTCCAGAACGCTCGGTTATTCGACACAGGGGGGCGCACCATTTCCTTCGATTCCACCGATGGCTACATCGTCGTGGAAGAGTGTTTTGGCGACTTCAACGGCGATGGTGTCGTGGACATAGTGGACGTCATGACCATAGCCGGTCTCTGGGGCTGCGAGTCTGGTGTGGATGCATGCTACGATAGCGACTACGACTTCAATGACAACGGCGAGATCGACGTTGGAGACATCATGCAAGTCGTGGACGCCTGGGGACCGTGCGAAGCGGAGGCCTCTGCACTCCTGCAGGCAGCCAAGGCAGCTCCCTCGGCGAATGTTGAGGTGAAGATCGAACCGGAGGAGAGCACGGTGGACGTGGGCAAGCCCTTCAGTGTAACCGTAGTGATCACCGATGTGACAGACCTGGGCGGGTTCCAGTTTGATCTGAAGTATGATCCCGCGCTGTTGCAGGTGAACACGGTGACGTTGGGAGATTTCCTGGGAAGCACTGGGCGGACCGCGTATCTTGCTCTCTTCGACAACGAAGGTAGCAAGACGGTAGTGGGATACACTCTCCGAGATGGACGAGGGCCTGATGGCCATGGCGTACTGGCGAACATCGTGCTGACCGCTCAGAAGGTCGGGGAAGGCAGCCTGCAACTAGAGAATGTCAAAGTGGCGGATACGGAACTGCCGCCGACCGGCCAGATACCCACTGCGCAAGGGGCAGAGGTGATGGTATCAGGTGTCTCTGTCTATCTTCCCCTGATCGCGAAGGAGTAAGGGCGGTATATACGCCTTGAGGGCCTGGGATGAATCTCCCAGGCCCTCAGTGTTTGCTCGCTATCCCTGAGCCCTCGTGGATCACGCTGGTGGATAGCCCAGGATGTAGATACTTCGCCAGCCGGGCTCGAAGGGCATCTTGCACACCGCCTCCAGTTCCTCCCTGGGGCGCTGGCTGATCTGATCCCAGGGTGGAAGTTCGCCCGGCGGGAAGCGCTCCAGGATGTCCTCCACCAGCTCCACCATGTAGTCCAGCAGGGCCTCCACGCCGGGGCGGGCCTTCTCCGCATTGGCCAGGGTGGCCTGGCCCACGCAGCCTGGCTGGTAGGCCGCCACCTCAATGGGTCCCAGCCCCACCTGGCCATACCAGGCGATGGGTTTGTGCTGCAGGTTCCCCGCCTTGTCCACATGTCGGCCCATCTTCTCCCCCAAGAAGCTGGTGGGCGTGGTGTCCACCGCTGCGCTCATGTCCATGAGCTCCGGGAAAAGGGCCAGCGACCAACTGGTCTCCACCTCGTCGGCGTGGATGAAAGGGGTCTCGTAGGGGCCGCCCTCCGACTTCAGTTTGAAGTGATCCTGGATAGCATGGTACCAGTTGAGGTTGACTAGCACCGCCGGCACCTGATACTGCTTGGCGAACTGGTGGATAGCGGTAGGGATCACGTACTCCTGGCCATGGCCGTTGAGATAGATCTGTTTGCGAAAGCCTGTGTTCCACAGGCCGGCCATCACCGACTTCAGCAGCCCTACGAAGATCTCCTCGGACACGACGATGGTGCCAGGCATTCCCACGTGGTGGTAGGGGTGAGAGCCGTACCAGATGGGTTCGGCCACAGTGCCCCCTGTCCTCTGGGCCACAGCCTCTGCCATGCGGGTGACGAGAAAGGTGTCCTCACCGGAGCAGGCGTGCGGCCCGTGGGCCTCGGTGGAGCCGACGGGGATGATGATCAGGTCATTCTCCTTCAATCGCTCCTCCACCTGCTTTCCCGTCATGGTCTGCAGGTAGATGCCTGTAGGCAGGTCCATGTGCCCCCCCTTAGGGGGGATTTCCCAGTTGGTCATCATGTTCTCCTTCCGTTTGCTACCGGATACTTTTTGTACGGGCGTCATTCTGAGCGCAAAGGATATCGTTTTGCCCTGGATATACGTTGTGCCGGATATGTACAAAAGCAGGCTGGTTCAAGCCTGGCACTACGCTGAGTGAAAAGAAATATCCCAAATAGAATTTGGGATAAATTTGGGATATGGCTTTTCGCTAGGATGAAAACGGGTCAGGCTATTTTAGCATATAGTAGGTCCCCCGCTTGGTTCCTACTTTAAGGATCAATCCCCGTTCTATCAGGTCTACCAGGTCCAGCCGAATAGTCTCGGCGCTGACGTCGGGACACAGCTCCCGGTACTCGCGGTTGGTGATGGAGCCATGCCCCCGCAGGTGCTGCAGAGCCCGAAGCTGTCGCTCATTCATGCTCCGCTCCCAGTCGGGCACGACGTGCCGCTCCCGCACATTGTACAAGGTGACAGTGAAAGAGTAAGGAGTGGCACGGAATACAGGAGCCGGGTGGCCGGCCCGCAGCATCTCCTCAATCATGCGGTCAATGCCCAGCCCCAACTCCTCAATGTAGCCCCACTGGAAGAGGCCAGCCACGATGCGGGGATTGCGGGAGAAGTGCTCATCCACGATGTTATCCAGGGTGATGTAGCCCGGAAGCCCCCCCGGGCTGATCACCTCCAGCCGGTCATCAAACATGCGCACCTCGATGCGGCGGCCTCGCAACCGGTAGTCGCGGTGGCAGATGGCATTCACCAGCGCCTCGCGCACGGCGAAGGGGGGATATTCTGTCTGCTCCTCCCGCACCAGCTCCTTCACCACCGCCCCCACCCGCATCTCCTCCCACACCACCTGCCAGGCTCGCTCGATCATGCGGGCCAGTGGCCCGCCAATCTCCTCACGGCGGCCATAGCCGGCCAGCCCATTGCTGCCCCGCGGCTCGGTGCCCACGAAACGGACGAACACCAACCCGCTTTGAGGCAGGATACCCTGGGGCCGCTCGCCGAAAAGCAGAAGCCCCGCCACGGTCGGTTGCCTCTCTTCATCCAGAGCGCCGATCTCCTGCAGAAACTGGGACAGTGGCTGACTGAGGGGACCACCACCCCGTTCTTGCCGCTTGGCCAGGTACTCTTGGATGATCTCCGGGCTGAGGTCATCGAAATCCGCCGCCGGCACTGGCTCGGCCTCGAAGTCCCCCGCCGATTTGGTCGCTGCGAGTTGGCGCACCTCCGGGCCGGTGAGGGGCTTGTTCTCCTGCCCGGTGCGGATGAGCACCCGCCCATCGGCCAAAGTGTGCAGTTCCGAGCTGCGGGGGACGCGGACGGCGATCACCGTGCCTCCGGGAGCTTCCATCTGCTCCCAGCCGACCTCGATAGGGGGGCGGCACTCGGCCTGGGCGGCCAGGAGGCTCCCCTCCAGCTCATCTGAGGTGACGTCACCCATGGCCACCCCCTCCCGGCTAATCCCCACCAGGATGGTTCCTCCGTCGCCATTGGCGAAGGCCACCAGCGTCTCGGCCAGGGCCCTCGTATCCGGCAGAGGCAGGAATTCAACCGGTTGATCGGGTCTGTCCCTCAGAAGCCTGGAGAGCATTCTTCTTCCTCACACTGCTGAAAGGGGATCCTGCTTCTTTGATTGTACCAGAAATTGAAGCAGAGTTCAACTGGCTCGTGGGGGTAACGGGTTAACGGGGCACTGAGCCAATGGGGGTACAACTTCCTCATGGCCTCATCCTCTCGTTACTCGTTACCCCCTACAACGTCATCTCCAGCAGCTTCTGGCTCCGCCGGTCGAGGAGCCGCAGGTCGGGGATCTCGAAGCGGTTGCCATCTACATCCATGATGAGCAGGCGGGTGGGGCTGAGCCAGGTGATGCTGGACTGCACATCCTGGACCACAAAGTCGCGTCGCCCGCGGGGGGTCTCCACATCCCAGTAGGCGATGCCAAACTCGCTCTCCAGCTCGTTGATGCGTTGGATGGTGCTGCTCAGATAGTAGCTGGCCAGCTCCTCCTCGACCAACTGGCGCGCGGGTTGGGGCAGGTCATCCAGCCGGTCCACTGTACACAGTTCCTGCCCCTTCTCATCCAGTAAGGTGATGTAGCGGCTGGGATGGGAGAGGGGTGCCGCGCGGACCACCCGAATGTTGCTCACTGGCTCCCTGCCATCCAGAGTCAGCACCAATGTCCCATTTTTGTCTCGTTCTAGATTCAACGCCTGCGAGCTCATAGGCTTCCCCCTTTCACCTCCGCATGTTCATCCCCCCACTGCTTTCATCCAGGAAAGCGTCCACTGCAGCTCCACCAGCCGATGGTAGAGCCCTTTCCTGGCCATTAGCTCCTCGTGAGTGCCCATCTCGACGATGCGCCCCTCGTCAATGACCAGCAGCCGGCCGGCGTTGCGCAGGGTGGAGAGGCGGTGGGCGATGACAAAGGTGGTGCGGCCCTTCACCAGCCGGGCCAGCGCCTCCTGGATGGCGGTCTCCGTCTCGGTATCCACCGAGGAGGTGGCCTCATCCAGGATGAGCATCCGCGGGTCGCGCAGGATGGCCCGGGCGATGGAGATGCGCTGCTTCTCTCCCACTGACAGCTCGTTCCCCCGCTCGCCCACCCGAGTGTCGTAGCCATTGGGTTTGGCCACGATGAACTCGTGGGCGTTGGCCGCACGGGCGGCAGCGATGACCTCGGCGAATGTCGCCTCTGGCTTACCGTAGCGGATGTTCTCGGCGATGGTGCTATTGAACAGGAAGGGCTCCTGGAGCACAATCCCGATCTGGTTGCGCAGGTCTTCCAGTCGGATGTTGCGGATGTCGTGGCCGTCAATGGTCACCCGGCCGCGGTCCACATCGTAGAAGCGGCACACCAGGTTGATAAAGGTCGTCTTCCCCGCGCCCGACTTCCCCACCAGCCCGATCAACTCCCCCGCTTTCACCGAGCAGCTCACATTCTTGAGCACGGGTTTGCTCTTGTCGTAGCCGAAGGTCACCTCCTCAAAGGCCACATCGCCCCGGATGCGGGGCAGGCGGACCGCATGGGGTGCGGAATAGGGCTCTGGTTCCGTGTCCAGCACGGCGAAGATGCGCTCCGCCCCGGCGAAGGCTCTCGACATCCAGTTGTACACCTGGTTGAACCACTGCAAGGGCCCGTAGAAGAGCCACAGGTAGTTGATGAAGGCCATAAGGGTGCCCAGGGTGATCTGCCCGGCGATGATCGCCCGTCCGCCCATGAGCCAGGCGATGAGCGCGCCGGTGGAGGTGAAGAAGTTCATGGTGGCGAAGAAGCTGAACCAGGTGCGGTCGGCCACTATCCCAGCCCACAGCAGATCCTCATTGCGCCGGTCGAACTTCTCGGTCTCCGCCTCTTCCTGGGCAAAAGCCTTGGTCACCCGAATGCCGGACAGCGACTCGTTGAGCTCGGCGGAGAAGATGGACCAGCGCTGCCACCAGCGATGGAAGAGCCTCCTCATCCGCTGCCAGAAGAGGCCCCCACCGATAAAGAGCGCTGGGGTGGGGATGAGGATGAACAGCGTCAGTTGCCAGTTGATGCTCAACAGCACCCCCACGATGCCCAGGAGCATCAGGCTGTTGGTGGCCAGGTAGGGCAATCCCTCCACCAGGAACTCCTGCAGCCGGTCAGTGTCGCGGGTCACCAGCGACATGAGTGAGCCTGTCTCCTTGCGGTCGTGGAAGCGCAGCGACAATCGCTCCAGACAGCGGAAGAGTTCAGCGCGGATGAAAGCGATGATGTGGGCCCCCAGCCAGGCAGCCAGCCAGCCGCCCAGGCCCTGCGATGCGGCGGTGAAGAGCCCCACCGCCGCCAGCCCTCCCACCAGCCAGATCAGCAGCGAGAAGTTCTGGCGAGGTGTAAGCACTTCGTCTATCATGGTCTTGGTGAGGACCGGAGGGATGAGCTGGGCCAGGGTGCGGCCGAACACCAGGCCCGCCAGGAGTGCCGCCTGCCACTGGTAGGGCTTCAGGTAGGAGATAATGCGCATGAATACCGCTCCCTTGGGCACGCAGGATGGGCACACATCATCCCGGTCCGGCAGCCTTCGGCCGCACCTGGGGCAGCGCGTGGGGAGCAGCTTCTCGGCGATGTTTAGCTCTTCTCCCTTAGCCAGTTGGGTGATGCCCGTCGCCACCTCCGCGAACTTATCCCCTTCGGAATGGGTGTAGGTGATCAGCGGGCGGGAATGGCCATTCACCTGTACAGTGAGCCGGCCTCCACCCACTAACGATTCCGTCATGGCCTCGCTGATCTCTGCCAGTGGCACCTCCATCGTCTCCTCGGGCCCGGCACCGTTGGACTCCAGCACCACGACCCGCCGGTCGCTCACCAGCAGCCACCGCTGGCCGAAATGTCCGTCAGCGGTCAGGTCGGCCATGGCGCTGATGAGGAGCTTCTCCTGAGGGTGGGCCACCAAGCGCCATTGTCTTTCGATCTCCAAGCTTAAGGGGTCCAATATGGGCATCTCTTCTCCTCCGTGATCGCTGGGCAAACAAAAAGAGCCGTGGGAATCCCACGGCTCAGGGAAGGGGGGCAACAAAAAAGCCGTGGGCCTTGCGCCCACGGCTCGGTTGACATAATTTACCGGCAGATGGGCGCACTCCTCCAACGAACAGCGGCCTCAAAGCCGCGCACGCTATGAATTCCCTT
>CAYRNM010000001.1:31888-58139 GCA_964425465.1 uncultured Anaerolineae bacterium | reverse complement strand
CCCTCACTCTCACCCCTTCCCCCACCCCAACGCCCCGGCCCGGTGAGCCGGTCAACTGGGCATACCATGGGGACTTCGAGGGCGCTTTCATCTCCCATGGGGGATTGGGAGAGGTGGCCGATGGTTGGACACCCTTCGTGGAGACGGTGGGCGTGCCCCAGTTTCTGAGAGGCAGGGAGAAGGCCAAGGGCCAGAGCTCGCAGCGTATCTGGTCCGATTACGTCCCCTTCCGGGCCGGGATATACCAGCGGATTGTCGGCATCACCCCCGGCGAGACTTACATCGCCCGCGCCGAGATGCTCTCTATCTTCGGCACGGGGGATACATCCGTCCAGGGCATGAACATGGGCAAGCAGATCGGCCTCGACCCCCAGGGGGGAGATAACCCCTCCGCGCCCCATGTGATCTGGAGTGATGTGAACTGGGAGGATCGGGCCTGGCAGGAGGGGGAGCAGGCCCTGTGGGTCTCGGCGACGGCGGAGGCTGGCGTCATCACTCTTTTCATCCGGGTGGACAATGTCTACGGGGAGCACAATGACCTGTTCTACATAGATGAAGTCACGCTGTGCTCCTTTCAGCCTACGCCGACACCCACGCAGACCCCTACCCCTACCGCGATGGCCATGCCAACCTCTACACCCCTCCCCACTCCTACCATAACCTCTCCGCCCCTGCAAATCCCAACCCCCTCGGCAACACCTTTGCCCCTGGAAACACCCACCAGTACTCTCACTCCTACGTCCACCCCTGTGAACGAAGGGCAGCCGCCGTCCATCCCTACCCCGATCCTTTTGCCCACCCGTCGTACCGTCCAGCGGCTCATCCCCCTTTTCTTCACCCTGGCCCTGGTCACTATCGTCGTACTCATTGTAGCCATCCTGTGGCTGCAACGGGCCAGCCGATAGGCAGTTGCTGTTTGTTACAGGCGGGCTATAATACAATTCGCCAGTTGGTCTGATGGCCGCGTCTATCAACTATCGGCTATCAGCCGTCAGCTATCAGCAGAGGGAAGGGCCATGAAAGGCGATACCATACCCAGCGACATCGAGATCCTCCGGGATGAGGAGACTCGCAGAGAGGTCTTCCGGTTGACCGATTCGCCGGGCGCCACAACCCATCACCTCTACTTCACCTCCCCCACTTTCACCAAAGACATGAAGTGGCTCATCTACGGCTCCGACCGGGAGGCGGGGCACTTTAATTTATACAAGATGAGATTCAGCGCTTTTGAAAGCGTGCAGTTGACCGAAGGGGAGGGTGTCTGGACCCAGGGGGCCACCATCGCATCCGATGGCAGTGAGGTATTCTTCAGCCGGGACGACAACCACATCTGGGCCGTGGACCTGGAGACGCTGGAGGAGCGGGAGGTGTGGCACATGGAGGAGGCCGCTTCAGTGGGCTACCTGAGCGCCAGCCCCGACGGCCAATACCTGACCTTTGCTTTCTCCCGCGAGCGACTGTGGGAGATGGAGCTCTCCCAGGAGGAGCTTGCAGAGCGCTTCCCCCGCTGTGGGGTGGCCGTGGTGCGCACCGATGGCTCTGAGGCCTGGCTGGCCGTGGATGCCAACGTCCCTATCTCCCATGCTCAGTTCTGCCCCAGCGACGGCAATCTGATCCTCTACTGTCACGAGGGTCCTTGGCACAAAGTGCAGCGCATGTGGCTGGTGCATCGGGACGGCGCCGAGTGTCGGCCCCTGTACCCTCAGGCGCACAACGAGGGCGTGGGGCATGAGTTCTGGGGGGATGGCGGGCGGATGGTATACTTCACCGCCTACGGCGGTCGAGCTCCCCAGGGGCTGTGGGCTATCAACCGGAGCGGGGGAGAACTAAGATGTGTTTTGGCCGGGGCCACCCATGCCCATGGCACGGCCAGCCCCGAGGAGGACATCTTCGTAGTGGATGAGCTGTTCGGCAACCGAGACCACCTCTGGGTGGCCTACAAAGGCTCCTGGGAGCCCAAAATATTGTGTCGAACGGGGTCCAGTTGGGCCCAGCAGAAGCTGCATCCCCATCCCCGTTTCCTGCCCACTGGCAAAGCGGTGTTCTTCACCTCTGACCGCACTGGCTCTGGTGAACTGTACATGGTATCGGTGTAGGAGGTCACAGTGAGCGACGAGAGGGTCACTGTCCTCGACGCCGAAGGCCGGCTGCTCTCCCCGACGACGTGGGAGAAGGCGGAGAAGCTGTTGGCCCAGGGCAGGGCCAAGCCGGTCAGCCAGGAACCCCTCGTGATCCAGCTCCCCTACGCTGTGGACCTCCCTCAGCCGCCGGAAGAGCCGCTACCGGCAGGGCGCGGTAAGCGGATCTTGCTCCATATCTGCTGCGGCCCTTGCGCGGCCTATCCCATCGGACGCTTGCGGGAGGAGGAGTTCCAGGTCACGGGCTTCTGGTACAACCCCAACATCCACCCCTGGCGAGAGCATGAGCTCCGTCGGGAGAGCGCTGAGAGGTACGCCCAGGCGGTGGACCTGCCGGTGATCTGGCATCCCGACTACGAGATGATCCTTTTTCTGCGGGAGGTTGTGGGCCAGGAGCGATTCGGCCAGCGGTGTCAGATATGCTACTGGCTGCGGTTGGAGCGTACGGCGCAGGTCGCCGCTCAGGAGGGGTTCGAGGCCTTCACCACCACTCTGCTCATCAGCCCCCATCAGGATCAGGAGGCCATCCGTCGTATCGGTGAGGAGGTGGGGAAAGCGGAGGGGGTGGAATTCACCTTCGAGGACTTTCGGCGGGGTTGGGCTCAGGGGCGGCGGCTGGCCCGCCAGCACGACCTCTACCGCCAGCAGTACTGCGGCTGTATCTACAGTGAGTGGGAGAGGTACAGAAAATGAGGAGTAAGTCATGGAAGTGAAGCTCATCGCCATTACGAACTACCTGGAGGGGGACACCCCCGAGGAACTGCTGGAGCATGCAGGACGGGTGTGCTACCGCAGCCAGTCCCGAGGCGATCCAGGCAAGTTCTTGCAGGCCCGCCTCCGCGAAGGCCACGAGTCACTGATCGAGCACGCCTCGGTGACCTTCGAGATCAGCGGGATTTCTCGCGCTTGCAGCCACCAACTCGTGCGCCACAGGCTAGCCTCATACTCGCAAGAATCGCAGCGCTATTGTGATATGACGAATGCCCAGTTCGTCATCCCCCCCGACATCGCCGCCAACCCTCGGGCCATGGAGGTATGGAATGGTGTCATGGATGAAATCAAGGCCGCCTATCGCGAGCTGCGTGGACTGGGCATCCGAAAAGAAAACGCGAGGTTCCTCCTGCCCAACGCCACGGCCACTCGCATCGTGATGACGGCAAACCTCAGGGAATGGAGGCACATCATCAAGCTGCGCACCGACCCTGCCGCGCAGTGGGAGATCCGAGAGCTGGCCCATCGGGTGTTGGGTATTCTGTACCAGGTGGCCCCCTCAGTGTTTCAGGATCTGGTGGACGCCCGCGCCGCGTCGTCTCACTGACCCCCAAATGACCAGCCGCCCTCTCCCGTGTAAGAAAGGGTAGCTGGTGTCTTTCAGCAGCAGCCGTCAGCGCACTTCACCTTCAGCAGATAGCAGCTCCCGCGCCTGGGCCTTGTCCTTGTGTATCTGCGCAATCAGCGCCTGGACGCTGTCGAACTTCGCCTCCGGCCTCAGCCGCTCCACAAACTCCACCATCAGATCGGTGCCGTAAAGGTCGCCGTCGAAATCGAGGAGGTGGGCCTCCAATAAGCGTTCGTGATCGTTGAAGGTGGGGCGCACCCCGATGTTCATCACCGTCCCGTACCGCTCCTCTCCCACCCGGGCGTAGCCCGCGTACACTCCGTTGGGCGGCAGGATACGCTCCGCTCGCACCTCCAGGTTGGCTGTGGGGAAGCCTAACAGTCGCCCTCGATGATCGCCGTGCACTACCTCTCCCACTACGCTGTAGAAACGGCCCAGCAATCTAGCGGCCTCGCGAATCCTCCCCGCCAATACCAGCTCCCGAATTCGGGAACTGGTGACGAGCTCCTCACCATTGACCACCGGTTCCACCACCCGCAGCCTGAAGCCCAACCTCTGCCCCAGCGCCTGCAGAGTGGGGATATCCCCCTGGCGATCACGCCCCAGGACAAATTGGGGGCCCACCCACAGCTCACGCATGCGCAGGGCATGGCACACCTGGGCCACGAAATCTGCGGCTGAGGTGTTCGCCAGTTGGCAGGTGAAAGCCAGGATAGCCAGCAGATCAATGCCCAGCCCCTCCAGGATGGCCGCCTTCTCGCCCAGCGTGGTCAGGTAGCGGGAGGCCGTGCGGCCCGTGAGCACCTCAGAGGGGTGGGGGTGAAAGGTGATGAGCGCTGCCTGGCAACGGAGTTCCCGCGCCCGGATCACCAGTTGACGGATCAGGGCCTGGTGCCCCAGATGCACGCCATCGAAGGCCCCGATGGTGGCCACACTGTTCGGACCAGTGGTCGAGTGAGCCAGATCAGAGACAATCTTCATGAGCGGTCAAGCCTGGGGCCTGCACTCAGGCTAAGGGTGAACAAAGCCTTTCCCCGTTAGAGGTTCTCGATGGGCACCGATTCCACGGGTTCAGCCAGCTCGAAGCCGAAGACCCTCGAATAGAAGGTGAGCTCGGCGTCCAACGCGCGCTTGATGTTCTCGGCGCGGCGAAAGCCATGCTGCTCACCCTCGAAGGGGACGTAGGCGACGGGCAGCCCCTTCGTGCGCAGTACCTCAACCATCAACTCGGCCTGGTTGGGCGGGACGACCTGGTCCTCAAGCCCCTGAAAGAAGATCACCGGACAGGAGAGGCGATCGGTGAAGTGGATGGGCGAGCGTTCCCGGTAGAGGTCGCGCCGCTCGGGGTAGGGGCCGATCAGCCGATCCAGGTAACGCGACTCGAACTTGTGCGTCTCCTTCGCCAACGCTTCCAGGTCGCTGATCCCGTAGTAGCTCGCACCGGCCTTGAAGACGTCGCGGAAGGTGAGCGCGCTGAGCGTCGTGTAGCCGCCGGCACTCCCGCCGCGAATGATCAGCCGATGGCCGTCCACCTTGCCGCGCTCGACGAGGTAACGCGCGCCGTTGACGCAGTCGTCCACGTCCACGACGCCCCACTGCCCCTCGAGCCGCTGACGATACTCCCTACCGTAGCCGGTGCTGCCACCGTAGTTCACGTCGAGCACCGCGATGCCGCGACTGGTCCAGTATTGAACCCCCAGGTTGAGGGTGTTGGAGGTGGCCCCCGTCGGCCCGCCGTGGCTGATGACGAGAAGGGGCGGGCGCTCGCCAGGCGGTGCGACATAGTCGTGGTTTCTGGGCGGATAGAAGAAGGCGTGTGCCGTCAGCCCGTGCTCGGTCGGGAACTCCATCGCCTGGGGGATCGAGAGATACCCTTCGTCAACCGTGATCTCGCTCGAGCGGCGCAGCACCTTGAGCTGCTGTGTGGCGAGATCGAGCTGGGCGATGGACATTGGCTCCGTCGGCGAGCCCGCGAGGAACACGACACGCCCCGGCGCCGTTTGGACATACGCGATCTCGGAGTAGGAGGTCTCGATGGGATCGAGCGCACCCGTCGCTGTGTCGAGGCTCGCCAGGTGCCAGGTCCCCTGCTCGGTGTAGGCGCAGATGATGCGGCCGGGTACAGGCGCACAACCGTGCGCCCTTTCGAAGGCGTAGGTGGACAGGCCGAAGACCCACTGCGGCCTTCCAAACTCGGCCTCCATCTGGGTAAGGGGCTCGACGCGCCCCTCGCGCCAGCAGTAGAGATTCCACCAGCCGGTCTGGTCGGAGACGAAGTACAGGACGCCGTCCGGCGACCATTCTGGCTGGAAGATGGATTCATCCCCGCCGCCCGCAACGCGCTCGGTTCGGCCCAGTGAGCCATCCTCCTGTAACTCACCCACCCACAGTTCGGTGCCATCCCAGGGCATGTTCGGATGGTTCCAGGTAAGCCACGCCAGGCGAGTCCCGTCGGGGCTGAGGCGCGGCGAGGAGTAAAAGTCGTTTCCAGAGACAAGCACCTGGCTGCCGTCGCCGCCTTTGAGATCGAGGCTTACGATGGTGTTGACCGCTTCGCGTTTGGGGTCGGTGTGGTCCTCGCACACGCAGATGATCCGGCCCCGGCGGCGGTCAAGGACGCCGTCCGCATAGCGTAGGTCCGCCTCGGGGGTGATGGGTTGCGGCTCGGCGCCGGGGTCCTGACGGTAGAACCGTTGGTCGGCGAAGTTCGAGAAGCAGACCGCGCCGTCAACGACAGTGAAAGCACCGCCGCCATACTCGTGGGCACGCGTTCGGGCGTTGAAGGGGGGTGGCGTGACATCCGTCGTCCGCCCGTCCGGGGTCCTGCGCACGATGACGTACCGGCCGCCCTCCGCCGGGCGCATCTCGGCCCAGTAGATGTCCTCGCCATCGAGCGCGATCTGCCCCAGCCCGATGGTCTCAGAGGCGATCAGGTCTGAGGTGATCGGCGATTTCCAAGAGCCATACGGCACACCGTGTGGTTCAGCCATTATCTTCCTCCCACTCTCTCCTCTAGACAGGAGAAGAAGCTCCTGTAAAGTCAACCGGAGGCGATCTCCGTCTGGGCCAACTCCTCGATCAGGGTCACAATGGCAGAGTGATCCCAATCGCCCCGCCCCATGGCCTTCAGAGCCCCGTACAACTGATAGACCAGACCTGAGGCTGGGAGCGACACCTCGAAGGCCCTGGAGGTATCCATGGCGATCCCCAGGTCCTTGTAGTGATAGGCGGCCTTGAAGCCGGGCTCGAAGCGGTGCTGGATCATCCGGGGGGCCCGCTGCTCCAGGGCCCAACAGCGGGCTGCACCGCCGCTGATGGCCTCCACGATCTTCTCCGGGTCTACGCCTGCTTTGGAGCCCAACACCAGCGCCTCGGCCACAGCGGTCAATGCCATGCCCACCACGATCTGATTGCAGGCCTTCACTATCTGCCCCGCCCCTGTGCCCCCCACATGGGTCACCTTGCGGCCCATGGCCTCGAACAGGGGGAGACATCTCTCGAAGGCCCTCTCCGGCCCGCCGACCATGATGGACAACGTGCCGTTGATGGCCCCTTCCTGGCCACCGCTGACCGGCGCGTCGAGCATGTGTGCCCCCCTCTCCGCCAGTGCCTTGGCGACCTTCTGAGTGGTCACCGGGGAGATAGTGCTCATGTCCACATAGATGGCGCCCTCACGGATGCCCTCGATGATCCCTTTCGGTCCTAGGGCCACCAGTTCCACATCTGGCGAGTCGGGCAGGCAGGTGATCACTACCTCCACCTGCTCAGACACTTCAGCGGGGGAGAAGGCAGCCTTGGCTCCCTCGGCTGCCAGTTCCTCCACCGGCCCCCGGCTGCGGTTGTGAACGGCCAGGGGATAGCCTGCTCGGAGCAGGTTACGGGCCATAGGTTTGCCCATGACACCCAAGCCAATGAATCCGACCTTTAGCATGAGACCCTCCTAATCAAGCGATGCAAAGACCTTGTGGGGCTGCCAGCGGCCTCCAGCCCGATCCCACCGCGCAAGGGCCAGGAACTCCCCCTTCAAGGAGTAGACCCTTGCCCATTCACTCTCCCCTATCGCTGTGCCGGTCACCGGCTGCCCATGAGCGATGTGCCAGGCAGCCTCCTCGTCGAGGATCAGAGGCGGCCAGTCGGCCACCGCCGCATCCGGGGGATGCATCACCTCTTCCAATCGCCCTTCGCCAGCGGCCTGGGCCAGTTCCTCCAGGCTGATGGCCTCTTCCAGTGTGAAGGGCCCGCAGGCCAGGCGCGTGAGGGCGGCCACATGCGCACCACAGCCCAGTGCTTGCCCCAGGTCACGGGCCAGGGCGCGGATGTAGGTGCCCGAGGAGCAGGCAATGCGGATGGTGAGTTGAGGTGGTGACCAATCCTCCAGCAGGAGCTCGTGGATCTCTACCCGGCGGGGTTCTCTCTCCACCTCAATGCTCTGCCGAGCCAGCTTGTACAGCGGCGTGCCCTGGTGTTTGAGGGCCGAGTACATGGGGGGTACCTGTTCAAGGGAGCCCAAAAAATTGGCCAGCACCCGTCGCACCTCTTCCTCTGTGGCCTGCACCGGCGCCTCGGCTACCACCTTCCCCTCGGCGTCATGGGTATCGGTAGTGAGTCCCAGCCGCAGCCGGGCGCGGTACACCTTGGTGGTATCCACCAGGTACTCTGCCAGCCGGGTGGCCTGACCCACACAAACCAAAAGCACGCCCGTCGCCAGGGGATCGAGCGTGCCAGCGTGGCCTACCCGTCGCTGTCGGAGGATACGCCGCACCCGATCCACCACATCGTGGGAGGTCATCCCTGAGGGTTTGTTCACATTGAGAATGCCGGAGATAGTCATCTGGTCAGATGGAGCGGGGCTCGCTTCACGCATCACGCTTTACGCTTTGCCAGCAGGGCCAGCACTCGCTGCCGCGCAGCCTCCAGCGGCCCTTCGACGATGGCCCCGGCGGCCTGGGCATGCCCACCACCGCCCAACTGCTGGGCCACCTCCGCCACATCGGTTCCGGGCCGGGAGCGGAGGCTGAGCTTCACCCTGCCATCCTCGAGCTCGTAGAAGATAGCGGCCACCTGTGTCTCTTCCACTGTCACCAGAAACTCCACCAGGTCCGCGTCGTCTCCGCCGAGGTAGCCGCTGGCCCGCCGTACAGAGAGGGGGATTTCCCCCCACACGACGCGATCCCCGCACTGCACACCCGGCAGCACGGCGGCCCAGAGCCGCAGCGCGGACAGGGGGCGGCGATTCAATGTCCAATCACTGATCGTGGTCAAGAGGGCTCCGGCGCTCAGCAGCTCTCCAACGATCTCCATGGTCCGTGAGGAGGTGTTGCGGGTACGAAATCCCTGGGTGTCGGTGACGATGCCTGTCAGAAGGTAGGTTGCAACCACCTCATCCAACTGGAGTCCCATCCGCTGGAAGAGCAAGAAAAGCATCTCCGTTGTAGCCGCCGCCTCGGGTTCCACCCAGTTGACTGTGCCGAAGTGGGCGTTGGTGGTGTGATGGTCAATGACCAGGATGGGAACCTCCAGACGTTCGATCTCCTCTTGCAATCTTTCGAAGCGGTTCAGGTCGGCGGCATCCAGAGCGATCACTAGCTCGTAGTTGCCTGCGCCTGTAGTGCAGGTTGGAGGCGGCTTCTGAGTGATCTGCTCCCAGCCAGGTAGAAAATGAAAATTGGAGGGCACAGGGTGGGAACAAGCCAGGGTGTGGGCTTTGCCCAACTGATCGAGCGCCCAACCCACGGCTAAAAGAGAACCGATGGCATCGCCATCGGGCCTCACATGGGAGCAGACCAGCACACATCTGGCCTCTAGAATAAAATCCTCAATCCTGGGGTTTATCCCCTGATGTCCCCTCATGGATCTGATCCAGGATCGCCTCCAGCCGTGCCGCGCGCTCCAGCGTTAGGTCCGGGACAAATTCAATCTGGGGCATATGGCGCAATTTCAGCCGGGAGGCCAGTTCACGGCGGATGAACCCCGCTGCCCGTCCTAGAGCGGCCATGGTCCCCTGCCTCTCTTCTTCATCACCCATCACGCTGATGTAGACCTGCGCGCGTTTCAGATCGGTGCTCATCCTCACTTCGGTAACCGTCACAAAGCCCAGCCCGGGGTCGCGCACCTCCCGTTCCAGCAAATCACTGAGCTCCTGTTGGATGAGGCCGCCAATTTGTCGTTGTCGCCGCCTGCTCTGGGCAGTCCAGGATGTTTCAACCACGGTTCACCTGCTCATCTGTTCCATACGGTAGATCTCGATGACATCGCCTTCCTCAAAGTCGCCGAACCCCTCCAGGCCGATCCCACACTCGTAGCCGCTGCGGACCTCAGTCACATCCTCGGTGAAACGGCGCAGGGAGGCCACGCGCCCCTCGTACACCACATTTCTCCCTCGTTTCACGCGCGCCAGGCCATTGCGCACCACCTGCCCATCGGTCACATAGCATCCGGCCACATGGCCTCGACCAGAGATGCGAAAGATGGCCCGCACCTCAGCGTGGCCCAGGATCACCTCCCGATAAACTGGCTCCAGGAGCCCTTTGAGGGCTTTATCCACATCTTCTATGACTCGGTAGATCAGACCATAGGTGCGGATATCCACTCCCTCCGCTTCGGCCAGATTGCGCGCCGCCCCATCAGGCTCCACGTTGAAGCCGATCACGATGGCCTGTGAGGCCGCGGCCAACATGACATCGGACTCACTGATGTGTCCTGTCCCTTGGTGAAGGATGCTGACCTTCAGATCATCCGTGCCAAGGCGCTGCAGGGAGTTGGCCACCGGCTCCAGGCTGCCCTGCACATCCGCCTTAAGCACAATTCTCAGCTCCTTGGCCTCGCCAGCCCGCATCTGCCGGAAGAGATCTTCCAGGCTGAGCAGGGACCGAGGTGGACCGCCGGCTCGCTGTTCCTTCTCCCGAGCTCGCACCTCGGCCAATTCCCGGGCCGTGCGCTCATCCTCCACCACCCGGAAGGTATCCCCGGCGACGGGGACGCCCGAAAGCCCCAGGACCTCCACTGGCATAGAGGGAGGAGCTTCCTCCACCTCCTGGCCCCGGAAATCGAACATAGCCCGCACCCGGCCGTAGACATCATCGCTCAGCACCACATCCCCCTGGTGGAGGGTCCCATTGCGGACCAACAGTGTGGCCACTGACCCTCGCCGCCGATCCAGCCGGGATTCGATGACCGTGCCCATCGCCTCCCGATAGGGATTGGCGGTGATGTTCGAGAATTCGGTCAGCACCAGGATGCTGTCCAAAAGATCCTGCAGCCCTGTTTTCTGGGTAGCGGAGACCTCTACGCACATCACATCGCCGCCCCAGTCTTCCACGACCAGGCCCTCGTCCGAGAGCTGTTGCTTGACCCGTTCAGCATTGGCGCTGGCCAGGTCCATCTTATTGATAGCCACCAGGATGGGGACTCCGGCCGCTCTGGCGTGGCTGATGGCCTCCCGCGTCTGAGGCATTACGCCGTCGTCGGCGGCAACCACGAGGACGGCGATGTCCGTGACCTGGGCTCCCCGGGCCCGCATGGCGGTAAAGGCCTCGTGCCCAGGTGTATCAATGAAGGTGATCTTTCGTCCATCCACTTCTACCTGATAGGCCCCGATGTGTTGTGTGATCCCCCCCACCTCCCCAGCCCAGACATTGGTATGGCGAATGGCATCCAGGATGCTGGTCTTGCCATGATCCACGTGGCCCAGCATGGTTACCACCGGCGATCGGGCTCTCATATCCTCGGGCCGATCTTCTGCGTAGAACTGCTCCTTGACCGGCCGCACTTCCTCGACTACTGGGACCTCCTCCTCTGGAGGGGCTATCGGTCGGGGTTCAAACCCCATCTCCTCAGCGATGATGGCTGCCGTGTCGTAGTCTATCTGCTGGTTGATGTTGGTCAGCACCCCGGCATTCATCAGTTCTTTGATGACATCTATGGGGCTGACCTCCATGAGGTTGGCCAATTCGCGCACCACAATGAAATCGGGGATCTCCACAACTTTCTTTTTGGGCATAACTTGCTCCTTCCCTCTGTTCTACCTACTCATTATCTCTCACCCTTTCCTGTGTAGGCAGCACTGAAGGCCGTCAGAGTTTCTCGCTCCTGAGAGGTAAGATGCGTTCTCAGCGCGTGCTCCAGCCGTCCCCTGGTCAAGGCGGTTTCCCAGCATGTCTGTTGGGGGCACAGGTAGGCTCCCCGCCCCGCTCGTTTGCCAGTGGGATCCACTTGGATCCCCGCATCGGGTGTGCGCACCACGCGGATCATCTCCCGCTTGGGCCGCACTTGGCGACAGCCCACACAGGTTCGTTGTGGCACACGGATGTGTCTCCGCCGGGCCATACTCCCTCCCTCATTCTGGCCTGGTGGTCTAATGGTCGGGTGATCTTCAGACCAGGTGGCCAACTGACTGACGGATCAAGCGGCTAAGGGGCCTTAGTCGAGGTCTGGCCCCTCTTCTCGTCGCTGTCCCCTGGGCCGGTGCTGACGCCAAGCACGCCGCTCTGCTTCCTCTCTCCCCACTTCCTTCTCTTCCTCCACCTTGTCGAGGGACGCACGGGCCTTCTTTTGGGGGGACCAATAGCCGAAGACCTGAAGCTGGATCTCCACCTCCTCAGCGTAGCGAGGGCTGAATCCCGGTACCGTGAGCAGGGCCTTCGGCTCTTTCATCAATTCCACCAAGCTGGCCACATCTTCGATACCCGCGGCCTCCAGAAGGGCAATGGTCGTGGGGCTGAGTACCAGCTCCGTCAGCGGCACCCCTGTGCCAGGAGGCACCTCTACCTTCTCCTCTGCTGCTTCCTTGACCTCCTCCACCGCGGGCTCTTCGCCCACTGGCAGTTCAGGGACTTCCACCGGCGCTGCCTCTGGGGGTAGGATTTCTTCAGTCACCTCCTCTATCTCCTCCGCTACAGCTTCCGCTTCTTCTGCAGCCGGCACCTCGGCCTCAGGTTCGACAGCAAGGTATCCCCTCCGCTCCAGTCTCTGACATACCTCCTCCAGAGACTTGGGGCCAAAGCCACGGATCTTCAATAGCTCCTGGGGATCCCTTCCCCAGAGGGCCAGGAGGTCCTCGATGGTGCTCAGTTCCCCTTGTTCCAGCACATGCTGCACCCGGCTGCTCAGGCCCAGCTCCGTAAGTGGTGTTCTGGCCTCGGCCAACTGGGCTGCCTCTGCGAGCTGCCCCAGCCGCTGTATGCCCTCCAGCAGTGAAAGCTCACCCTCCTGTTGCATGAGCAACTCCTCAGCCATGGCCAGAAGATCACCTTTCGCCCTCTCCCTCAGTTCCCGCATCCCGATTCTGCGCATCTCCTCCAGCGTAGCCTCGGATGCACTCTTGATGTCAATGCGCCAACCGGTGAGCTTGGCTGCCAGGCGGGCGTTCTGGCCCTCTCGTCCGATGGCCAAAGATAGTTGATCATCAGATACCACCACAGTGGCTGTCTTGCCTCCCCGCTCACGATCCTCATGCAAATTTACTTGCAGAACCTTGGCCGGACTCAGCGCATTGGACACGAAGGTCTGCTCATCTGGGTCCCATTGCACTACATCGATCTTCTCCCCGCTCAGGGCCCGAACGATGCTCTGAATTCGCACGCCGCGCATGCCCACGCAGGCTCCCACTGGGTCAATCCCCTCCTGGGTGGCCCACACCGCCACTTTGGAGCGTGAGCCGGCCTCACGGGCGATGCGCTTGATCTCCACCGTGCCGTTGAAAATCTCCGGCACCTCCAGTTCCAGCAGGCGGCGCAGCATATTGCGGTGGGCGCGGGAGACGATGATTTGGGGACCACGATTGCTTTTGCGTACCTCTAGGACATAGGCACTGATCCGATCTCCTATCCCATAGTGCTCCGTGCGTATCTGCTCGCTGCGGGGCAGCATCGCCTGCACGCGCCCCAGGTTGATGGTGATGGCCCTATCACTCACATGCTGCACCGTGCCATTGACGATCTCTCCCTCACGTTCGGTATAGGTATCGTACAGCACATCTCGCTCTGCCTCTCGGATGCGCTGTAGGATGATCTGTTTGGCTGTCTGCGCGGCGATGCGTCCGAAGTCATCGGGGGTAGCTTCCAGCAGCACCGTATCTCCCACCTCGGTCTGAGGGTCAATCCGACGGGCTTCTGCTAGGCTGATCTGATAGCGCTCATCCTCCACTGTATCCACCACCTGCTTTTCAGCCAAGATGGAAGTCTGCCCGGAGTGCAGATCAATCTGGGCTCTGATGTTGGGCGCGGAGCCGAAGTCCCGCTTATAAGCCGAGACCAGAGCCGTCTCCACCGCTTCCAGCACCACATCCTGGGAGAGGTTGCGTTCGTCACATATCTGTTTGAGCGCTGATAGGAAATCGTTTCTCATCACCATTGCTCCTTGAAATTCAGGGGACGATAGGATACACTTCTGAATCTATCCCCCCCCTATCACAAAAGAAAAGTGGGGAGTACCCACTTTTCCGGTCAACACCTATCAACTCCTATTATAGTCACAGAAGGCTTAAATGTCAAATGGCTAAAACCCGTCCGCCGAGCATTCCAATGAAGTGAGCCATTGACCGAGCCCACCCTGTGTCTGGCCACTTGACAGCGGCGTACGCCTCATTGGGCATACTCCACCGCTCGGACTTCCCGGATGACAGTGACCTTGATCTGACCCGGATATTCCAAGGTCTCCTCCACCTTGCGGGCGATCTCTTTGGAGAGGTTGATCGCTGCCCAATCGTCAATCTGGTCTGGCTTGACGATGATGCGTATCTCGCGCCCTGCCTGGATGGCGTAGGACTGTTCGACGCCCTTGAAGGAGCGGGCCAGGTCCTCCAAAGCCCCGAGGCGCTTGATGTAGCTTTCCAGACTCTCCCGGCGTGCGCCGGGCCGTGCGCCGGAGATGGCATCCGCAGCCTCCACCAGGACCGCTTCCGGGCAGATGGGTTCTACCTCGCCATGATGGGCGGCGATGCAGTTGACTATTCTTTCTGACTTGCCCAGGCGCCGGGCGATGTCGGCCCCGATGGCGGCATGGGGGCCATCCACCCGCTGGTCCACCGCCTTGCCGATGTCGTGCAACAGCCCTCCCTCGCGGGCCAGATTCACATCGGCCCCCAGTTCTGCGGCCATCATGGCGGCCAGAAAAGCGGTCTCTATCGAGTGGGCCAGGACATTTTGCCCATAGCTGGTGCGGAATTTGAGCTGGCCCAGCAGTTGGATCAATTCGGGATGGAGGCCGGCCACCCCCGTTTCGTAGACTGCGCGCTGTCCTTCTTCTTCGATGATAGCTTCCACCTCCTGCTGGGCCTGGGTTGCCACATTCTCGATCCGTGCAGGGTGGATGCGGCCGTCGAGGATCAGCTTGGACATGGCCACATGGGCCACCTCACGACGGATGGGGTCGAAGCAGGAAAGCAACACTGCTTCGGGGGTGTCATCCACCACCACGTCCACCCCGGTCACCTTCTCAAAAGCGTGGATATTGCGGCCCCCCCGACCGATGATGCGCCCCTTCATCTCATCATTGGGCAGGGGCACCAGCGAGGTGGTTGCCTCTTCCACCTGATCGGAGGCCAAGCGCTGGATAGCGGTAATGATGATCTCCCGTGCCCGGCGTTCCACCTCTGCCTGGGTCTGCATCTCCACCTCTCGGACGAGCCGAGCAGCATCTTGACGTGCTTCCTGGCTGACCCGTTCCAGAAACAGTTCCCGAGCCTCCTCTCGTGTCAGCTCCGAGATCCGTTGCAATTCCTGCAATCGTCTCTCGTGCAGTGCTTTCAGTTCCTGCTCCAATTGACTGAGTCGGTTCTGGCGTTGAGTCAGCCGCTGCTCACGTCCTTCCAGTCGGTCTAACTTGCGTTCCAACTCCTCTCGCCGCTTCTGGAGCCACTCCTCCTGTCTTTGAAGATCCTCACGCTTCTTCTGATTCTCTCGCTCTATCTCTTCACGAATGTGCAGGGCTTCATCTTTGGCGGCCAGGGTCATCTCTCGGGCTCTGGTCTGCGCCTGGGTCAGCAGCCTTTCACTTTCCTCCTCAGCCGCCTGCCACCTCTGGCGAAGCAGGTATTGCCTCACTACAAAGCCCAGCCCGAAACCTACACCCAAGATGGCCAGGCTGCCTATGATCTGAAAGACGATGTTCATTTATCTCCCTCACTTTCCACTCCCTAATCTCTCCTTAGGGGTACAGGAGAGCCTCCCATAGCGTCTATTTCATCATGTTCCATTTCGTCGGCCGAAGCTTGGAGCTCCTCCCAGGCCTCCTGAACGACATCAGCGATGATGGAGTAGGGGAAACCCCTGCGGGCCAGATAGGCGCTCAGGCGTCGGCGGAAGGCCACCTCATCCAGATGGCGCAGGCGAAGGGCCCGTTTTCGGGCCAGGCGGGAGGCGGTGGCTGCCTCATCCAGGAGGGCCAGCACCTCGTCAATGATCTGATCGGCCACCCCCTTTTGCTGAAGTTCCCAGCGAAGCATGCGGTGCCCTCGGGGGCGGAACTCCTCGCGATTTTCCACCCAGTAACGGGCGAAAGCGCGATCGTCCACCAGCCCTACCCTTTCCAGTCGGGCCAGGGCGGCCTCAACGGCCGAAGGGGGAAAGCTGGCCTGGCTCAGCCGATGGGATATCTCCGCCGTGCTGCGGGGACGGCGAGACAGGAGATTTAAGGCCCATTCATAGGCCCGTTCCTCGGTGTCCTGTTCCTGGAGCTCGGCGATTTCCCGAGCGGAGAGAAACTGCCCCACCTGTAATCGGGCGGCTTCGATGGCCGCCAGCCCGAAAGCGAAGCGCCCATCCAGGTACACATTCACCCGCTCTGGATTGCGCTTCTGAAAGGTGAGGGCGGTGATTCGACCTTCCACGATGAGCTTCCCATTAACAAAAAATGGCTGCGACTCCATTCGCCACAGCCATCACTGAGTCTTTATGCTCCGCTGCCCCAGGCCCCTCGCCTCCAGAGGCAAGGAAGCCGCAGATTCCGCTTACCAAGGGAAAAGTCTGCTGACCGCCGGAAAGAGGTCATTAGAACCAGTTCAATACTTAAAAGACCAGCCCGTCACCCCTATGCACGCTGACGCCGGGTAAGCCCCGCTACTCCATCAAAGAGCCTTTGGCACATCCTTTATCTCACTTCAGGCTGATCTCCGCTTCATCTTCTTTCGGCTCAATCCTGCAACCTGCTTCCCCCGCAGGGAATCCTTCATAGGCAAGCACTTCAAAGATGGGCTACACAAACCCGGCCGTCGGTCTGCCCCCTCGCAGCGCGACGCACTGCCCCTCATGTAGCCTCTATCTCGATAGCCATGGCGATTATTGAGGTGGCCGAGGTGACGCACAGCGGTCAGGAGAATACAGGCCAGGATACGACGAGCACTGGCCTGAAGAGCCTGTCCTGAGCGTAGTCGAAGGGCCGGTGCTGGAAAGCTTTTCTACGGCCTCATGGCTTCCCAGTGCCGCCTGTTCACGGCGGCATAAGCTATTTCGCCACTGCCTCCTCGGCGGCTTCGGCAGGACGGCGCACAGGCGGCAGGCCTGCGGCCTCGCGAACGCGGGCCTCAATCTCATCGGCCCGCTCTGGGCTCTCCCGTAAAAAGTTCTGGGCCCCTATTTGCCCCTGCCCCAGGCTCAGATCACCATAGGAATACCAGGAGCCCCGTTTGTCAATCACCCCCAGGTCTACAGCCACATTGAGCAGATCACTCCAACGGGAGATTCCCTCATTGTACATAATGTCGAACTCAGCCGTCTTGAAGGGAGGGGCCACCTTGTTCTTGGTGACCCGCACCCGGCTGTGAATGCCGATCACCTCTCCCTGGTGCTTGATGGATTGAACACGCCGCATGTCCAAACGCACTGAGGCGTAGAAGCGCAGCGCCCGCCCTCCGGAGGTGGTCTCTGGGTTGCCGAACATGACGCCAATCTGCATCCGCAGTTGATTGGTGAAGACCATAGCCGTTCGCGACTGCTGGATGGCCCCGGAGAGCTTGCGCAAGGCCTGGCTCATGAGCCTGGCCTGCAGCCCCATGTGCGCATCCCCCATCTCCCCTTCGATCTCGGCCCGGGGGACCAGGGCGGCCACCGAATCCACGACAACTACATCCACAGCCCCGCTGCGCACCAGCGCCTCCGCGATCTCCAGGGCTTGCTCACCCGTGTCGGGCTGGGCGATGTAGAGGTTGTCCACATCCACGCCGCACAGGGCAGCATAGGTTGGGTCCAGCGCATGTTCCATGTCAATGAAGGCCGCCACACCCCCCTGTTTCTGAGCTTGGGCCACGATGTGCTGGGCCAGCGTGGTCTTGCCCGAGGCCTCAGAGCCGTAGATTTCCGTCACGCGCCCCCGGGGGATACCTCCTACACCCAAAGCGATGTCCAGGGACAGGGAGCCGGTGGGGATCACCTCCACACTCAGGTGGCTGGCCTGCCCCAGCTTCATGATCGCCCCTTCGCCGAAGCGGCGCTTGAGGTTAGTCAGCGTCGTCTCCAGCGCTCTTTCCCGTCCATTTCCTGCCATCTGCTATCCCTCCTGTGCCCGCTGGCACTCAGCCAGCGATATAAGTTTACAGCAATTGGGACAAAAAGGCAAACGGAGCCTCCGACAGATTGAAGTGTACCTCCAGCACCTAATTATAGAACAGATTTTCTACTCAGGCAAATGCCGCCCTCTCCTGCCCAGCACTACCCAACTGACTCCCGCCAGAGTCAAGATCATGCCCACTATAGCTTGCAAACCCGGCTCCTCACCCAGGAACAGGTAGCTGAGCAGCACCCCGCCGGTCACCTCCTGAGTGGCGATGAGGTTTACGTGGGTGGGGTGGGTCAGCCGCAGCGCAGCGTTGTACAGGGTGTGCCCCAGGCCCAGAGGAAAGATGCCCAGGAAGAGGAGAGATCCCACAGCCCGCCATGGGGGGTGTGAGGGTAGGCCGCGCAGTGCCAGGGGGGCCAGCCAGAAAGCGGCCAGGCCGTAGATGGTGCCGGTGTAGGCCAGAAGCGGATAACGAGTGCGGGCTGCCCGGCCCATGGTGGAGTAAAGGCCGAAACAGATGGCTGAGCCCAGAGCCAGGAGGTCCCCGATGAGCATGCGAGAGGTCATCTGGGGCTCGAAACCGGCCAGCACCGCCACTCCCACTACCGTCAGCCCTACACCCGCATAGGCCCGACGAGGCAATGGCTCCCCCAACAGGAGCGCGGCGAAGAGGGTGACGAAAAGGGGTGAGGTATAGGTCAGGGAGAGGGAATGGGCTACAGTGGTGTAATCCAGTGAGGCAATATAGCACAGAAAGTGAAGGGCAGTGACCAGTCCAAAGAGCGCCAAGCGAGGCAGGTCTCCCCAGCTCAGGCTCAGGCGCTGGCCTTGTAGCCTCATCAGTCCCAGCACGAGGGCCGAACCCACCGCCAGCCGCCCGGCGGTGATGGCCAGAGCGGAGAAGGGATGTGCCCAGCGGATGAGGACCGGCGTGGTGGAGAAAAAAGCCACGGCGATGGTGACGTACAGCAGACCACAGCGGGTGGGGTATTTTCCACAAGGCCAAGCAGGCCAGGAGCGGCATCTGCATTTACGTAGAGCCTCAGATTCAAGAGATCTACGTGTCTCAAAACGATTGATGCTCTGTCCGGGCAATGATCTCATCCTGCAACACCCTGGTGAGATCGCAGAAGTAGTCGCTATAGCCTGCTACGCGCACGATGAGGTTCCGGTAATGCTCAGGGTTTTTCTGTGCAGCGCGCAGCGTGGCAGCGTCCACGACATTGAATTGAATGTGGTGACCGTCCAGCCTGAAATAGGTTCGTATCAGTTGAACCAACTTGTCCAGACCCTCGTCGTCCTGGAGCAACTGAGGCGTGAATTTCTGGTTGAGCAATGTACCGCCAGTGCGAACGTGGTCCATTTTGGCCACCGATTTGATGACCGCCGTCGGGCCGTACCGGTCAGCTCCCTGAACAGGCGAAATCCCCTCAGAGAGAGGTGCCTCTGCCCTTCGCCCATCGGGCGTGGCTCCGGTCACCAATCCAAAGTACACGTGAACCGTGGTCGGCAGCAGGTTGATGTGATAGGTGCCACCCTTGGTATTCTTGCGACCCTCTATGGCATTGAAATAGGCCTCAAACACGGCCACCATCACGTCGTCGGCATAGTCGTCGTCGTTGCCATATTTGGGCGTCTTGTTCAACAGCATCTGACGCACCCTTTCCTGACCCTTGAAATTGTCCCGCAGGATGGTCAGCAGTTCATCCATGGTCAAGGTCTTCTTGTCAAAGATGTGGTACTTGATAGCGGTCAGGGCATCGGTCATCGTGCCTAGGCCTACCCCTTGGATGTAGGTCGTGTTGTAGCGCGCGCCACCGTCGTGATAGTCTTGGCCTTTGGCAATGCAATCATCAATGAGCAGCGAAAGGAACGGTGCGGGGATATAATTAGCGTATAGCCTTTCAATGACGTTGTTCCCCCTCACCTTGATGTCCACAAAGTGGTTCAACTGTCTTTCGTAGGCCTCAAACAATTCCTCGAAGGTAGTAAATTGTGTGGAGTCTCCCGTCTCCAGCCCAATCCTTCGGCCCGTGCGGGGGTCAACGCCGTTGTTCAGGGTGATCTCCAGCACCTTGGGCATGTTCAGATAGCCCGACAGGTTGTAGTTTTCCTTTCCAAAGGCGCCAGTCTCCACACAGCCGCTGGTGCCCCCGTTTCGTGCGTCTGCGATGGACTTGCCCATTCGGATCATCTCCTGGACGACAAGATCGCTGTTGAATACCGAGGGCTGGCCAAAACCCGTGCGGATGATTTTGGCCGCCCGCTTGATGAACCGATCGGGATTCTTTTTGCTGGCCTGAATGGAAGAGCTGGGTTGCAACAGCCGCATCTCCTCGATCACGTCCAGAATCAGGTAGGTGACCTCATTGACGGCGTCGGAACCGTCCTCCTTCACACCTCCCAAGTTGATCTGCGCAAAATCAGTATACGTACTGCTCTCCGCCGCAGTGACCCCAACCTTAGGTGGCGCGGGCTGGTTGTTGAATTTGATCCAGAAGCATTGCAGCAGTTCTTCGGCTTGCTCGTGGGTAAGCGTTCCCTCTTCCAGTCCCTTTTGGTAAAAGGGATACAAATGCTGATCCAGCTTGCCGGGGTTAAAGGCGTCCCAGGGGTTGAGTTCCGTGGTCACGCCGAGATGGACGAACCAGTAATACTGCAAGGCCTCCCAGAAATCCCGAGGGGCGTGCGCCGGGACGTGAGAACAGACCTCGGCGACACGTTCCAGCTCCTTTTTTCTCTGGAGGTCTGCCTCTTGTTGCGCTAACTCTTGAGCTTTTTCCGCATGGCGTTCCGCAAAGCGGATCAAAGCGTCGGTGCAGATATCCATCGCCTGGAGTTCCTCCTGCTTATCGTAGGCGTCTGGATCATTCAGGTAGTCGAGGCTATCCAGGCTTCGCTGAATGTCTTGCTTGAACTCGAGGAAGCCCTTGTGGTAGATTTTGTCATCCAAGACGGTGTGACCAGGCGACCGCTGCTCCATAAACTCGGTGAAGACGCCGGCCTCGTACGCAGCCTTCCACTCCTCCGTCATTTCTCGAAAGATGAGGTCGCGCATGGACTTCCCCCACCAGAAGGGGATAATGGTTTTCTCGTAAACCTTGCGGACTTGGGGGCTGACGGCAAACGATATTTTTTCCCGGGAATTGAGGATGTCCAGATCCTCCAGGCTATGGCAGCACAGTTCCGGGTAGGTCGGCGCGGCTTTGGGGGCCGGGCCTTTTTCACCGACGATCAGTTCGCCTTCATTGATGCAGATGGTCTTGTGTTCCATCACATACTGAAAGGTCAGGGCACGGCGAAGGGGCGCAGACATCAATCCCAGGTTCTGTTGGTAAAATTCAGTCAGCAATTCCGCGCGCTCAGATAAGATGGAGGGCACAGCGTCCAGGCTTTGCTGCCTCAACTGGGCAACTCTTTCACTCATAGACATGGTATCCAACTCCTTGTGGAAAATACCCGGCGTGGGTTGGAATTCACAATGCCTCTCTGGGAGGGAGCTTCGTGGCTCTTGACAGGCTCTCGCAACCATGATATACTGGTTGAGGTGAGGACGGCTCTATCATAGCACAGAACTGCAGGGAAGGCAATTCTCCTCGAGCAGCGCCCGCAGAAGGGAATGGGAGATGGACTTCTGGAAGGTGATCCACCGCCGCCGAAGCATCCGGGCCTACGAGTCTGACCGGCCCATGTCCGAGGATGCCATCCGCCAACTGTTGGGGGCGGCCATCCGTGCCCCCTCGGCCGGCAACCGGCAGCCCTGGCATTTCATTGTGGTGCGCGATGGGACTGTCAAAGCAGGGCTGGCCTCGGCCGCCTACGGCCAACGTTTCGTGGCCCAGGCACCCGTGGTGATCGTGGTCTGCGCCGATCCAGGCCGCTCGGCGGCACGCTACGGGGCCCGCGGCCGGGAGCTCTACTGTTTGCAGGACACCGCCGCGGCCACTGAGAACCTGCTCCTGGCAGCGGTGGCCTTGGGATTGGGCGCCTGCTGGGTGGGAGCCTTCGACGAGCGAGCGGCAGCGTCCGCACTGAGGCTGGAACCCCACCTGCGCCCGGTGGCGCTGATCCCCATCGGCTATCCGGCGGATCGGACGTCGTACTCCACTTCTCGACGCGACCTGCGGGATGTGATGTCCTATATCTAAAGGCGATTATCTCTACTGTGCTAGAAGCCCACCCCGCTGGTCCGGTTGTTGTCGAGCCCAATTTTATGTATAATGCTTCAGAGAGGTACTACCGAGAGGACATAGTCTGGGTCCGCCAGGTTATGCGTTGTTATTCTGTCGAATGAAAATGATGAGGGAGGCAAAAGTATGTCCCCAACCTATCGCCTGGGCGTTATCGGATTCGCCCACATGCACGTGAACACACTCATTGACCACTTCGCCGAGTTGCCCAATGTGGAATGGGTAGCCTGCGCGGACATGGTCCCGGCAGTGCCCTCCATCTCGGAGGAGCCCTCCACCCGCAAGGCCAACCTCAAGCGCGCCCGGAAGCAGACGGGCATCCCCAAGGTCTACGAGGACTATTGGGAGATGCTGGAGAAGGAGGCCTTCGACATCATCATCTTCTGCCCCGAGAATGCCCGCCACGGCGAGGTTGCGGAGGCCATCGCCGCCGCCGGGGTCCACATGCTCACTGAGAAACCCATGGCCGCCAGCCTGTCGGAGGCGCTGCGTATGGTCCGCGCCGCCAATGCTGCCGGCGTGGAGCTCATGATCAACTGGCCTACCACCTGGTCTCCTGCGATCCGCAAGATGAAGGACCTCCTCGATCAAGGCGTGATCGGGGACGTGTGGGAGGTCAAATGGCGTAATGGGGCCTCGATGGGTCCACTGGCCTATGGACAGCAGATCACCGGCCCGGAGAAGGGAGCGGAATGGTGGCATCAAGCCGCTCCCGGTGGCGGTGCGCTGCTCGACTACTGCTGCTACGGAGCCTGTCTAGCGCGCTGGTTCATCGGCGAGCCGGCCGTGGCCACCTGGGGTATCAAGGCCAACATGACCAGCCACTACGGCGATGCCGATGACAATGCCATCATCACCGTCCGCTTCCCTAAGGCATTGGCCATTCTGGAGGGCACCTGGACCACGTGGAATGTTGGCGTACCGACAGGCCCCATCGTCTACGGCACTCAGGGCACCCTGGTGGCCAGTGCCAGGATGGTTGAAGACAAACATGTGCCCGTGGTCGAGCTCTACACCTCACGCAGCCACGGCCTCATCGAGCCAGACCAGGTGTTGGAGGGCGCTCCCTTGCCTGAGGGCCGCGAGACCCTGGCCAAGGAGTTTATCCACCACCTGGAGACCGGCGAGCCGCTGCACTCCACGCTGGAGATGAACTTCAACCTGGAGGCGATGGCCATCCTCGACGCCGGCATCCGCTCCGCTGCCAGCGGCAAGATGGAACTGGTGAATGATGTGGCTTGGTGCATTGGATGAGAAATCATTAGGAAAGAAGGGGGAACCAGAGGTCTTTTGGCAGGCCGGGTAAAAGTTGCTATAATTACCACAACTGAAACCCTCTACCAGCCCTGAGCTTAGCGAAGGGGTGATAGAATCCAGCAGCCTGTCGGCCGCCCCATAGGTGGTACAGAAAGGGGAATCTCCCATGGTCCACTCTGACCTTCAGCAACCTGAGCCCAATGAGGCGACTCCCGGCCTTTCTCCTTCCCGACATGTGCGACGCCAAAGCAAAGCAGGACTCCCCTGGCACTGGTTGGGAATCGCTCTCCTGGTGGTGCTCATCCTGGCCGCGGTAGTGTATCTGGCCCGAGGGGGTCTGCCCGCCCAGCCACCTGTGGTGGAGCCGACGGTCACTCCTACCGTGGCTCAGCCCACACCCACGCCGCGGCGGACACCTCCGACGCCAACTCCTACATCTAAGCCCACAGCCACGCCGGAGCCAACCCCTTCAGAGTCAGAAATGGAGATCGAACTCGGTATCAAGGTCGAAGTAGTAGGCACTGGTATTGACGGCCTGAGGTTCCGTTCCGGCCCAGGGCTCAGGTACGTGACCCTGAAAATTATCCCCGATGGGGAGATCCTCACTGTGCTGGAGGGGCCGGAGGAGGCGAATGGTTACCGCTGGTGGCGTCTTCAGGATAAGACAGGGACCATAGGCTGGGGAGTTGATAACTGGCTCCAGCCGAGAGGTCAGTAGCCTGGCCAGGCAATATCCTCACCCTCCCTCTCTCCTGTCCAAAACGGGATAGGGGGTGGGGGTGAGGGCCTGAGGGCTAGAAAAGTCACGCGGTGGACACTAACGAACATCCCTTCAGCGAGGAGATCACACTGGAGGGGCACATTATTGACTCCTTGATCCTGCCCCGCGTCTTTGATGCCATCATGGACTTGGGCGGTGATTTCAGGGTGGAGGAGATCCGGGTAGGCACGCACAAACGCGAGCCCAGCTTTGCCCGTTTGACCCTCTTCGCCTCCACCGAACTCCAGATGCATCACCTCGTCAGCACCCTCCAGGGCTTTGGAGCTCTGCTGGTCTCCAAGGAAGATGTGAAAACCGCCCCCGCACCCTGCGATGGCGCTCTGCCCGATCACTTCTATTCCACCACCAATCTCACCACCCAAGTGCGCTTGAATGGACGCTGGGTGGAGGTGGAGGGCACAGAGATGGACCTGGCCATCGTCGTGGATCGCGCCCTGGGCACTGCGCAGGCCTGCCCCATCGCCGATGTGCAGGCCGGGGAGCAGGTGGTGGTGGGTCACGAGGGAATACGGGTGATCCCCCTGGAGCGGCAGCGGCAACGAGAGCTGTTCAGCTTCATGCAGAGTCCCGTGTCCGCCGAGCGGCCCAACCGCCTGGCTATCACCAACATCGCCCAGGCCATGCGAGAGGTGCGAGCCCAGGGGGGCGGGATACTCTTCGTCGTGGGACCGGCCATCATCCACAGCGGTGCGGGGACCTATCTGGCCGAATTGATCCACCAAGGCTTTGTGCAGGTGCTCTTCGGCGGCAACGCCATTGCCGTGCACGATGTAGAATCGGCCCTGTACGGCACCTCGCTGGGCGTGGACCTGACCAATGGCCAGCCGGTACGGGAAGGCCACCGCAATCACATGCGGGCTATCAACGCCATCCGACGGGTGGGCTCTTTGGAAGAGGCTGTAACCCAGGGCCTGCTCATGCGGGGGGTGATGTACGAATGCATCCAGCATGGAGTGGAGGTCGTGCTGGCGGGCTCCATCCGGGATGATGGCCCCCTGCCGGGTGTCATCACCGACGCGATCGAGGCTCAACGGCGTATGCGCCAGGCGCTGAGGAGAGTGGAGCTGGTGATCATGGTGGCCACTATGCTCCACTCCATCGCCACCGGCAACCTGCTTCCGGCGAACATCCGAGTGGTGGTGGTGGACATCAACCCCGCCGTGGTGACCAAGCTGACTGATCGGGGGAGCTTCCAGGCGGTGGGTTTGGTGACCGATGCGGAGCTTTTTCTCCGAGAACTGGTCGAGGACCTGCGGGAGCCTGTGGGGTACACCAAGGAGGGCTAGGCAGCCTCTTCCAGCGCTTTGGCCGCAGCTACGATAAACTCCACCGCCTTGTCCACCCCCAATTTGCCGGTGTTCACCACCAGATGATAAAGAGTGGGGTCATCCCAATTGATATGGTGGAAAGTGCGGAGGTACTCAGCCGTGGCGCGGTCCCGCTCCATCGCCAGCCGTCGTGCCTGAGGTGCGGTCAGGTTCTCCTGTTCCTGGAGCTGCAACACCCGGTCCTCCAGAGGGGCCACCACGCGTACGTGAAGGACATCGGGCTTGTCCTCCAGAATGGCCTGGCCTCCCCGCCCGATGATGAGCACATTGCCTCGCTCGTAGGCTGCGCTCATGGTGGCCCGGATCAGATCAATGGCCCGGGCCTCATCAAGGACTTGGGTGCTGACCTGTTCTGTTCCGAGGATGCCTCGCGTTCGGGTGGTGACTGAGGCCACCGTCCGCTGACGGCTGAAGAGGCGCTCGAAGAAGTTGCGGGCCCTGTACTCCTCCTCCGAGTAATCCACGATCTCGGACTCATGGATCCCCACCTCGGCGGCCACGCGCATCATCAACCTCTTGTCGAACATCCGCAATCCCAGTTCCTGAGTCACGCGCTCGGCGACCTCCTCCGCACCGCTGCCGATTTGCCGTGACATGGTAATGACTGCCATTCTTGACCTCCTTCGCTCAAGAGCAAAACATCGCCCAGATAGACAACAATTGCCAACCCCGGCCGCTTAAGCCACAGGTTGGCGCAAAAGTGATGTCGGACTTCCGCGACCGACGGG
>CAYRNM010000001.1:0-31788 GCA_964425465.1 uncultured Anaerolineae bacterium | reverse complement strand
CCGCTTAAGCCACAGGTTGGCGCAAAAGTGATGTCGGACTTCCGCGACCGACGGGAGACAGTTTCCACTCCTTTTTATATTATAGCCCACTTCACTGATTTCGTAAAGGGGATTTGCCTTAAAATCCCGCCCCAGACACCCTTCTGGAGTGTACGAGGCAACTTTTTGGTGCTATAATAGTCCATAGTCTATCCTCCCGCGGGTTAAAGCGGCTTTTGACCCGCGGAAGGTTGAGCAGCGACCGTAATCCATACTCAGAAGAGGCTGATGGTAGATTTCGTCCACCTCCACGTTCACAGTGAATATTCCCTCCTCGATGGGCTGGCCCGGCTGGGCGATCTGGTCCACCATACGGCGGAGTTGGGTATGGGGGCCCTGGCGCTCACCGATCACGGAGCCATGTTCGGCGTCATCGAGTTCTACCGCGCTGCGTGGGCAGCGGGTGTTAAGCCCATCATCGGCATGGAGATCTACATGGCTCCCCGCCGCATGAGCGATCGCCACCCCAAGCGAGATCGTACCCCCTACCACCTGGTGCTCCTGGCCCAGGACAACATAGGCTATCAGAACCTGCTGCAGATTGCCACCGCCGGCCAACTGGAGGGCTTTTACTACAAGCCCCGAGTGGATAAAGCCTACCTTCGAGATCACGCCCAGGGACTCATCGCCCTCACCGGATGCGGCAAAGGCGAGATCCCGACCCTGCTGCATCGAGGCCAACTGGATAGGGCCAGGAAAGCCGCCTACTGGTACCACGAGGCCTTCGGGCCTCAGAACTTCTACCTGGAGCTTCAAGTCCACGAGGGACTGCCAGAGCTGAGGGAGATCAATCGGCGGATGGTCGAGTTGGGGCGAGAGCTGGACATCCCCCTGGTAGCCACCAACGATGTGCACTACATCCGGCCCCAGGACGCCCACGCCCAGGAGATCCTGCTCTGCATCCAGACCAATACCACTATGCGCGATCCCAACCGTATGCAGATGGGGGATGAGAGCTTCTATCTCAGGAGCCCTGCAGAGATGGCTGCTCTGTTCCGGGGGCTGCCAGAGGCGCTGCGGAACACACTCCTCATCGCCGAGCGGTGTGAGGTTAACTTGGACCGCACGGGCTATCACTTGCCCGCCTTCCCCGTGCCTGAGGGCCATACCTCCCACTCCTATCTGCGGTCCCTGTGCGAGAAAGGGCTGACCGAACGTTACAGGTTGATCACCCCCCAAATATGGGAGCGACTGGAGTATGAGTTGGAACTCATCCACCACATGGGCTTCGACGACTACTTCCTCATTGTGTGGGACCTGTGCCGCTACGCCCGGCAGAGGGGCATATGGTGGAATGTGCGCGGCTCCGGCGCGGCGAGCATTGTGGCTTACACCCTGGGCATCACCCGCATTGACCCCCTGCCCCACAAGTTGATGTTCGAGCGACTGCTGAACCCCGGCCGGGTGACCATGCCGGATATTGATCTGGACTTCCCTGATGACCAGCGGGAGGAGTTGATCCGCTACACCATTGATACCTACGGCCAGGATCAGGTAGCCCAGATCATCACCTTTGGCACCATGGGCGCCCGGGCGGCCATCCGTGACGCGGGCCGGGCACTGGACCTGCCCCTGCCAGAGGTGGATCGGGTGGCCAAGCTCGTCCCGGCGGGCCCCAAGGTCAAACTCGCCGGGGCCTTCGCCGTGCCTGAGTTCCAGGAGCTGTACGAAGGGCAGGACTACATCCGCGAACTGGTGGACACAGCGCAGCTACTGGAGGGGGTAGCCCGCCATGCCTCCACTCACGCTGCCGGGGTGGTGATCGCCGACCAGCCAGTGGTCAGCTACACCCCCCTGCACCGCCCCATCCGAGGGGAGGGCGGAGTGGTCACCCAGTATGATATGAACATTGTGGAGTCCATCGGTCTGCTGAAGATAGACTTCCTGGGGCTATCCACACTGACCATCATGCGCAAGGCCTGCGAGCTCATCGAGCAACATCACGGGGTCAAGCTGGACCTGGACACCACCCCCCTGGACGACCCCGCCATTTACGAGCTCCTCTCCAGTGGTGAGACCATCGGCATCTTTCAGGTCGAGTCAGCGGGCATGAGGCGCATGCTCACCGAGATGAAGCCCAGCCGCTTTGATCACATCGCTGCGGCCGTGGCTCTCTACCGCCCCGGGCCCATGGAGTACATCGGGGATTACATCCGGCGCATGCACGGCCAGGAGCCGGTGACCTACCGCCATCCCAAGCTGGAACCTATCCTGGCGGAGACCTATGGTGTGCTGACCTACCAGGAACAGATCATCTCCATCATGACCGAGCTGGCCGGATACTCGCTCAGCGAGGCTGACCTGATAAGACGAGCTGTAGGCAAGAAAAAGAAGGGGGAACTTCTCGAACATCGCAACTCCTTCATCAGCCGGGCACAGGAGTATAGCGACATTCCTGTGGATGTGGCGGCAGCGATCTTCGATGACATCGAGCCCTTTGCCCGTTACGGCTTTAATCGTAGCCACGCTGTAGACTACGCGGCCATCACCTGCCAGACCGCCTACCTCAAGGCCAGGTATCCGGTGGAGTACATGGCCGCCCTGCTCTCCGTGGAGCGGAACAACACGGATAAGATGGCTGCGCTCCTGGGCGAATGTCGGCGGCTGGGCATTGAGGTCCTCCCACCGGATGTGAACAAAAGTGAGAGCGATTTTGTGATCGAGGGCCGAAGCATCCGCTTTGGCTTGGGGGCAGTGAAGAATGTGGGGGAGGGTCCCATTGGGGTGATCTTGAAAGCCAGGCAAACGGGTGGCTCCTTCACTAACCTGGACGATTTCTGCCGCCGGGTGGACCTGCGCCAGGTGAACCGACGGGCCCTGGAGTGTCTCATCAAGGTAGGAGCCCTGGACTCATTCGGCCACCGCGCTCGGCTCCTGGCGGTGATGGATCGCATGATGGCCCTCAGCCAGCAGACCCACCAGGCGCGGGAGATCGGCCAGCTCAGCATGTTCGATCTGATCGAGGGGCTGGACATGGACAGCGCTACTTCCATCTTGAATGCGATACCCCCGGTGCCGGAAGCGCCCCACCGCGAGTTATTAAGCTGGGAGAAGGAGTTGGTGGGGATGTATCTCTCCGAGCATCCCCTTCAGCGCTTCGCCAAGCGGCTGGCGGATATGGTCACGGCCTACACCCATGAGATTGAGGAGACGATGGCCGGGCAGAAGGTGATCCTGGCTGGCCTGGTGAGCTGGGTACGGCCCCACGTCACCCGGCGGGGGGAGCCCATGGCCTTCGTCCAGTTAGAGGATTTGCAGGGCACCATCGAGGTGGTCGTGTTTCCTTCCACCTACAGAGAGACAGAGGATCTGTGGCAGGAGGGCAAGATTTTGGTGGTGCAGGGTCGGGTGGACGCCCAGGGGCGCGAGCCCAAGATCATCTGTGAGTCCGTGCGCGACTACCTGACGGTCAGTGAACCAGCCCAGCAAGCTCCATCACCGGAACCCCCTACCCCTCCAGGACACCAATACCTGCACATCACCATCCACCGCACCGGCGACCAGGAGCAGGACATCCGTCTCCTGGGCCGGGTCCACGAGCTGCTACACCGGTTTGAGGGGCAGGACCGTTTCAGCCTCTACCTGACCGATGAGCAGCGGAAAATCCAACTCGATTTCCCCAATGACACCACCGGCTACTGCCCTACCCTGGCCCAACAACTGGCGGAGATACTGGGCCAGGGAACGGTGCGGGTAGAGTGAGCCATGGTCTGTCTGAGCTTCGTGAAAAAGGCGTGGTATCTTTTTGGCCGATCTTCGCGGCCGTGGTAGAATATTACTGTTGCAGCGCGCCACCCTCGGTACCATCCCTGGTCTGGTGGTGGTTGGGGTGATGGTGCTTGTTTACGGAACGCTACTGGTAATCCTTGTGCAGAAGATTCTTGACAGCAGCGATGGGCAGCCAACTGATCACCACTTTTGCCATCCTGACCGTGGCAAGCGTCGGTCTTGTTGCCGGCGGTTTCGAGTGCTGCGCGCAAGGCCGGTGTCAATCCGTCGCGCCTTTTGATGCCGCTGGCCTTTGCTACGATCCTGGGCTGTATGGCAACCCTGCTCACCACAACGAATATCGTTGTCAGTAGCCTGCTGCGCGACCGGGGGCTCGCGGGCTATGGCTTGCTGGACTTCGCACCGCTGGGTCTGCCCATCGTCGCGACCGGTGTGGCCTACATAGCCCTGTGGGCCGACATCGCCTGCCTGCGCAGTCAACGGCCGAGCGCCTGCACGCCATCCGTCAGACCGAAGGCGACCTGTTTGGCGACATTCCGTTGCAGTCCAAAGTCGCGTTAGCCACTAGGTTTTGCCAGTTCTAAAGAGACATTGCTAAACTGAAAGGGTGGAAACAGAGGTGACTGGCCAAAGTGCAAGCGAAGAACTCGAACGCTTACAAGAGCGTGCGAGAGGGGCAATTGCAAGGGGTGATTACAAGGAAGCAGGGGTGTTACTCGAAGAACGGCGAAAAGCGCAACTAAATGTAGGGCTGAAACAGGCCGAAGTGAAGAGTAGATTAAAGCAATATGGATATAACGAAGTCCCTGAAAAGAAGACAAATCCACTAGTCGGGTTCGCCAAGAAATTCTGGGGCCTCACCGCCTGGATGCTTGAGCTCATTATCGTTCTCTCGTGGTTACTACACAAATACTCCGACCTTTACATTGTGACCGCATTGCTGGTCGTGAACGCAATCCTGAGTTTCGGCGAAGAACAGAGAGCATCGCGTGCGGTAAAAGAACTGAAAAAAGAGCTGCAAGTGAATGCACGGGTGCTGCGAGACGGCACGTGGAAGGCCATACCCGCCAGGGAATTAGTGCCCGGAGACATCGTGCGGGTGCGGTCTGGAGATTTCATCCCGGCAGATGTGCAAATCATCCAGGGCGAACTGAGCGTAGACCAATCGGCACTGACCGGAGAATCGCTGGAAGTGGAAAAGCACGCGGATGATATGCTTTACTCTGCTTCCATCGTCAGGCGAGGTGAGGCGAACGCCATTGTCACCAGCACCGGCGTCAAGACGTATTTCGGTAGAACCACGCAGTTAGTGCAAGTCGCCCGCCCGAAATTGCACATTGAAGAGGTCGTGTCTAAACTGGTGAAATGGTTGCTGGTGGTCGTGGGGGCACTGCTGAGCCTCGCACTCATCTTTTCGGTGCTCAGGGGAATCGCTTTGTTGGAAATCCTGCCCCTTATGCTGGTGCTGCTGTTAGGAGCGATCCCTGTGGCTTTGCCGGTCATGTTCACGGTTAGCATGGCCGTAGGTGCCAGAGAGCTGGCCAGGAAGGGTGTCCTGGTAACCCGGCTCAGTGCGTCAGAGGATGCAGCGACCATGAATGTCCTTTGCGTGGACAAGACTGGCACAATCACTCAGAATCAACTCTCCATAGCAAACGTAATCGCTTTGAACGGGTACGATGAAGAACAAGCGATCTTGTATGGAGCATTGGCTTCTAACGAAGCAAACCAGGATCCGATAGACCTGGCTTTCATCGCTGCGGCAAAGCAGAGGAATCTCCTGAACAATTCATTTATGCAAAAGGTTTTCACTCCGTTCGCCCCCCAGACGCGTCGGACTGAGGCGCTGGTACAGAAGGATGGGCGTGAGTTTCACGTCATGAAGGGAGCAGTCAATGCCATAGCCCAGGCTTGCGGGTTGGATGCAAACGCGGTAGAGGAATTGGAAGCGCAAATCAACGAGTTCGCGCAAAAAGGATATCGGACGATGGCCGTGGCCAGGACTGACCATGCAGATCAGCCCAAGCTAGTAGGATTGGTCACCTTGTATGACATGCCCAGACCGGATTCCAAGCAATTGATCCAGAAACTCAGGGAGTTGGGCGTATTGATAAAGATGCTCACCGGAGACGCCCTACCCATTGCTCAAGAGATAGCGAAAGATGTGGGGCTTGGGGGAAACGTGAGCCGATTATCATATCTGGAAGCAGAGGCTAAAGAGAATGCAGTCAAGGCCGCAGAATTGGCTGAGAAGAGCGATGGCTTCGCCGAGATATACCCCGAGGGCAAATATACGGTGGTGAAGAGCCTGCAGGCCAAAGGGCACGTGGTAGGCATGACCGGCGACGGGGTGAACGATGCGCCCGCCTTGCGCCAGGCGGAGGTGGGCATCGCAGTCAATAACGCCACCGACGTAGCCAAAGGTGCTGCCAGTGTAGTGTTGACCCGCGAAGGGCTGTCTAGCATCGTAGATCTGATTGAAAATGGAAGGCAGATTCACCAGAGGATCACGACCTGGATCGTCAACAAGATCAGCAGGACAATCCTAAAGTCCGCCTTTGTGGTAGGGGCTTTTCTGGTCACCGGCAAGTACGTTATCTCGGCGTCTGCTATGATCCTGATGATCTTCATGACCGATTTCGTAAAAATTTCGCTGTCCACAGACAATGTCCGATGGTCAAAGAAGCCAGAGACCTGGGATGTCACCGGCCTGGTGAAAGTGGCGGTGGTGCTGGGCCTGCTCATGGTGGCAGAGTCTTTCGGCTTGTTGTATATCGGATTGAGGTATTTCGGGCTGGGCGCAAACGAGCCAGCCCTGCACACCTTTAGCTTTGAGATACTGCTTTACTTTGCCATATTCTCGATCTTGGTGGTGAGGGAGAGAGGACACTTCTGGGACTCGCTGCCCAGTAGAACGCTCCTGACAGCGCTCACCTTGGGCGGCATCATCGCTGCGCTCATGGCCACCGTGGGCATTCCAGGCTTTGCACCTATACCCTTCACTCAGACCTTTTGTGTGATCCTCTATGCCTTCACATTCTCGCTGGTAGTCAATGACCGGATCAAGTTCGACCTGGGAAAGCGGACCGGAGTCACCTGGTAATGTGCGGGTGATGGTCACCTATGGGGCATGGAAACATTCGCACGACGGAGCGTTATACTCATGTCAGTGAAAAAGCGATAGGGCACATTCGCAGTCCGTTAGATTCAATGATCTTTGCAAGCAAGGTGCAGACTACCGAGAAAGGATGGCGCGGATCTACGGCACAAAAGTGACAGGTATCACCCAAATTGCCGTTGGATTCACGACACTTTTTGTCGTGAAACGTAAGTTAACGGAGACCTATTGAACGCCGCCAAACACATGCCTGCCGACCACGCCGTGCTGCTTCGCAGGGGGTTGGTGCTGACCCTGAAGGTGGTAGCCGTTGGGGGGAGTTGCGCGGCGCGGTGGCAGGCTACAGCGGTTGGTGTCTATCGCCTGGGCGAGCGTTTGTTTCGGGCGCGCGTGCCGGCCGGGTCGTACCTGATGAGCAAGCCACTGGCCCATAGTACCCTCCGCGAGATCTATAACCTCACTGTCGTCGCCATTGAGCGCGATGGACAGGTGATGCCTTCCCGTCGCCGGGTACTGTCTTCCAGCAAGGCGACATCGTGCTTCTCGAAGGGAAGCTGGAGGACTTCCGCTGCCAGGGTGGTGTGGAGCCCTCCCTGGAGATCCTACCCTCACGTGACTGGCACGAGCGGGATCTGGAGTCGCCAGCGATCGTCATGGCTGGGCGGGGCGTTGGCGATGATGCTGGCCGGGGTGCTCACGATGGATCAGGCGTATCTGGCGATCGAGTGGGGGAGTGTCTTTCTCGTCGCTGGGATGTTGCCCATGGGCATCGCTATGACGAAAACGGGTGCCGCTGCCCTTCTGGCCAATGGACTCATCACCCTTTTGGGACCGGCCGGGCCACTGGCGCTGCTGGCTGGTTTGTTCGTTCTGACGACGCTGCTGACGCAAGCAATGCATAGCGCAGCCGTGGCGGCCGTAGTGGCGCCAATAGCGATCCGGGCAGCCCAGCGAATCGGCGCGGACCCGCGCGCGCTGGCCATGGGAGTGGCGCTGGCGACGTCTATGGCATTCCTCACGCCACTCGGCCACCCGGTAAATATGTTGGTGATGGGCCCGGGAGGTTATCGCTTTCGCGACTATGTCAAAGTCGGCTTGCCGCTGACACTGCTCCTGTTCGTGGTAGTGATGCTCATGTTGCCAGTGTTCTGGCCACTGACGCCCCATTGAGGTTAACTCGCCGGAACGAGCCTGAGGTTTGTCAAATCCCCCGGCCTGTGCTACAATATCCCCCACTATGGGAGAGAGACAACGATTGGCACTGCAGAGAGCCCATCGCAGCCGATGGCCAGCGGTTCAATCTGTCTTCAGGACAGACAGGCCCACCCTTTGGGAAGACAGGGGCACTGGGGAGCATGTTTCTATTCCCCAGTGCTCTTTTTTATGCCGAGCAACGAGCCATGAGCATCCACTGTCTCCCGGCCCTCATTGACGTGCACGTGCACCTGCGCGAGCCGGGCTTCACCCACAAGGAGGATTACGACACCGGCACCGCTGCGGCGCTGGCCGGCGGGGTGACGACGGTGCTGGACATGCCCAACACCGACCCGCCGATGACAGACGGGGCGACACTGATGGCCAAGCGCAGCCTGGCGCGGAGGAAGGTCCGCTGTGATGTGGGGCTGTTCCTGGGGGGAACAGCCAGCAACGCTCAGGAGGCAGCCCAGTTGGCCTCCCAAGTGGTGGGGCTCAAGCTCTACCTCAACCAGACTTACGGCTCCCTGCGCGTGCAGGACCTGCCCTCCTTGCTGGCTCACATGCGGGCCTGGCCTCGGGGAAAACCCATCGCCGTCCACGCCGAGGGGGTCACCCTGGCGCAGGCGATTGCGCTGGCCTGGGCCTTCGATCAGCGTCTCCACTGCTGTCACGTGAGCCGACGGGCGGAGGTGGAACTCATTGCCGCCGCCAAAGCGCGCGGCGCACCCCTCACCTGCGAGGCCACACCGCACCATCTGTTCCTGACACAGGCGGACGCGGAAGGGCTGGGCCCCCTGGCGGATATGCGCCCCTGTCTGGGGAGCACAGACGATCGGGCTGCGCTGTGGGAGCACTTGGGGACGACCATTGACTGCGTCGCCAGCGACCATGCGCCCCACACCCTAGCAGAGAAGCAGGGCCTCCATCCGCCGCCGGGCGTGCCGGGGTTGGAGACTCTGCTGCCTCTACTGCTCACCGCTGTGGCCGAGGGAAGGTTGAGCCTGGATCGTCTAGCGCAGCTCACCGTCGAGAACCCGGCGCGCCTCTTTGGCCTATCGCTTTCCGAGGGCCAGGTGGAAGTGGAGATAGGCCCCCAGTGGGTGTTGCCGGAGCGGGGCACCTTCACCCGCTGCGATTGGTCCCCCTTCGCCGGAATGGCGGTGCGAGGTCGTGTGCTGTGCACCACACTGCAAGGTAGAACCGCCTACACCGACGGCCAAATCCTAGCTCCGCCCGGCTCTGGGCGAGTGTTGTTCAGCTGACTCATTACCCCACCAGGAGGGAATATGGAGATAGATCGCCCACGTTTGTTCGATCTGGAGGCATTAAAGCGCCCTCTCATCCAGGCTAACGATTTCTACGGCCAGGACATCCTCTCTGTGTCGCAGTTCACCCGCCAGAGCCTGGCCTACATCTTCGATGTGGCCGAGGAGATGCGAGAGCTGGTAGAGCGGGTGGGATCGGCGGATCTGCTGAGAGGGTATGTATTGGCCTGCCTCTTCTACGAACCCAGCACCCGCACCTCTTCATCTTTCATCGCCGCCATGGCGCGCCTGGGAGGGGGGGTGATCCCCATTACCCAGGGGGTGCAGTACTCCTCCGTGTCCAAGGGCGAGTCGTTGCCCGACACGGTCCGCACCCTGGAGCAGTACGCCGATGCTATCGTGCTGCGCCATCCGGAGGTGGGTTCAGCCAAAATCGCCGCCGACTACGCCCGCGTGCCGGTCATCAACGCCGGCGACGGCGCGGGCGAACATCCCACCCAGGCCCTGCTGGACCTGTTCACCCTCCGGGAGGAACTGGGGCACATTGATGGCCTGCGAGTGGCTATGGTGGGCGACCTGAAGTATGGGCGTACCGTCCATTCGCTCGCCAAACTGTTGAGTATGTACGACGTGGAGATATACCTTGTTTCTCCGGAGATCCTTCGCTTGCCCCTCGATCAGGCCAACGAACTGCGTGACAAGGGGATTCCCATCCGTGAGACCTATCACGTGGCTGACGTCATCTCCACCGTGGATGTGCTCTACGTCACACGGGTGCAGAGAGAGCGCTTTGCCGATCTCTCCCAATATGAGGAAGTGCGGGACTTCTACGAGATCACTCCGGAGCTGATGAAGCAGGCCAAGGGAGAAATGATCGTTATGCATCCCCTGCCCCGGGCGGGCGAGATCCACTACGCTGTGGACGATGACCCCCGGGCTGCTTACTTTCGGCAGATGCGCAACGGAATGTACATTCGTATGGCGCTCTTGGCTGCGGTGCTGGGCAAAGCCTAACACGAAAGAAGCGAAAAGGGCGAAAGGCACGAAAGATGGGGTTCTTCGATAAGTTGCGGGCCGCAATTGAGCGCCACAATAGTTTGCTTTGTGTAGGGCTCGATCCTCGGCCGGGATATATCCCCAATGGCGATATATTAGCCTTCAACCAGCGGACCGTCGAGCAAACCGCCGACCTGGCCTGTGCCTACAAGCCCAACTTCGCCTTCTACGAGGCACAGGGATTAGAGGGGCTGAAGGCACTGAAACAGACCGTTGACTACATTCATCAGACGACGGATGTGCCGGTGATTCTGGACGCCAAGCGGGGAGACATCGGCTCCACCGCCGAGGCCTACGCCCGCGCTGCTTTTGAGGTGTGGGGAGCGGATGCGGTGACCGTCAACCCCTATCTGGGGCACGATAGCCTGTTGCCCTTTCTGAGGTACAGCGACAGGGGCGTTTTTGTGCTGTGTCACACCTCCAACCCTGGTGCAGAGGACTTCCAGACCCTTCCCGTCGGTGATTATGCGCTCTACGAAATCATCGCTCAACGAGCCACCGAATGGAACACGCAGGGCAACCTGGGCCTGGTGGTCGGCGCTACCTACTCTGAGGAGCTGGCTGCCGTGCGACGCATCGCGCCGGAGATGTGGCTGCTGGTGCCAGGGATCGGCGCCCAAGGTGGCGACCTGGAGGCCACGCTGTCCACCGGCCTGCGCGCCGACGGATTGGGGCTCATCATCAGCGCTTCGCGTTCGATCACCTTCGCTGAGGCCCCCCGGCAGGCAGCACTGACCCTGCGCGATCAGATCAACTATCTCAGATCTCAGATCCCAACCCCTAACTCTCAACCTTCAACTTTCAACCTTCAACTTGTGCTGGCCCTGCATGACCTGGGCTGCATCCAATTCGGCCACTTTACCCTGGCTTCTGGCCAGGTATCCCCCATCTACATTGATCTGCGGCTGCTGGTCTCCGACCCGGCCACACTGCGGATGGTAGCGCGGGCCTACACCCATATGCTGCGCCATCTCCAATTCGACCGTATCGCCGCCATCCCCTATGCCGGCCTGCCCATCGGCACCGCCGTGGCCCTGGAGGCAGGCCGTCCGCTCATCTACCCCCGCAAGGAGGTGAAAGGGCACGGCACGCAGCGGGCCATCGAGGGAAAGTTCGAGCCCGGCGAGAGGGTGGTCGTGCTGGACGACGTCATCACCACGGGGGGGAGCAAGCTGACGGCCATCGAGCCACTGGAGGCGGCGGGGCTGAAAGTGCAGGACGTAGTGGTGCTCCTCGACCGGGAGCAGGGCGGGAAGGAGGAGCTGGCCGAGCAGGGCTACCAATTGCACAGCGTGCTGACCATGAGGGAGTTGTTGGCCGCGCTTCAGGCGAATGGACGAATGGGCGAATCAGCGAATGATTCGTGCATTCGTATATTCGCAGATTCGCATAGGTGAGTGCCATGAGGATCTGTCGCGCCAGACCTGAGGATGAAGCAGCGGTGGCAGCACTGATGGAGCAGTTGGCGGCCACTGTGCACGGCGCAGTCGCTCCAGGGCTGAAGGCCCGTTTCATGCACATGCTGACTCTGGACCACCACGCCCTGTGGGTGGCTGAGGACCAGGGCCAGGTGGTGGGGCTGGTCACTGCCAGCTTGCGCCCCACACTGTACCACTCCGGCCCCTCTGCGCTGATTGACGAGTTGGTAGTTGACGCGAGCGCGCGAGGCCGGGGCTGGGGCGAGCGCTGATCGAGGCGGCGGTCACCTGGGCCAGAGAACAAGGGGCTAGCGAGGTGGAGGTGAGCACTGGGATGGACAATGAGGCAGCCCAGGCCTTCTATCAGCGCTGTGGATTCAGAGCTGAAGCGGTGCTGCTGGAACTGGAATTGGATGAGCGCTCACAAACTCGACCTGTCCATTGAGATCGCGGGAGTGCGCTTCCCCAACCCCCTCATCCTGGCCTCCGGCATCTGGGGCACCAGCCCCGACCTGTTAGTGCGCGCCGCACGATCTGGAGCGGGCGGAGTGACGGCCAAATCCTGCGGACCAGAGCCCCGGCCGGGTCACCCCAACCCCACCCTGCTGGACTGGGGGCACGGCCTCATCAACGCCCTGGGGCTTCCCAACCCCGGAGCAAAAGCGGAAGTGGGGATTTTGCAGGAGGCCAAGGCCCAGCTTCAGCCGCTGGGAGTGCCCCTCATCGCCTCCATCTTCGCCGACAGAGTGGAGCACTTCGCCCGCGTGGCCGAGATCGTGAGCCGAGCCGAGCCGGACCTGATGGAGGTCAACATCTCCTGCCCCAACGTAGCCGACGAGTTTGGCCTACCCTTCGCCGCTTCAGCCGAGAACGCAGCCGCCGTCACCCAGGCAGTGAAGGGGGCGACTGACATCCCCATCAGTCTCAAGCTGGCCCCCAACGTGCCGGACATCAGCCCCATCGCCCAGGCCGTGGTGGAGGCGGGGGCGGAGGCCATCACTGCCGTCAACACCATGCCGGGGATGGTGATTGATGCCCCCTCAGGCCAACCCGTCCTGGCCAACCGCACGGGTGGCATCTCCGGCCCGGCCCTGAAGCCTATCGCCCTGCGCTGCGTGTACGAGATCGCCCATAGTGTGGATGTCCCCATCATTGGCACCGGCGGGGTGCTCACCGGCACCGACGCGGCGGAAATGCTCATGGCCGGAGCTACGGCCATAGGAATCGGCTCGGCGCTTTACTACCGTGGGGAGTGCGCCTTCTCCCTCATCGGCCAGGAGTTGATGGAGTTTATGTCAACCTATGGCTACAACTGTCTGGCCGAGCTGCGTGGCCTGGCCCATCGGGAGCCGAGCTATCCGCTGGGCCCCAGCACTCCTCCCATCCCATGAGTTCTTCCCTTCCTCACCCGGTCCGCATCCGGGCTATCCACATCGAGAATGCCCGCACCAAGACTTTTGTGCTTGACGCGACCACGGAGGCCACCCCAGGACAGTTCGTGATGCTGTGGCTGCCTCGGCTGGACGAGAAGCCCTTCAGCCTGGTGGATGACGATCCGCTGACCATCATCGTGGCGCGCGTGGGCCCTTTCACTCAGGCGGTGCATCGTCTGCAGGTTGGCGACCGACTGTGGTGGCGGGGGCCATTGGGGCATGGGTTTCAGATCGAGGGGCAGCGATTACTTCTGGTAGGCGGGGGGTATGGTGCAGCGCCCCTGGCCTTCCTGGCACAGCGGGCCGTGGCTCGAGGCTGTGAGGTGACCCTGACCCTTGGTGCTTGTACTGACCGGGAACTGTTGCTGGTGGATCGTTTTTGTAAGCTGGGGGTGAGGGTGCTGGTGACCACGGAGGATGGCTCAGCAGGCCAGAGGGGAGTGGTCACTGATCTGGCCGAAAGGCTGCTCGCCGAGGGCCAGGCCGATGCCCTCTACGGCTGCGGGCCAGAGGGGATGCTTGTGGTCTTGAAAGAACTGGGGCGACGCTATGGGATTCCCACGCAACTGAGTTGGGAGGCCTATATGCGCTGCGGGATGGGATTATGCGGCTCGTGTGAGCGCGAGGGGCGGCTGGTGTGCTGGGATGGGCCAGTGTTCAGCATCTGAGATCTCAGGTTCTACCTGCCAGCCTCTTCGACAGTAGGGGTGATAGCCTCCGCCTCCATGCGCGGCCCAGCCTCCAACAGCATGCCATAACGCACCTTGGCCAATACTTGCAGCGCCGGGTCCTGGGCCTCCAAGGACACTTTATAGAATACGGCCATTGCTTCGCCGTAATTCCCCTGCTGCTCTAGCACATCGCCCAGCAGAAAGAGGGCCTGACTGGATTGGGGATCCAGCGCCAGAGCGGCCAGCACATCGCTGGCTGCCTCGTCCAGCATCCCCATCCGAAGATAGACGCGGGATCGGAGGAGGAAGTAGTTGAGCATGGAGGAGCTGGCTCGCCGCGCTGCTCGGAAGGCCTCCATAGCGGCTTCCTGCTGGCCAACCTGGCTGTAGAGCACACCCAACCACAGTTGTGCTTCCGGGTCGTTGGGGTCTACAGCGGCAGCTTCCTCATAACTGGCGATAGCTTGGTTCAGGTCCCCTCTCTCGACGTACTGCTCCGCGCGTTGCACGAGCGCGATCCTCCGCTCCGTCTCCGGACTGGGTGCCAGGAATCGCCGATAGGCCCCCACCAGCAGGGCTAGAGCCAACAGGATGATCCCACCCCGCACCAGCCAGCGCTGAAGTGTTGATCGCCGTCGCCGGGCAAGTTCCTTATCCAGATACCACCACCATCGCTCGCGCTCAGGTGTCACTGTGGATCGGGCTGCTTCCCAGCCCACTGAGCGGGCCACTTCTTTCACCAAGACAGAGGCCCTATCGCCGCGTAGTCTCTCTTCTATAGACTCCAATCTCGTTTGCTCGGGGCGTAGGTCTATTTCCTGCTTCTGCAAGCGGGCCATATCGTCGTACACCGTGTCCAAGCGATGAAGTAGCTCCACCGCCCTCCCCCCCATGCCCCCTAGGGCAGGCAAGTTCCGCTCCAGTCCTGTCAGATTGTCCCGCAGGGTATCAATTTGGGTCCGCGTTCGAGGACGAAGCTCTCTCGCTCTGGCCATTTCCTATCCCTCCTCGCAATTTGTTCGTAGCCACGTATGAAACGGAGTGGGGTGCCGTCCAACGCTGCTCCGCTGCCCCTTCGCTGCTGCTCAGGGCAAGGCTGCGTGGCTTACTACAAACTTTTCCCCTCCATTTGCAACTCCTCATAAACCCGACGTAGACTGGCACGGACACGTTTCTCAACTGTGGCTGTTGTTTCAGTGGGAAAGAATTCCATCAATTCTTCCATATCAATGCTATCCAGTGCCTCTTTCCACCCCTGGCTGCCCTTCATGCAGGAACGAACTCGCCGTCGCAGCAGACGGATATAGGCCGAGAGCCGCTGGGTATCCTCCTTTGTGCAAAGGGGGCCGCAGCCCGGCACAAGGACTTTGATCCGCAGACGCCGGATATCCGTCAGTGCTCTCAGCCACTGCTCTGTGTGGGCCTCTTCCATATCGGGGTGCTGACGATTGACGACCACATCGCCGCTGAAGAAAATCTCATTCTCTGGAAGATAGACCCCGATGGCGGCGGGGCTGTGTCCTCCCAGGTGGATCAACCGCAGGCTTTTCTCCCCGCAATGGAGGATCATCCGGTCGGTGAAGGTCAGCCGGGGGCGAGTGATCCGAAGTTCCTCATGAGCACCCACGGCCTCAGCATACTCCTCCCTCAGGGCCTCAAGGATGCGCTGACGCTGATTGCCGCTCCAACTCTCGAACTGATCCCAGACGGTCCGATGAGCGATGACTGGCACCGGAGCAAAGAAGTGATGGCTCAGCATGTGATAAGGGTGATAGCTGGTGTTGATCACATAGCGCACCTCTTGACCGGTGAGCTGAGTAACCCGGGCGCGCCAAGCTCGTGCGTCACGAGGGCGCATGGGCGTGTCTATAAGGATCAGCCCTCTATCGGTACGAACGCAGCCCACGTTGGCTCCCTCGTATCCTGTCTCCACGCACACATCAGAGTCGAGTTGCTGCATCACGGTTTCCTCCAAGCGACATGTTCCCCTTGTACTCACACCCTCATGATCAGCCAGGCTCCCAAGAGAAGGAACAGTCCGGCGGTGAGCAGTTTGATGATCACCCCTTGGCGGGAGGCAAAATGTTTCCACTGCTGGGAGGTGGTGCCCAGAAAGGCCAAGCAGAGGACCGCGATCAGGGGCAGGATAAAGGCCAGGCTGTAGAGCAGCAGATATAGAGTGGCCCGGACACGCAGCTCAGCCATGCCCATGATGAAGATAGTAGTGGACAGGTACATCTGCTGTCCCGTACAGAAGGCACCCGGTAGCGAGATGCCAAACCCCAGCGCGAGAGCTGCCAGGATGAGGGCGAGAGGGTGAAGGGACCATCGGATGTGCAGGCGCATCTCGGGGGAACATCCCCTGCGGGTTCGGATACTATCGTACAGGGTGAGACCTGCCTGGACGAAGCACAGCAGGGCGGTGAGGCCGTAAATCCCCCGCCTGGCCAGTGTCAGCGCCTCGGTCACTTCCAGCGCTCTCAGCAGCCCCCATCCCACGACCAGGCGGGTCAGGGAGGCACCCAGGCTGAAGGTGCCCCCCATCAGAACAGCCTCTCCTCCTCTGCGCTCACCGAGGGCCAGGCAGGCGAGGAGAAAGATGAGGGGGGCCAAAGCGCAGGGGCTGAGCCCATCCCTCAGCCCCATCGTCAGCACAGTGGTCGGGTTAAAGGAGTGAAAGAGTTGGACCATCTTCGCCTGGGTCCGGCTCCTTTCCGCAGCCCACTCCTCCCCCAGAGGCGACGCGCCGATGTCCTGATAGTGTCCTACCAAGGCTTGCAGGTTAGCGTAGTTGACTTCCTCGCCTATCAGAAAACTGTGGCCCACGAAGATGGCCGGTGTGATCCCCCGTTTCTCCTGGGGCACGCCCATCTGTTCTTCCAACCACCGCTGTAGCTCCGCATCCCGGCCGATCTCAAAGGTGGTCACCTTCACCTGGGGGTAGCGGTGTCCCAGTAGGTTGAGGTCATACTTGGCGCGTTCGCACTCCGGACAACTGGGGTCAGCGAAGTAGGCGATGTGGATGGGCCTAGGCTCCCTGGTCGGCGTGGGTGTGGCCAGGAGCTCTTGAGCCTCAGATTCCGTGGTAGGTTCAGGCGTAGCCGTCAGCAACTGGCGTAGCTTTTCCAAGGTGTCATCGAGGGGGAAGGGCAAAGGTGCACCTCCACCATCCAAATCCTGTTGGATAATGGAATTCAGCTCCCGGCCGATGTTCTCGGAGCCGATGAGGAGGACACCCTGCACCCGGCCATCGCGGGAGGGGCCGATAAACATCGTGGGGACCGCGCCACGCCTATCCACTGGCACCCCAATTTGGGCCTCCAGCTCGAACTGAAGCCAGCGGTTGGCGGGAACCGCAACATCTAGCATCTCGATCTCTATTCCATCCCTGTACTTGTCTCGAAGGGGGGGAATGACCTCCTCCAGGACCTTTTCGCAATGGGGGCAGGTCTGGGAGTAGAAAAAGAGGATCTGCACTACCGGTTCCTGGGCCCTTGCAGGCCCCATCGCCAGCCCAATGATCATTAAGATCAGCCATATCAGAATGGCCAATGGCCTTCGACTGCTGCTCATTCTCATACCCTCGTCAGGGCAGAATCGGACGCGGTCCGTGAAACGATGGCCAGATTCCCTGAGCCCGCTGATGTCCTGTGCAGGGGCTGGGCTCATATTATATCACAACTGCTCCTTTGAGGCCAAGACTGGACAGCTATCGGGAAATGTACTATACTTGTAAGCGTCCAGCAGTCAGCAATCAGCTATCAGCGAGTGCGTTGGAGTGTCGCTTGTTCTACGACGAGGCCAAGATATATGTGCGTGGTGGAAATGGAGGCAATGGCTGCGTCAGCTTCCGCCGCGAGAAATATGTGCCCTTCGGAGGGCCCGATGGAGGGAATGGCGGTCGGGGCGGGGATGTGTACTTGGTGGTTGACCTTCACCTGAGCACTCTGATTCGCTTTCACAAACGCCCCCATTGGCGTGCCTCCTCCGGCAGCCACGGCCGAGGAGGGGGAATGCAGGGCCGACGAGGGAAGGAGCTACTCATTGAGGTGCCACCGGGCACGGTAGCTTACGACGCTGACAGCGGGGAACTGCTGGCGGACCTGACGGAACCGGAGCAGCGCGTGTTAGTGGCCCAGGGCGGGCGGGGAGGACGAGGCAACGCCGCTTTCGCCACCCCCACCAATCAGAGCCCCCGCCTGGCGGAGAAGGGGCTGCCGGGCCAGGAGCGTTGGCTGCGTCTGGAGCTGAAACTGCTGGCCGATGTGGGTATCATTGGCCTGCCCAATGGCGGGAAATCCACCCTGCTCTCCGTCGTCAGCAGGGCCCGGCCCAAGATCGCCGATTACCCCTTCACCACCCTCCACCCCAATCTGGGTGTAGTCAGCTTTGATGATTACACCAGTTTCGTGTTGGCCGATATCCCGGGTCTCATCGAGGGAGCCCATCAAGGGGCTGGACTGGGAGACAAATTCCTGCGCCATGTGGAACGGACCCGACTGCTCATTCACCTCCTGGACGGGGCCTCCGTCCATCCCCTGGCTGACCTGGAGCAGATCAACCGCGAGTTGGCCCTCTTCAATGAACAACTGGCGGCGAAGCCTCAGATCGTGGTCCTCAATAAGATGGACCTGCCTCAGGCGCGAGAGAAGTGGCCTGAGGTGAAAGCGGCCCTGCAGGAGCTAGGGCAGGAGACGATGTGCATCTCGGCCATCACGGGACAGGGAGTGCGTGAACTGATGGGGAGAGTGGCCCAACGGTTGGCCGAGCTGCCCCAGGCGGAGAGGGCCACGCCGATCAAAGTCTTCCGCCCCCGCCCGCGCGATGCCGAGAAGAGCTTCACCATCGAGCGACGTGGGGAGAAGTGGGTCGTGCATGGGGAGGGGATCGAGCGGGTGGCATTGCAGACCGACTGGCGCTACCATGAGGCTGTCGAGCGCTTCCAGCGGATACTGGAGGGGTGGGGTATCTCCCAAGCGCTGGAAGAGGCTGGCGTAGCGGAGGGGGATACGGTATACATCGGTGAGATCGAGTTGGTCTGGCAACCTTTCGAAGAAGTATAGACGATCCCCGGCGATCGAAGGAGGTTGTGCATGAGCCCGATCAAGCTGGGATACGTAGGCTGCGGATTCATGGCTCAAAAGGTCCACATCCCCAACTTTCTTTCCATCCCCGACTGTGAACTGATCGCCCTAGCGGAGGTGCGAATCGAGCTTGGCCGCAAGGTGCAGGCCCGTTATGGCATCCCCCACCTGTACCCCCACCACCTGGAGCTAGCCGCCGACCCGGAGATCGAGGCGGTGGCCGTCTCGGCCGGCTTCAGCCTCCAGGGGGAGATTGCCAGGGATCTGCTGGCGGCGGGCAAGCACGTGTTCATGGAGAAGCCCATGTCTGTCTCCCTGGCCCAGGCGGATGCCATCCTGGCCGCCGGCCGAGAGACGGGCGCGCGACTGATGGTGGGCTACATGAAGCGGTATGACACCGGGAACGAGCTGGCCAAGGAGGCCATTGACCGCTTCCGCACTTCAGGCGAGTTGGGAAGGATCACCTACACCCGCAACCATGGCTTCTGCGGCGATTGGATCTGCGGCCTCGATACCCCCATGGAGACGACGGAGGAGCCCAAGCCCGAGGCACCTCCTATCCTACCTGAGTGGCTGCCCCCCGATTTCGCGCGGGGATATCTGGGCTATCTCCAGCAGTACACCCACAACCTCAATCTCCTGCGTTGGTTCCTGGACGCCGGTGACGATGTGGTGGTCAGACATGTGGACCTGGACGAGGATGGCTACACCGGGATCGTGGTCTTGGAGGTGGCTGGGGTTCGGGCGGTGATCGAGTCCGGGAGCATCTCCCACCACCGCTGGGATGAGCACGCTCAAGTCTACTTTCAGCATGGGTGGGTGAAAGCCTGGGCTCCACCGCTTCTGCTGAAGAATGTGCCAGCCGAGGTGGAGATCTATCGCGCCGGGGAAGCGCAGGTCATTGAGCGTCCTATCCCCCATCCCGCCTGGTCGTGGTCCTACAAACGGGAGGCGGAACACTTCGTCTCCTGCCTCCGCTCTGGAGAGCCCTTCCGCTCCTCCGGTGAGGACACGCGCACCGATGTGCGGCTGATGGAGGATATATATCGGGCCTACCTGGATCGAAGGATGATCAAGGAATGAGGGTCGGCGAACCTTTGGAGGAAGTGGTAGGACGTCTGCTCCTGGGGCGAGGGATGAGAGTGGCGGTGGCCGAGTCCTGCACCGGGGGGCTGATCATGCACCGGCTGACCAACGTCTCCGGCAGCTCTCGCTACTTTCTGGGCGGAGTGGTGGCCTACGCTAACGAGGTCAAGATGCAGGTCCTGGGTGTCCCGGAGGAGACACTGGCCGCCCACGGCGCGGTGAGCGCTGAGACCGCCCAGGCCATGGCTGAGGGGGTGAGGCGGCTTTTCGGTGCGGATGTGGCGCTGGCGGTGACGGGCATCGCCGGGCCGACGGGCGGCACGCCGGAGAAGCCAGTGGGCCTGACCTACATCGCCCTGGCCACGGAGGAGCGCACCTTTTGGCGGGAATATCGTTGGACCGGCTCGCGGGGGGAGAACAAGGAGGCCTCGGCCCGCGCAGCCCTGGAGTTGTTGTGCCATTTTCTGGGCCTCCAAATTGGCGGCGGAGTGTGGGTGTAACCAGCTTCTCGCTTCTGCATCGTTCCATGTGCAGATAGTGCGCTACATGGTGGCGCAGGAAGCGTGGCAGGGAGTGGCGCGAATGGTGGGGGTGAACACATGATCCGACGTGTGAAGATTCAAGGCTATAAATCCCTCAAAGACATTGAGATCGAGCTTCAGCCGTTGACAGTCGTCATCGGACCGAATGCAGCTGGCAAGAGCAACCTGTTCGACGCTCTGGGACTGCTGAGCCGGGTCGTGACGTCTCGAACCCTGAGCGAGGCGTTCAAAGGGCATCGAGGCGCTCCCTTGGAGGCCTTCTACTACGGTGACCAGGGGTTAAGGGGGCTCCTGGCTCAGCCCGCTGTCGAGTTCACCATTGAGGCGGATGTGGAGCTATCGCCCAAGGTCGTGGAGGCCGTGGAGCGGCGCATTCGTGAGGTTCGAGAAGGATTGCCTGAAGAGGGTGGCGCAGCAGGACCGTCTCGGCGCCGTGTCACCGAGTCCTTGCTCCGTTACACTCTCACCGTGCAGATGATGGTCGACTCAGGCTACCTGCGTGTGATAAATGAGCGGCTGGTCGCCCTGAACCGAGACGGGACCGTGAAGGCCTCACGGCGGGCGTTTATCGAGCCGATGGAAGGGCGTTTGCGGCTGCGCCTGGAGGGACAGGCACGACCGACGGAACACGAGATGGGCCTGGATTACACCCTGGTCTCGACTCCTCTCTATCCGCCTCACTACCCGCATATCACGGCTTTCAAAGAGGAGCTCTCCCACTGGCGTTTTTACTACTTCGACCCTGAGACGATGCGAACTGAGACGCCGTTGAAAGAGGCGGAAAACCTGGGAGCTTTCGGCGCTGACTTGGCCGCCTTTTACAACACTCTAAAGGCCCGAAACCCCCGTCAGTTCCAGGCTCTCAACCGCGCCCTTCGTTCTCTGCTGCCGGATGTCCAACGGCTGGATGTGGAGCGCACGCCAGAAGGCTTTCTTCGCCTTGAGGTGTTCGAAGATGAAGTATCCTTCTCAGCGCGGGTCATCTCCGAGGGCACCCTGCGCATCTTGGGGCTGCTCGCCATCACTAACCCTCTGGCGCCAACGACAGTCATCGGCTATGAAGAGCCAGAGAACGGGGTTCATCCGCGACGGCTCCAACTCATTGCTGAATTGTTGCAGACCGCAGCTACAGAGGGCAAGCAGATCCTCGTCAACACCCATTCTCCCAAGCTGCCCGAGTACTTCCAGCCCGGTTCTCTGGTCGTCTGCAGCAAGGAGAATGGGGCGACGACCTTTGTGCCCTTACAAGATCATGGTCCTCTGTTTCGCCCAGGGCAGATCGAGCAGGCCCTGGAAGAAACTTCGTTGATGGAGCGGGTTCTGAGGGGGGACTTCGGTGGATGAGATCCGAATCGGGTACTTCCTGGAAGATATCGGACAGGAGCGCTTCCTGACAGCCCTGGTAAGCCGGATCGCACAGGAGATGGGATTAGCTCTCCAGAAGCTACGCCATGAAGTACGCAACGCGACGGGTGGCCGAGGCGTGGCACTGGACGAGTTGCGGCGATTCTTGCGAGACGTGAACCACGAGCGTGAACGCCCCTTTGCTCTGCTGGTAGTGGCCATTGACGGTGACTGTCTCAGCTATCGAGAGAGGCGGGACGAGATCCGGGCCATTGTGGAACAAAGCGGCTATCCTGGCCTCGTGATTTGTGCTGTGCCTGATCCCCACATTGAGCGATGGTATCTGGCCGACCCTTGTGGACTTCAGCAGGTGCTGGAGGTCGGTAGTATTCCTGAGGTGCCCACCTACAAGTGTGAGCGCGGACGCTACAAGCAAGCTTTGCGAGATGCCATCCGGCAAACGGGTGTTGTCGCTCCTTTGGGTGGCTTGGAGTACGGTCCTGACATCGCTGAAGCCCTCGACCTATACGCTGTTGGCAAAGCCGATGCTGGTTTTAAGCACTTCGTTGACGAGTTGCAAGCAGGGCTGGCCCCCTTTGCAAGGAGACGGGAGAAACAAGTGTGACCCATCACCGCTCCAGGGCTCATTCTCCGGGCGGGAGCGGCCCGGCCATATCGAACCAGAATACTGATCAGGCAGCGTGCTCTGTCCGGCAAAGGTGACTCGATGACCAGCGATGATTTGTACACTCTTGATCGTGATAGTGCCCTCACGGCTGGAGGCAGGCGTGGCAGTTGGTGAAGGCACCGCATCAGCGCATCCACCAGCGGCGACCAGCAATCCGGCTATTAGAAAAACTGACAACCCTCTGCACCAACACAACATGGGATTCTCCTCCCAGCTTTATCTTGGAGAGCCCTCCAAACCCACACCTGGAATTGAATAGCCGCAACCAGGACATTTCCCTCCCCTGATCCGACATTCCATCATCCCCAGTCCATGTCGCCGGAGCAACAATTCACCGCACTGAGGACAGTACGTGTTCTCGCAGTGATGGCCTGGCACGTTGCCCAGGTACACGAACTCCAGCCCCTCCTCCCGGCCGATCTCATGTGCCCACTCCAGCGTGTGCACCGGAGTGGGCGGCGCGGTGAAGCGGTAAGCAGGATAGTAGCCGCTCACGTGCCAGGGAGTCTCAGCCCCCAGCTCCTCCCGGATGCGACAGGCGATGGACCGTAAGGTCTCCTCCTGGTCATTCACACCAGGAATGACCAGCGTGGTGATCTCGATCCACACCCCGGCCTCCTTCGCCGCCCGGCAGTTGCGCCACACGGCCTCCACATCCGCCTGGCAGTATCGCCGCACCGCGCCGGCATCACCTTTCAGATCTACATTCATGGCGTTCAGCCCGGCCCTGATGAGAAGCTGAAGCGCCTCCGGCGCCATGTAGCCATTGGTGACGAAGGTGTTGTACAGACCCTGTGCCCGCGCCAGTTCAAAAACCTCCAGCGACCACTCCAGCGAGAGCGTGGGCTCGTTGAAGCTGATGGAGATGCCGCGACAGCGACTCCGTACCGTCTGGGCGATGAACTCCTGGGGCGACATAAATCGGCCGGGGCGGGGGGGCGACTTGGAGATGTCCCAGTTCTGACACCATGGGCAGTCGAAGTTGCAGGACCAACTCCCTGCGGTGAGGGCCACCGAGCCGGGGTAGAAGTGGAAGAGAGGCTTTTTCTCGATGGGATTAGCCGAAAGCGAGGAGACGTTGCCGTAGATGAGGGTCACAAGCTGGCCCTTGCGATTCTCCCGCGTGCGGCACCATCCTCGCTGCGCCTCTCCCAGCACACAGCGTCGCTCACAGGTCAGGCAGCGGACGCGGTCGCTAGCCGGCTCCCAAAGTCGTGCTGGATGTAGGAATTGGCTGGATTGGATCATGTCAGCGGGCAAAACTGAGCACTTGAGGTTGGGCCAGCCGCTCGTAATCGGCGGTGCTCAGCTTCAGCGCCTCGTTGTGCGTCCCTGCCAGGAAGACGATCTCCCCGGCCCCTACCAAGGACTCGTCCACGTAGGTCGGTACCTGGTAGAGGCTACCGAAGGGGGGCATGGCTCCCACCTCGCAGTCAGGGAAGCGGTCGGCGAACTCCCTCTCGCGGGCCAGTTCCACCTCTTTCGCTCCCAATGCCTCCTTCAGTTGGGAGAAGTCCACTCTGGCCGGGGCGGGCAGCACCAACATGGCCAGTCCTTCTCCTACTTTGGCCATCACCACCTTGGCCAACTGCCAGCCGGGGACGTGCAGTTGGGCCGCCACCTCCTGAGCAGTGTACACCTCAGGAAAGCTGAGTTCCTCGAAGGCCACCCCCTGCTCCTGAAAATGAGCCATCAGCCGTTCCTTGCAGCTTGCCATTTCTTTCCTCCCTCGACCATTTCTTTCAGCTCCCTGGCGTTCTCCAGGGCATAGCCGAAGGCATCGTTGTTGAAGTAAACATAAACATCATAGCCCTGGGCCAGGAAGCCCTGGATGTGGTGGGCCCAGGGGCTTAGCTCCTCATGGCTGTACCGTCCACCGCAGGCCCGACCCGATCCGTGGAAGCGGATGTAGACCGCCTGACCGGCGACCCACAGGGGGCACTCTGCGCCGGGGAGGCTGAAGATACAGAAGCTCAGGCCGTATCGTTCCAGCACCTCCCGCACCGGCTCGATGAACCAGCGCCCGTTTCGGAACTCGAAGACGTGGGTCAGGTCTTTAGGCAGCAGTGTGGCGAACTCTTCCAGCCGCTCTGGATCGGCTCCCCAGTGGGGCGGGAGCTGGTAGAGCACCGGCCCCAGATGATCTCCCAATCGCCGTGCCCGCCTCAGGAAGCGCTCCACCGGCTCGGCGCACTCCCTCAGGTGCTTGAGGTGGGTGATGTAGCGGCTGGCCTTCACCGCGTACAGGAATCCCTCCGGAGCCTGTTCCCGCCAGTGGTCAAAGGTGGACTCCCTCGGCAGCCGGTAAAAGGTGTTGTTGATCTCCACCGTCGCGAAGTGGTGGGCATAGTGCTCGAACCACCGGGACTGGGGGAACTCTTCGGGATAGAAAACCCCTTTCCAGTGGGGATAGACCCAGCCGGAGGTGCCGATGTGACAGTGAGCACTCATCTCTCTGTCACTTTACTTCTGAGGGGTTGGCACTGAGGGCAGATGTAGCTGGTCGTCTGGCCCGCGCGCACCTCCTCGATCAGTGTGCCACAGGCCGGGCAGGGCTCCCCCGTCCGATAGCCCACCTGTAAATGCTCGGCGTAGCGCCCCTCGTTGCCCCACACGTCATACTCTCCGTTTCCCTTGCAGTGCCTCATCCATGCTGCGCGCCAGCACCACGATGTCAGGCAGTTCAGGCATCTTTTCTCTCCTCTACACACTCAGCAGGGTGTCGAAGTGGGCGATCATCCAGCAGAGGAGTTGGACGAGTCATCGCTGCTCCCTTCCCCGCACTATCTCTCTCACCGTCAGACCGACGTAACGGGCTCGGCTTTCGGAGGTATTGGGCAGGTTCTCCTGGGCCAGCCACTGCTCCAGCTCATCCACCTGTATTGGCACCTTGAGGGGCTCAGCCCCCAGCGCTCTGAGCTTGCGGATCACATTTCGCTGTTCAGCCAGCCAATCCTCGTAAGTGTCGTATCCGCCCGCCGCATCGTCGGAGCGCTCCTGCAACTTCTCCCACTCCTCACGGCTGAGATCGGTGATGCCGATCGCTATCTCCGAGTAGCGCGACCGGCGTCCAGGCTCTTTTCGCTTACGCCTTCCTTTGCTCATCATCTCATCCCCTATCAGCAAAGCATTGCATCCTTGAAGCGCACAATCCGGCCGAAGTCGGCCGGATCATCGAAGGGGCAGTATGGGCAGGCGCGGGAGGTGCAGATGTGGCAGGCGTACTCGCAGCCAATGTAGGGAGCTGTCAAGCAGCGATCCCAGAACCCATGGTCGGCGTGCTGGCGCTTGTTCAGAGTCCTTCTGACGTGGTAGGGCTCGTAGTGGACGGGCATAGGCTGAACGTCTCCCTCTCCCCTGTTCTGTAGACCGATTATAGTTGTTTTAGGCTCTTCTGTCAAAGTTCCCATCTCAAACCTGCTGGGGGCGAAATTCCCTCCGTCACCTGCGCGAATCGCAGTTTGACAAGCCCTGGCTCTTGTGCTATAGTTATTTTGCTCTTCCGCCCGATAGGTGCGGAAAGATGGGGAAGCACACTGTGAGACCTTTGAGAAGCACGGGGTGCTTTTTGCTTGGAAGGAGCAGCAGTTATGATCCAGGTGGAAGGAATCTGCAAGACCTTCGGCCAGACGGTGGCCCTACAAGATGTAAGCTTCCACGTGGAACAAGGGGAGGTGCTGGGGTTCCTGGGGCCCAACGGGGCGGGGAAGACCACCGCCATGCGTATCCTGACCGGGTACCTGGCTCCCAGTGCGGGACGGGCCACGGTGGCCGGTTTCGACGTGTTCACCCAATCACTGGAGGTGCGGCGGCGCATCGGCTATATGCCCGAGACCGTGCCCCTCTACCCGGAGATGACCGTCCGCTCCTACCTGGAGTACCTGGCCCACCTGCGGAATGTCATCAATAGAGATCAACGCATGGCCTACGCCATGGAGGTGTGTGGGGTGACCCATCACGCCGATGCCATCATCGGCAAGCTCTCCAAGGGGTATCGCCAGCGGGTGGGGCTGGCCCAGGCACTGCTGCACGATCCGGAGGTGCTCATTCTGGATGAGCCCACCCTCGGTCTGGACCCCAAACAGGTGGTGGAGGCGCGGGGGCTGATCCGCGATCTGGGCCGGGAGCGGACCATCATCCTCTCCACTCACATCCTGCCCGAGGCGAGTGAGATCTGCGGGCGGGTGTTGATCATCAACCAGGGGCGCATCGTAGCCGAGGACACTCCAGAGCACCTCACCGCCCGATTGCAAGGCGCAGAACGTATCTGGCTACAGGTGCAGGGAGCCGACGAGGAGTTGCAGCAGAGGCTGGCCACCATCGAGGGGGTGCTGTCGGTAGACCCCCTCAATGCAAGCGGCTACGAGGTGCAGAGTGCGCTGGGTGTGGATGTGCGACCCCAACTGGCGGCTATGGTGGTGGAGGGCGGCTGGGGCCTCTTGGAGATGCGCCCCGTGGGTATGAGCCTGGAGGAGATTTTCCTCAAATTGACCACCAGTGAGAGCTCAGAGGGATGAATGGAATAGCGCAGCTTGCTGCGCATTGGCACGGGGCAAGCCCCGCTACTCCCATCAAAGGGCTTGCAGCACTTTCCGGGAGAACTCTCCCGCAATATGGAGGTATAGGGTCATGAAGAATGCCTGGACTATCGCCCAGCGAGAGGTGGGGGCCTATTTCGTCTCTCCCATCGCCTACGTGGTGACGGCGGCCTTTCTCTTCATCCTGGGCATCCTGTTCGAGCGTATCCTCTTCTACTCCCGCGAGGCGACGCTGCGTTACCTCTTTCAGAACCTGGTCTTCCTGCTCATCTTTGTAGCCCCCCTTCTCTCCATGCGGCTGCTAGCCGAGGAGCAGCGCTCGGGCACGCTAGAACTATTGCTCACCTCGCCGGTGCGGGACTGGGAGGTGGTGCTGGGGAAATTCCTGGCCGCGCTGGCCCTTTTCGGGATGATGCTGGCCCTCACCCTGCTGTACCCCCTCATCCTGCTGCTCTTCGGCGACCCGGACATGGGGCCCATCCTGAGCGGCTACCTGGGGGTGCTGCTAATGGGCAGCAGTATGCTGGCTATCGGCGTCTTCACCTCCTCCCTGAGTCAGAACCAGGTCATAGCTGGGGTGCTGGGGATTGTGCTCCTGCTCTTCCTGTGGCTTACGGGGGCCTTCGCCGAGGCCTTCGGCCCGCCTATCTCCACCTTTCTCAGCAACCTCTCCCTACTGACCCACTTCCCCGACTTTGCCAAGGGGGTCATTGACAGCAAGGATGTGGTGTACTATCTGAGCGTGACGGTGGCAGGGCTCTTCCTGGCCACCCGCTCGCTGGAGACGCGGAGGTGGAAGTGATCGTAGAGAAGCTGAAGCTATACGCTCACTATCTGGCGTACCTAGGAACTATCCTGCTCCTGGGAGGGCTGGGCTCCTATTTCATCAACCGTTTTTGGGACCTGAAGGCGGAGCTCGCCCTCGGTCTGGGGGTGCTCCTGTGGGTCAGCTTCGTCCTCCTGCGCCCCGAGCAGGTGCGCGCGGCCCTCACGGGGCGGACAGCCCGCTACGGCTCCAATGCGCTGGTCATGAGCCTGGCCTTCCTGGGGATCCTGATCCTGGTGAACTTCCTGGCAATGCGCCACCATCAGCGCTGGGACCTCACTGCCGGCAGCCAGTACTCCCTGTCGTCTCAGACCCGACAGGTGTTGGCTGGGCTGAAAGAGCCGGTGAAGATCCTCGGTTTCTTCGCCGGGGATGACCCTCAGGCTGGGGATGCGGAGGACCTGCTTCAGGAGTACACCTACGCCAGCGACAAGATATCCTATGAGATCATTGACCCCGACCTGAAGCCCTCCATCGCCCGAGAGTACGAGATCCGCAGCTACGGCACCCTGGTCTTCGAGCGGGGGGAGAAACGGTACGATACCTTTGGCACCCAGGAGCAGGACATCACCAGCGGTATCCTGCGCGTCTCCCGCGATGTGCAGAAGACAGTCTACTTCCTCACCGGCCACCGCGAGCGGGACATCGAGGGCTTCGACCAGGCGGGCTATGGGCAGGCCAAGGGTGCTTTAGAGGCCGATGGCTACATCGTCCAGGCCTTCAACCTGGCGGTGACCGACACCGTGCCCAGTGAGGCGGCGGCAGTGATTATCGCCGCGCCTCAGACGCCTCTCCTGCCCGCGGAGCTGGAGGCGTTGAGGAGCTATTTGAGCGCGGGGGGCAGGGTGTTGATCCTTCAGGACCCCCAGCGCGACGCGGGGCTCAATGAGCTGCTGGCCAACTGGCAGGTAGCTTTCGGAAAGGGGATCATCCTCGACCCCACCAACTCTCTGCTGGGCGATCCGGCTGTGCCTTTGGTGGTCCGCTACCCATTCTCCCAGATTACCAAAGACCTGCCCATGGCATTCTTCCCGCTAGCCCGTTCGGTGGATGACCTGGCTGACAGGGAAAATCCCCCCTCGGGCCGGACCTTCACCCCCCTCTTGGAGAGCGGTCCGCGGAGCTGGGGGGAGACCGATGTGGAGAATCCGCAGGCCAGGTATGACGAGGGAGAGGATCAGGCGGGGCCGCTGGTAATGGGGGCCATCGTGGAGCAGGAGGTGGAAGGGAAGGGAAAGGCGCGCCTTATCCTCTTCGGCGATTCCGATTTCGTCAGCAATGGCGCCATCGCCAGCCTGGGCAACGCCGACCTCTTCCTCAACAGCGTCAACTGGCTGGCCGAGGAGGAGGAACTCATCGCCATCCGTCCTAAGCCGCCACAGATGCGCGAGCTCTTCCTCACCTACGCCCAGTCGCGGCTGGTGGGCTATGTCAGTTGGATTCTGCTGCCGGTGGTGGTGCTGGCGGTGGGGGCCACCGTATGGTGGCAACGGCGGTGAGGGACGACTGGTGAGACTGCGGAACACACTGATCCTGCTGATTGCCCTGGCCCTGTTGGGGGCCTTCGTGTATTTCGTGGAGATCCGAGGCCAGAAAGCGCCCCCGGAGGAGCCCCCTTTCCTGGAGTTTGCCATCCCGGATGTGGCGCGCTTTCAGGTGGAGACGCGCGAGGGGACGCGGATGGCGGCCACGCGTCGGGGCGCATCGGAGTGGGATATGGAGGAGCCTTACCAAGCCGAGGGGGACTCCGCCCGCCTGGAGGGGGTCCTGGTGCGTTTGAGCACCGTGAAGCCCAGGCGCGTGCTGACCGAGACGGCCGTCTCCTTTGTCCCCTTTGGGCTCGATGATCCCGGGCTCACTGTAGAGGTAAGGCTGCAGGATGGGAGCATGCAATCGCTGGAGATCGGCGACCAGACGCCCGATCAGGCCTCCTACTATGTGCGGCGCGTCGGAGAGCAGGCGGTGTTGCTCATGGAATCGGCCACGGTGGATCAGTTGAACCGCCTGGTCACTGAGCCGCCCGAGAAGCCCACCCCCGTGCCGACACTTGCTCCCCCAGAGTAAGGGCGAGGCCTTCCCAAGATCATCCTGTTGACCCAAGTGCCTGTCCACACGAGGGTACAGTGTAATTGAGCCAAGCCACACGGAATGCCTCGCCCTTACTAACCTCCTGCCTGCTACTCTTGCACCTCAAAGTCCACAGCGCGGTGCTCGCCCTGGGACGTGGACAGGAGTTGCTGCACCTTCAGTTCCGCTCCGTCGAGCTGCTTCTGGCAGTGAGCGGCCAGTGTCTGGCCCCGCTCGAAGAGGGCCAGCGATTCCTCCAGCGTCAGATCTCCTGCTTCCAACTTTCGCACCGTCTCCTCCAGCTCAGCGAAGGCGGCCTCAAAGCTCAGCTCACTGATGTCTGTCACTTTTCCTTTCCTCTCCTTCCCCTTTCTTTCCTTCTCCCCTCTCTCCTCCTCTTTCGCTCTTCCTTGCAGCAGCCCCCGATCTGATGTATAATGCGACTCAGTGTGATGACCAGATCGCTCAAAGTGGGCCGAGGTGTTCCCATGACCGTACTCACCCGCGTTGAAGTGGCGGAGCGGATGACCTCCGAGGAGTTTTTCCGCTACGCGCCCGAAGACCAGAAAGCCGAGCTGATTGACGGGGTGGTGATCGTGCACTCTCCTGCTTTTACTATCCACGAGAGGTTGTTTGGGTTCTTGTTCCGCCTTCTCGCGGCCTACGTTGAAGAGCACGATCTGGGAGAGGTACTCGGATCTCGCACTGCCGTAGAGCTGGAAGTAGAGCAAACTTACGAGCCGGACATCCTCTTCGTGGCCAGGGAACGGACGGGCATGATGGAGAGCAAAGGGGTCTTCGGCGCTCCCGACCTAGTCATTGAGATCCTCTCGGCCAGCACGGCCTTCTACGACCGAGGCCCCAAGTTCCGGGCCTACGAGCGGGCCGGCGTGTGCGAGCTATGGCTCATTGACCCCTACGGGCCGGCCGGCACCGAGTTCTACCAGCTTCAGCCTGTCCCGGCCAGGCCGGGGGGCACGCGCTTTGTCCCCGTCATGCCCGACGCGGAAGGCATCCTGCGCTCCGTCGCCGTGCCCGGCTTCTGGATTGACGTGGCTTGGCTCTGGCCCGGCGAGCGTTTCATCCCCGTGCGGCAGGCGCTGGCCCAGATCGCCTCTGCGTAACCTTTCATCCCCACTGCAAAAAGTAGGGGCGAGGCATCCCCAAGAGTCGTTTGAATTACTGGATGCCTCCGCCGCCGAACGCTGCTCCACTATTGCATACAGCCGGCCAGGGATGCCTCGCCCTCTCACATTGACCCCAGGGCCTCCAGCAGGAGTTGCAGTTCTGCGGCGTCATCGTAGTCCAGGTTGGGGTCGGTGGCCAGGGCGAGGTCGCGGGAGCCCTGGAGGATGGCCTGGAGCTTGGGGATCATGGCCTTGAGCCAGGCTGGCGTATCTGGTGCACCTGCGGCCTGGGCAAGGAATCGTTCTGCCTCTGTGGTGTCACCGCGTTGGATGTCTTGAGCGATCTGGGCACAGAGCCTGGCACCAGGCAGCCGGCTCTCGCCACCTGCGCGGCGGTAGGCCAGGTAGGTTTGCACCGCCTGCTGGCGGGCCTGGGCTGCGGCCTGGGGGTCCCCAGCCGCCCGTTCCAGGTCATGCAGCATGTTCCACGCGCATTCCAAGGTATGGCGGCGTGGCCGAAGGGCTCCTTGCACGCAATGGCCCGCTCCAGCTCGCGGCGC